>NZ_JAIUZO010000002.1:1830000-2130000 GCF_020171365.1 Qipengyuania gaetbuli | reverse complement strand
CTTTCGACTGCGGCGCCGTGACCACCGCGCTGGTCAATGCCGCGTGGAGCCGGGGTCTAGGCTGCGTGATCAACTCGCAGGGCATCATGCAAAGCCCGGTGGTTCGCGAGCATGCCAGCATCCCCGACGACCAGGTCATCATGAAGGCGGTCGCCATGGGCTGGCCCGATCCCGATTTCCCCGCCAATCCGGTCAAGATTACCCGCCGCGAGGTGAGCGAGGCGGCGCGCTTCGTGGGGTTCGACGACTGATGGCCAGCCGCGAAGGCTGACTACCCGGGATAGAAATCACCTTCCGCCCGTTCGGCGTGATGATGAGCACTTCCGAAACAAACGAGAGCCTCACCAGGCTTGGTGAGGATTTCTGGCACTTCCGCGGCCAGTTCAAGGCCAAGGGCCTTGTCGACCTGGGCACGCAGGCGTCGCTGGTCCGGCTGGAAAGCGGCGATTTCGTTTTCCTGGACAGCTACACCCTGCCCGAGCCTGCGCAGGCGGAGGTGGATCGGCTGACCGACGGCGGCGCCAGGATTTCCGCCATCCTCAACCTGCACCCCTTCCACACGCTGCATTGCGAATGGATGCACCGCACCTATCCGCATGCAGCGCTCTACGGGACCAAGAGGCATCTTGCGGTCCTGCCGGACCTGCCGTGGCAGGAGGACCGCTGCGAAAGCCCCGCGCTGGCACGCGAATTCGGGTCCGACTTCGATTTCAAGGTCCCGGCCGGGGTTCCGCTGGTGTGCGACGACGAGAGCGTGCACTTCTCGTCCGTGCTTGCCTATCACCGCCGTAGCGGGACCATCCATGTCGACGACACGCTGATGTACCTCGACAAGAACTTCCCGATTTCACTCGCCCCCATCAACCAGCGCCTCGATTTTCACCCCACCCTTGCCAAGGCGCTGAAAGAAGAGCGTGGCGCTGCAGAAGCGTTTCGCGAATGGGCCATCGCGCTGGGCATCGATTGGGCGGGTGCAAAGCGCGTTGCTGCCGCGCACAACTCAGTGCTGGAGCTGGGCGAGCAGGAATTGCCTACGCTGATCGGCGAGGCGCTCGGACGGGTAAAGCCCGTCCTCGACAGTCACCGCAAGGAATTCGGCTGACAGAGGTCAGCGCAGGCTGACGACGTTGTCCGCTGCCGGACGGGCACGGCTGCCGTCGTAAAGGCTCGCCATCGGCTCGTCCGTCACGATGATACGCTCGGCCGCGCCGAAGCCGTTGAAGTCGGTCTTCATCGCGGCGCCATAGGCACCCAGCATCCCGATCTCGATGTAATCGCCGGCCTGGATGTCTTCCGGCAGGGAAAACGGACCGGGCATGAAATCGGCATCGTCGCAGGTGGGGCCGTAGAAGGCGAAATCGGTCGCCGGCTTGATCAGGTCTTCTTCCAGCGCACGGACCGGGAATTTCCAGTCGACATGGGCGGCATCGAACAGGGCGCCATAGGCACCGTCGTTGATGTAGAGCTCCTCGCCGCGGCGCTTTTCGACCTTCACCACCAAGCTGCTGTATTCGGCGCACAGCGCGCGGCCGGGTTCGCACCACAGTTCGGCGTTGTAGGCGATCGGCAGCGCATAGAAGTGCTGGTGGATGATGGTGAAATAGTCTTCGAGCGGCGGAGGCTCCATACCCGGATAGACGCTCGGGAAACCGCCGCCGACATCGACCATGTCGATAACGACCGAAGCTTCGGCAATGGCCGCGCGGGTGCGGTCGAGCGCCTGGACATAGGCGAACGGGCTCATCGCCTGGCTACCCACGTGGAAGCACACGCCCAGCCAGTCGGCATACTGGCGGGTTTCCTGCAGCAGCGCAGGCGCTTCGGTGAGGTCGCAGCCGAACTTGGAAGCAAGGCTGAGGGCCGCGTGTTCGGACGAGACGCGCAGGCGCACGCACAGCCGCAGGTCGGCAGCCGGTTCCCCGTCTTCGCCGCGAGTCGCATCGACGATCTTCTCCAGTTCCTCGACCGAATCGAGGCTGAAGGTCTTCACGCCGTGCTGGAAATAGGCTTCGCGGATCGCGCCGGGCGACTTGACCGGGTGCATGAAGCACAGCGTCGCATCGGGCAGCGCCTGCCGCACCATGCGCACTTCTGCGATGGACGCGACGTCGTAATGCGTGATGCCGTTGTCCCACAGGATCTGCACGAGATCGGGCGAGGGATTCGCCTTGACCGCATAGAGCGACTTGCCCGGGAACTTCTCGACGAAGAAGCGGGCGGCACGCGCTGCGGCGTGCGGGCGATTGAGAATGATCGGCTCGTCCGGGCGGAGCGCGCGAACTACGGACCAGGCGTCAGGGAAATGCTGCAACTCAAGGGACCCCCTAAACAGTCCTTGCGGACCATGAAACGACAAGCTGCCTTGCGGTTAGGAAGTCCCCTTGGGGCAGCGGGAGCGGCGCATATATCTCGTGCATCATGAATCGCAAGTGAAATGTTGCCCCGCAATTGCAACCTTTCCCGGGGTGTCTCGGGCCTGTGCTGCGGTGGGTCGAGCCCGCCTTAGAACGCGATCTTGGGCGCCTGGTCGACCGTGCCCTTCTCGCTGTCGTCCAGCCGGTGGAAATCGGCCGGCTGGAAGCCCAGTATTCCGGCAAACAGCACGGCCGGGAAAGTCTCGCGGCCCGTGTTGTAGCGCGAAACCGCGGCATTGAGTGCCCGGCGGGCAGCCGCAAGCTTGTCTTCCACATGCGCCAGTTCGCGCTGCAGTTCCTGGAAATTGGCCGAGGCCTTGAGGTCGGGATAGGCCTCTCCCAGTGCCAGCAGGCGGTCCAGCGCCACGCGCAGGCCTTGTTCGTCGCCCGAGGTAATCGGGCCGTTCGCAGCCTGGTTGCGCGCGGAAATCACGGCGTCGAGCGTTTCCTTCTCGTGTCCGGCATAGCCTTTCACGGTTTCGACGAGATTCGGGATGAGATCGTGACGCTGCCGCAACTGCGCGTCGATATCGGCCACGCCCTGGTTGACCGTCTGCCGCAGGCCGACCAGCCGGTTGTAGATGCCCACCAGCATGATGGCGACGAGCACGATGACGCCGATCACGACCATTGCGAAAACGCCCATGTCTTAACCCCCTATTCCAAGTCGGGTGCTATGATAGGGTGCAAGGGTTAAAGGGGAAAGTACGGGTGATCGAATATCCCGATGCCGATCGGCTGATGGCGGGCGAACTGGGCGAATGGCTGGATGGTCAGCGCACCACGCGCCGGCTCGCGATCGAGAAATCGAACAACCGCATCTTCAATATCGCCATTGTCCTCTTGCCCTTGCTGGGCGCGCTCTGGGTGTTCGGCTTCTCGCCCTTCGACATTCCTATATTCGTCTGGGTGGTCGCAGGAGGCCTCGCGTGGGCGTGGACCCAGAAACCGAAATTCGATGCGAAGAAGCAGGTCAAATCGGGCATCAACGAAGCCATCGCGAAGTCGCTGGGGCTGGAATATTGCCATGACTGCGAGGGCAGCGAGGCATTCGAGCAGACGCGCGCCTTTCGCATGCTGCCTTCGCACGACCGCTCGAGCTTCGAGGACTTGTGGTCGGGCCATGCAGGGCCGCATCCCTTCCTGCTGCACGAGGCGCATCTCGAGGAGCGGCGCGGCTCGGGCAAGAACCAGCGCTGGGTCACGGTTTTTCGCGGCGCGATCCTGTCGATCGGTTTCGAGGAAAGGTTTCACGGCACCACCCTGCTCGCCCCCGACGGGCAGTTCAGCAAGTTCTTCGGCGGGGCAAAGGACACGATCAAGGTCGAGGGGACGATCCTCGACCGCGCGCAGATGGTGAGCCCCGAATTCGAGGACCGCTACGACGTCTATTCCACCGACCAGACCGAAGCGCGCTGGATGATGCATCCCGAATATATCGAGCGGCTGCTGGCGATGGAGAGCGCGTTCGGCGGCAGGGACAGCTCGGTCCTCTTCACCGGCGGCACGATGGTCATGGCGATCAACGGCGGGGACATGTTCGAAAGCGGCTCGCTCGACCACCACGAGGATGCCCATCTCGTGCGCGAGACGATCCGCCAGTTCGCCCAGCTCGCCGACGCGGCGCTGGCTTTGAACCGCATACGGTCGGACCAGGTGCGGACGCCCGCAACCCGCCTCTAGGGAAGCTCGACCGTGTCCTTCACGGTGCCGTAGACGAAGCTGGTGTTGATGGTCGCGATGCCAGGCGTGGTGTGAAGCGTTTCGCGCATGAAGGTCTCGTAATCGTCGAGGCCGGCGACCACGATCTGCAGCAGGTAATCCGAGCTCCCGGTCAGCAGGTGGCAGGACAGGATCTGCGGCGTTTCGCGCACTCGCTGCTCGAAAGTATCGACCACCTCGCGGTCATGGCGCGCCAGCGTCACTTGCACGAAAGCGGTCACCGGATAGCCTGCCGCCTCGCGGTCGACGAGCGCGACATAGCGTTCGATGACACCCGCCTTCTCCAGGTTCCTCACGCGCCGCAGACAGGGCGAAGGCGACAGGTTGACGCGGTCCGCCAGCTCCGCATTGGTGAGGCGCCCGTCGCGCTGCAGCTCTCTCAGGATCTGGCGATCTTTCCCGTCCATACCGCCCTCTTGTTAGCAGGATATGCCAATTTCACCCATGAAATTGGCACACTTTGCAGGGAAATGCCACAGCTGCATCGGTATATTGGCCTCAAACGCATGCAAAGAGGCATATTATGAGTCGCACCAAACTTTCCGGTTTCGCAAGCCGCGCCATCCATCACGGTTACGATCCAGCCGAAAACCAGGGCGCCCTCACGCCGCCCATGCACCTTGCGTCCACCTTTGCCTTTGAAAGCGCCGAACAGGGCGGCGCCATCTTCGCCGGCGAGCAGCCGGGCTATTTCTATTCGCGCATTTCCAATCCCACGGTGGACCTGCTGGAGCAGCGCCTGGCCGTACTCGAAGGAGCGGAAGCGGGCGTTGCCGCCGCCAGCGGCATGGGCGCGATCACGGCGGTCATGTGGAGCATCCTCGAGGCAGGCGACGAAATCGTCACCGACGAGACGCTCTACGGCTGCACCTTCGCCTTCTTCCGGCACGGGCTGGCGAAGTTCGGGGTCAAGGTCATCCACGTCGACCTGACCGATCCCGCCGCGCTGGAAGCAGCCATGAACGATCGCGTCAAAGTGGTGTATTTTGAAACTCCGGCCAACCCTAACATGCGGCTCGTCGACATCGCCGCGATCAGCGCGGTGGCGAAGCGCCACGGTGCGCAGGTGGTGGTCGACAACACCTATGCGACGCCTGCCCTCACGCGCCCGATCGAGCTTGGCGCCAACATCGTCGTCCATTCCGCGACGAAATACCTCGGCGGTCATGGCGACCTTGTCGGAGGGCTTGTCGCGGGCAGTGCCGGGATGATGCAGAAGGTCCGCCTCGAAGGCCTGAAGGACATGACGGGGGCCGTCATGAGCCCCTTCACCGCCACGCTGATCATGCGCGGCCTCAAGACGCTTGCCCTGCGCATGGAACGCCACAGCCGCACCGCGCTGGAAGTCGCGCAATGGCTCGAAGCGCAGCCGCAGGTCGCAGCGGTCCACTATCCGGGTCTGGAAAGCTTCGCCCAGCACGAACTGGCGACGCGGCAGATGGCGCTTCCGGGCGGGATGATCGCCTTCGACCTCGTGGGCGGTTACGACCAGGGCATCCGCTTCATGAACCGGCTCGAGATGATCATCCGTGCCGTTTCGCTCGGCGATGCCGAAACGCTGATCCAGCACCCGGCCAGCATGACCCATTCCACCTACACGCCCGAAGAGCGCGCGGCCCACGGCATCGGCGAAGGCTTGCTGCGCCTGTCCATCGGGCTGGAGGAGGCTGAGGACATCTTCGCCGACCTCGAGCAGGCACTCGCTGCATCGGAGCTTGCGATCGCGGCATAGGCCAATAGGGGCGCCCCACCCTTTCGGGAGGACGCCCCTACCGCTGCGACACCTGTTGAGGGGTCGGGGAGAGTGTTCAGGCTGTCGCAGCCCAAATCGTTGTGAGTGAAACGGTAGGATTGCGGACCCGGTTCCAGAAAGCTGCCATTCAGGAACGCCTAACTTCCTGTATTTTATAGATTGTTGGCGTGCCACATCGGTTGGCTTGCAAAATATTTGCGATAAACCGTGCGGTCTTCAGAAGGCTTTTTCGCGCTTCTGTTTACTTTTCGTTCCGGTCTTTGCATGGTCGAATCCGTGAGCCAGCCGCTGCCCCTTCCTGCCCTCCACGCCAGCCATGCCGGAACCTGGCTACGCGATGCGAACGGATCGACGCGCGGCTGTTCCAAGGGCGAGGCGGTCATGGCGGCTGCCGACACGCCGCTCCTGATGATGAACGCGCCGCTCGTGGCGAGTAGGCTGGGCTATCCAGATCTGTCCGGCCTCGACCTGCTAGAGCTTTTCGCCTTCGTCCATCCGGCCCGCTTTTGCGTTCCCACGCCGAAGGGGCTGGCCCACGCACTTGAGCTGGAAGAGCCTGCAGACGACGCGGACGTGCCTTTGCTCCTGCAAAAGGCGGCAGGCGCGCTGGTTGCGACATGCGAAAGCGATGGCTGGTCGGAACGCGAGGGCGCGTGGTCGACGCTGCAATCTCTGACGCGGCTGCGCTGGCCATGGGCGAACGTGCTCGCCCCCCATGTGCGCAAGCCCCAAAAGGCCGAGAAATGGCTCTTCACCAAGCTTCCCGAATGGGAAGAGGCGGCAGAGCGCCCCCAACCCGCACAGGTCCTGATCGACGAGCCGGAAATCGAAGCGCAGCTTGAACGGCTGACCGGTGAAGGGGCGGAACGGCGCGACGGGCAAAGGCTGTTCTCGCGCGGGGCAGGCCATGTCTTCTCGCCGCGCGACCGGCAAAAGCGGCCCCATGTCCTCCTCGCGCAGGCAGGAACGGGCATCGGCAAGACGCTGGGTTACCTTGCTCCCGCCTCGCTCTGGGCAGAGAAATCGGGCGGAACGGTCTGGGTCAGCACCTATACCAAGAACCTCCAGCGCCAGCTGCGCCGCGAAAGCACGCGGGCCTGGCCGGCCACGCGGCCCGACGGCTCGCCCCCCGTGGTCGTGCGCAAGGGGCGCGAGAACTATCTCTGTCTGTTGAACCTTGAAGATGCGCTGCAGGGCGGCTTCTCGGGCCGGCCCGCAGTGCTGGCACAGCTAATCGCGCGCTGGGCCGCCTATACGCAGGACGGCGACATGATCGGCGGCGACCTGCCCGGCTGGCTGGGAACGCTTTTCCGCAAGCGCGGCATCGCGGCCCTGACCGACCAGCGGGGCGAATGCGTCTATGCGGGCTGCCCGCATTACCGCAAATGCTTCATCGAACGCAGCGCACGGAACGCGGCGCAGGCCGATCTCGTCATCGCCAACCACGCGCTGGTGATGGTCAATGCTGCCCGCGGGCGCGATCCGAATGCGCGGCCCACGCGCATCGTGTTCGATGAGGGCCACCACGTGTTCGACGCGGCCGACAGCACCTTCTCGGCTGCGCTGACTGGGCAGGAAGCCATCGAGCTGCGGCGCTGGATCATCGGGCCAGAAAAGAACAGCCGCGGGCGGCGCCGAGGCCTTGCTGCACGCCTCGCCGATGTCGCCAGCTATGACGATGCAGGCGGCGAGGCAGTGGAGGCCGCAGTCGAAGCGGCGCAGGCGCTGCCTTCCGACGGTTGGCTCGGACGGCTGGTCGAGGGCACGCCCTTCGGCCCTCTCGAGGCGCTGCTCGCGCAGGTCCGCGCCGTCACCTATGCGCGCGATGAAAGCGGGCAGGAGGCGGGATACGGGATCGAGACCGAGACCTCCCAGCTTCCCGGCGAACTGGTCGAGGCGGCAGGCACCGCGGCGCAGGCGCTTGCCGCAATCCGCTCGCCCCTGCTCAAGCTGGCAGGCCGCCTCGAAGCGGTGCTGGAAGACGCGCCCGACTGGCTCGACGGACAAGGCCGCGCACGGATCGAAGGCGCGCGCCATTCGCTCGCCTGGCGGGTGGACCTCATCGCGGCATGGGAAGCCCTGCTGTCGCGCCTCGGCGGCCCCTCGGACCCGGAATTCGTCGACTGGCTGGCGGTGGACCGGAACGACGCGCGCGAATTCGATGTCGGCATCTACCGTCACTGGCTCGACCCGATGAAGCCCTTCGCCAAGGTCGTGCTCGAACCGGCACACGGCGTCATGCTGACCAGCGCCACGCTGACCGATCGCGACGAGAGCGGGCCCGACTGGCCCCACGCCATCGCCAAGAGCGGCACCCCGCACCTCGAACTGGTGCCCAAGACCCAGCAGGCGGACAGCCCCTTCGACTATGCGGGGCGCGCCGAGGTCCTGATTGTGACCGATATCCGCAAGGGCGACATCCCCGCGCTCGCCGGCGCCTATGCCCGCCTGATCGAGGCGAGCGATGGCGGCGTGCTCGGCCTGTTCACCGCCATCAGGCGCATGCGGGCCGTCTATGGCCGCATTGCCGACCGGCTCGCCCGGGCGGGCCTGCCGCTTTATGCCCAGCACGTCGACCCGATCGATACCGGCACGCTGACCGACATTTTCCGCGACGATCCCCGCGCCAGCCTGCTTGGCACCGATGCCCTGCGCGACGGGGTGGACGTGCCCGGCCGCTCGCTGCGCTGCGTGGTCATGGAAAGCGTGCCGTGGCCGCGCCCCACCATCCTCCACCGCGCGCGCCGTGCCGCCGCCGCAGAGGAAGAAGGCGGGGCACAGCGTTACGACGACCGCATCATCCGCGCGCGTCTTGCGCAGGCCTTCGGGCGGCTCATCCGCAGCCGCGAGGATTCGGGCCATTTCGTCGTGCTCTCACCCGCGTTTCCCAGCCGCTTGCTGTCGGCCTTTCCCGAAGGCACGCCTGTTTTACGCGTCACGCTCGACGAGGCTTTACAGCGCGTCGCTAAGGGTGTTGGAACGAAGGCATTCGAAGCTGCGGAGAGCGAATCCTCGTGAAGATCCTGGGCCTATTGCGCCATGCCAAGTCCGATTGGGGGCAGAGCGACAAGCGCGATTTCGACCGGGGCCTGAATGCGCGCGGCCGCAAGGGAGCGCGCCTGATCGGCGAACATATCCGCGATCACGGGGTGAAGTGGAACCGGCTCGTGGCAAGCCCTGCCGAGCGGGTGAAACTCACGCTTGGCGAAGCGGCCGTAGGGCCCGAGCCCGAATGGGATCGCCGCCTCTACCTCGCCTCCACCGAGACGATCTGCGACGTGATCGGCGAAACCGACGACAGCGTCGATGCCCTGCTGCTGGCAGGCCACAATCCCGGTTTCGGCGACATGGTGTTCGAACTGGTTTCACCCAGGAACGAGAACGACCTGTTCGACGAAGCGAAGGTGAAATTCCCGACCGCTGCCTTTGCGGTCTTCGAGCTCGATATCGACAGCTGGGCCGACCTGCAGGAAGGCTGCGGCAAACTGGTCCATTTCGCCCGCCCTCGCGATCTCGATGCGGAGCTTGGGCCGGAATACTAGTCCGTTTCGCTGCCCTCTTCCGCAGGGGGCAAATCGTCGACCATGACGAACTCCACCGGGAGCACAACGGCCACTTCCTGTGCCTGGCCTCCGGCGTCCAAATTGACGGGCGCGGGCGGCGATTGCGCTATGGCCCTGCAAACCAGGGCGTCGAGCTCGGCTGCTCCGCTCGACCGGTGCACGGCGCAGTCGCGCACCGTTCCGTCGACGCCGATCCTGAACATCGCCTCCACCCGGCCCTCGAAGCCCAGCCGAACGACTTCAAGCTGGTAGATCTGCTGCGCCCGGCTCGCGACCCGCAGGCTCCACCTGCGGGCGGCATCCCGCCAGCCAGCATCTGCTGAGTTGAGCGTGGAATTTTCGGCCTTCTGCTGCGCCAGCACAGGCGCGACGGGCGCAGCCACCAGCGCACCCCCGACTATCAGACTGGAAAAGGACCGCGCTCTCACGATGAGCAGGATAGTTCGTTATCTATCCCGTGGATACAGGAACTACCGCAGCACGCGCGGCCCGCTGCCGCTCTCGCCCCACCGGTCGTCCGCATTGTAGAGCGCGCATTTCTTCAGGCTGAGACAGCCGCAGCCGATACAGCCGTCGAGGTCTTCGCGGACCTTCTCCAGCGCCGCGATCTGCGCCTCGATGCGCTCGCGCACTGTGCGGCTGATTGTCTTCCAGTCCGCCGCATTCGGCGTCCGCCCCTGCGGTAGCGAGGCCATCGCCTGCTCGATCTCCGCCAGCGACAGGCCGAGCCTTTGCGCGATGAGGATGAAGCTGAGCCGCCTGATGTCACCGCGCAGGAAACGCCGCTGGTTGCCCGACGTGCGTAGCGCCGCGACTAGCCCCTTGTCTTCGTAGAAGCGGATGGCCGAGACAGACAGGCCGGTGCGCCGCGCCAGTTCGCCGATCGTAAGCAGGTCGTTCGCTTTCATCGATTACCGTCATAGCAAATTCAAACCTTGACCTCAACTTAGCTTGAGGTTGCATATGTCCCTGCATCGCACATCGCGGGCCGGCTTTCCGGTCCGTGCAGACAAGGAGAACCGCGATGCCCAAGGGCCGTATCGAACACGCCAATATTTCCGTCACCGATCCCGACCGCAGCGCCGCCCTGCTGGCAGAGCTGCTCGGCTGGCACGAACGCTGGAGCGGACCGTCCATGAACGATGGCCGGACGATCCATATCGGCGGCGAGGACAATTACGTCTCGCTCTACACCAATCCCGGCGTCTCCGGCGACTACCGCAAGGGCCAGCCGCTCAACCACATCGCCTTCATGGTCGACGATCTCGACGCGGCAGAAGAAGTCGTGGTGCGCCACGGGCTCGAACCCTTCAGCCACGGCAAATACGAACCCGGCCCGCGCTGCTTCTACTTCTTCGACTGGGACGGGATCGAGTTCGAGGTGGTCAGTTATGAATGAGGTCATACCCCGCCGCCCGCTGTTCGCACTGGCCCGCCACCGCCCCCTGAAGGCCTCTCGCACGAAGCTGCAAACACGCCCCTTCCCCCCAAGGCCGCATCCTGTATGACTTGCCGGCCGCGGCGCGTCGTGCCGCCTTCAGGGGAATGAGAGAATGAAGCCCGTCCTTCGCTGCGCCGCCGCCGCAATCGCGCTTTACGCCGCACCCGCTGCCGCCGAAACCGTCGTGGTTACCGCCGATCGTATGCTCGATGTCGAAACGGGCCGCTTCGTCGAAAATCCGGTAGTGACGGTGGTGGACGGCAAGGTGGCCAGCGTCGGGTCCGGCAGCGCGATACCGGCCGATGCCAAGCGGATCGACCTTGCCGGGCACACGCTGCTGCCCGGTCTCATCGACATGCACGTCCATCTCGACGGGCGGCCCGAATACGGGGGCTATTCCGGCCTCCAGTTCACCGACCGCTTCTGGACCGCCATCGGCGTCGCCAATGCGCGCACCATGCTCAAGGTCGGCTTCACCACCGTGCGCAACGTGGGCGACAGCGATTACAATGTCGCCGGGATCGACCAGGCGATCGAGGAAGGCTGGATTCCGGGTCCGCGCATCGTGAACGCAAACCACGCGCTGGGCGCGACCGGTGGCCACTGCGACGAGACATTCCTGCCGCCCAGTTTCGATGCGAAGAGCCCGGCGGTGGGCGACAGCCCCGACGAACTGCGCAAGCGCGTGCGCGAACAGCGCAAATACGGGGCGGAAGTTATCAAGGCCTGCGCCACCGGCGGCGTCTTCAGCCGCAACACCGCGCCGGGCATCCAGCAGCTGACGCTCGAGGAGCTGAAAGCCATTGCCGACGAAGCGCATTTCTGGGGCCTGAAGGCAGCCGCCCATGCGCATGGCGCCGATGGCATCAAGGCAGCGATCCGTGCAGGCTTCGACACGATCGAACACGCCAGCTACGCCGATGACGAGGCGATCAAGCTTGCCAAGGAACACGGCACCTACTTCTCGATGGATATCTACAACACCGAATACACGCTGAGCCAGGGCGCGGCGAACGGCGTACTGGAAGAAAACATCGCCAAGGAACGCGCCCTCAGCCAGGCGCAGCGCGACAATTTCCGCAAAGCCCACAAGGCAGGCGTCAAGATGGTCTTCGCCAGCGATGCGGCGGTCATGCCGCACGAGCTCGTGGGCGGTCAGTTCCGCGTCATGGTCGAATACGGCATGACCCCGATCGAAGCGATCCGCGCAGCCACGGTCAATGCGGCAGACGCGCTGGGCCAGAAGGGCCAGGTCGGCGTCATCAAGCCCGGTGCATGGGCCGACATGATTGCGGTCAGCGGCGATCCGCTGGCGGACGTCGGCGAGCTGGCCGACGTCGATGCCGTGATCAAGGGTGGTGTGCTGGTCGAGTAGCCGGCGCGGCGTGATAGCCCGCCAGTGCGCCCAGCGGCACGTCCTCGAACCGGACGAGCCAGCGTTTGGCCATTTTAGCCAGCGGCATGGGATTGAGGTAGTGGCGCTTGCAGCGCCCGTCGCGCTCGCTCGCCACGAGTTCCGCGCTTTCCAGCACGGCAAGGTGCTTGGCGACCGCCTGCCGGGTGATCGGCAGTTCCTCGCTCAGTTCCGAAAGGGTCAATCCGCCCTCTTCGCTCAACCTGTCGAGCAGGAGGCGGCGGGTGGGATCGGACAGGGCGACGAAGGTATCCGTCATGCACCCAAGGCTAACGGGCGCCCGGCGAGTCGCTCAAGATTGCGAGCCGCCGCGCGCCCCGTTTGTCCCCAGCTTGCTGCGGATCAGAACGCCTGCGCGCCGCCGAAAACGCCGATGATCAGCGGATCGCGGGTGGAGCGCGGATCGCGGCGGATGGCCGCTTCCTCGTTGCCGATCTCGTTCCAGATCGTATCGTCGATCCGGTCGGCGACGCGGGTTGCGACCTGCGATACGTTGACACCCGTCAGGGCGGCCAGCGCCTGGCCCACCAGCGGGTCCTGCGCCACGCGCATCGCCGTGCCCAGTTCCGGAACCATCGCATCGATCAGGCGCGTGCCGATTTCGCCGCGCAGGAAACCCGTCGCAGCGGTCGGGCCGCCGTTCACCAGCGCCACGGCGTTCTGGATGCCGATCACGCGAACCGCGTCGGTCACGATGGGCGCGGCCCGTTCGGCACCTTCATAGGCGATATCGCCGAAGGCATCGTACAGCCGGTCCTTGAACAGCGACGAGGTCAGGATCGTGCCGAGCACCCCGCCCCTTGCGCCCAGCAGGTTCTCCAGCCCGACCTGTGCGACTTGCTGGTCCCAGAAGCCGCCTTCGTCGAGCATGCGCGCAAAGGCACGCTCGCTCGACAGGTAAAGCAGGCGCTGCACGGCATCGACCAGGCTGAAACCGCCCAGCGTCGAGCAGGCTGGCAGCGCCAGCGCAGCGCCGCCCAGTGTCAGGCCGCCAAGGAACTTGCGGCGGTGGGTGGCAGTGGCGAGAATATCGTTCATTAAATCTACTCCTCGAAGGTCCCACCCTTGTCGCGCGGTATCTAGCCCGCCCATATGAACTCTCCGATGAACCGCGTGCGCTGCCTCGTCCTCAATGCCGCTCTCGGCCCGCTCGACTACAAGGTGCCGGACGGCATGCAGGTCGAACCGGGCCACGTTGTCGAATGCCCGCTCGGCCCGCGCACGATCATCGGAATCGTCTGGGAGGCTGAACGGCTTCCCGGAACCGAGGTTCCTGCAGAGAAGCTTCGCCCGATCAGGGGAATCCTCCCGGTCCCTCCTCTCTCCGCCCCGCTGCGGCGGCTGATCGAATGGACGGCCGACTATTACGTCGCCTCGCTGGCAGGCGTCGCGCGGATGGCGCTGTCGTCGGGCGGAGCGCTGAAGGGACCGGCGACCATTACCGAGTACCGCCTGACCGGCGGCATGCCCGAACGCCTCACGCCCCAGCGGCTTGCTGCAATGGAAGCGCTGGAGGGCGAACAGGCGACCATCCGCGAGCTTGCCGGAATTGCCGGTGTGTCCGAAGGCGTGCTTCGCGGCCTCGTAAACCAGGGCGTGCTCGAGCCGGTCGAGGTCGACTGCGACCGGCCCTATGACGAGGCGCGGCCCGATTTCACGCAGGTCGATCTCTCGCCCGAACAGTCGGAAGCCGCGGGAACATTGTCGAGGGCGGTCAGGGACGCGAAATTCGCGCCCTTCCTGCTCGACGGGGTAACCGGATCGGGCAAGACCGAGACCTATTTCGAACCCGTGGCCGAGGCATTGCGCATGGGTCGGCAGGTGCTGGTCCTGCTCCCCGAAATCGCGCTGACGGAAAATTTCCTTCACCGCTTCGAGGAGCGCTTCGGCGTGGCGCCGGTGCTGTGGCATTCCTCGCTCAAGTCGACCGAGCGACGGCGTGCCTGGCGCAATGTCGCCAGCGGTGAGGCACAAGTGGTGGTGGGCGCCCGCTCCGCCCTGTTCCTGCCGTTCCGCAGGCTCGGCTTCATCGTCGTCGACGAGGCACACGAGACCAGTTTCAAGCAGGAGGACGGCGTGCGCTACAACGCCCGCGACGTTGCCGTCATGCGCGCGCATTTCGAAGGCATCCCTGTGGTGCTCGCTAGCGCGACGCCGGCCCTCGAAAGCCTGCAAATGGCCGAGAGCGGGGTCTACGCGAAGCTCGACCTGCCCAGCCGTTTCGGCGGCGCCGAGCTGCCCTCCATCGACCTCGTCGACCTCACGCAGGAGAAACCGCCGCACGGCATGTGGCTCGCCCAGCGGCTGGTCGACGGCATCGCGGAGCGCCTCGAACGGGGCGAACAGTCGCTCCTGTTCCTCAATCGCCGCGGCTATGCCCCGCTCACGCTCTGCCGGAATTGCGGTTTCCGCTTCCAGTGCCCCAATTGCAGCGCATGGCTGGTCGAACACCGTTTCACCCGCCGCCTCGCCTGCCACCACTGCGGCCACGAGACCCCCAGCCCCGATCGGTGCCCCGAATGCGGCGAACCGGATTGCCTTGTCGCTTGCGGACCCGGGGTTGAACGAATTGCGGACGAGATTGCGGAGCGTTTGCCCGACGCAAGGGTGTTCGTGGCGACATCGGATACGCTCAATTCGCCCGGACGCGCCGCCGAATTCATCGCGCAGGTCGAAGGCGGCGCCATCGACGTGATCGTCGGCACACAGCTCGTGACCAAGGGCTTCCACTTTCCCGAGCTGACGCTGGTCGGCGTAGTCGACGCCGACCTCGGCCTTGAAGGCGGCGACCTGAGGGCGGGCGAGCGGACCTACCAACAGGTCGCGCAGGTCGCAGGCCGTGCAGGTCGCGGGGAAAAGCCGGGGGAGGTCCTGATCCAGACGCGGCATCCCGAAGCCAGCGTGATTTCCGCCCTGGCAGCAGGCGATCGCGATGCGTTTTACTCGGTCGAGACCGAGATGCGCCGCGAAGCCGGTGCCCCGCCTTTTGGTCGCTGGGCGTCGATCATCATTTCCTCTGAAGACGAGGCGGAAGCCCGCGAGGCCGCGCGCAGGATCGGCGATACCCGCCCGCAGGTGGACGATCTCATGATCCTCGGCCCCGCGCCCGCTCCTATGGCGCTTCTCCGTGGCCGCTATCGTTATCGCCTGCTCATGAATGCGCGCCGTTCGGTGCAACTGCAGGACGTAATCAGGCGCTGGCTAGGCAGCATTGACCACCCGCCGGGCGTGCGTGTGGGTGTGGATATCGACCCCTATTCCTTTGTTTGATTTGGCCGGTTCTCTCGATTAGCATCCTCCACAGGGATTCGCGGGGACTGCATGGCCGACACAGTGGCCGACCCGCACAAAGTTGGGGTCTGCACATGCGTCTTTTCGCCAAAATTCTTGCTGCTTTCGCAGCTCTCGTTGCCATGCCGGCCCATGCCGCCGACTGGTTCCTTGCCGAAACCGATCACTTCAAGATCTATTCGCGCGATTCCAAGTCGAGCACGGAAGAATTCGCCCAGGACCTGGAACGGCTGGACGAGGTCCTGCGCATCATCAGCGGCGTCGGACCTGACGACGGCAGCCTGCCGCCCTCCTCCAAGGTCATCGTTTTCCGCTTCGGCGAGACACGCGACATGGCTGTCCTGGCCGGCCAACCGGGCAGCGGCATCGGCGGGTTTTTCATCCCCCGCGCCTCGGGTTCCTACGCCTTCGTCCCTCGCCGTCAGAACGTGACCTACGAACGCAGCAACCAGGACCGTTTCAGCGGACTGGAGCTGGAACCCAAGGCCGTCCTGTTCCACGAATACGTGCACTATTTCATGTTCCAGCACCGCAACGCCCCGTACCCCGCTTGGTACCGCGAAGGCTTTGCAGAGGTGTTTTCGACGCTGCGCTCGGAAGGAAACCGCTTCGTGATCGGCGATGCGCCAACGTGGCGGAGCCTGGAAATCATGGCGGTCAATCTCGACGTCGAGAAGATGATGGATCCGCCGGCGAAACCCGATCGTGAAACGGTTGCGCGCACCTATGGTCACGGTTGGCTGCTCGCCAGCCTGCTGAACTTCACCCCGGAACGCCGCCCGCAGATCACCGATTACGTCACGCGCCTTGCTCGCGGCGAAGGCCGGCTCGACGCGGCCAAGGCCGCTTTCGGCGATCTCGACCAGCTTGAGAAGGAACTGGACTCCTATCGCCGCGGCTCGGCCAAGGTACTCAAGGTGCCTTACATGAACGCCGAAAAGCCGAAGGTGAAGATCCGCCAGCTCAGCGCCGACGAGGAAGCGCGTATCGACCTGATGATCGAATCGAAAGTTGGCGTCGACGAAAAGGCGGCAGCCAAGCAGCTCCCGAAGGCGCGTGCGCTGGTCGAACAATTCCCGCAAAGCGTGCCGGTGCTCCTTGCCGCAGCCGAGGTCGAGTTCGACAACAAGAATTACACCGAAGCGGAAGCACTCTCGAACAAGGCACTCGCCATCAATCCAGACTCGACCGAAGCCGCGATCAACCTGGCCAACACCTCGTTGATGCGTTCGCTCGACGACAAGGCAATGATGGCGCAGGCGCGCGAACGTTTCATCGCGGCCAACAACATGGAGAACGACCATCCGGTCCCGCTCTACGGCTATTACCTGACCTATTTGCTGTCGGGCGAAGAAGCACCCGATTCAGCCAAGAACGCTCTCGAAAGCGCCTATCAGTACGCGCCTTTCGATACAGGCATCCGCCAGACTCTGGCGCACATGTTCCTGCTCGAAGGCGAAATCGGCATCACCAAGTCGCTTCTCAACCCGCTGATCCAGACGGGTCACGGCACCCGCGTAGCCCGCTGCCTCTCCTATGAACTCGACCTGTTCGAAAAGGGCGACAAGGAACCGCTGCTCAAGCGCCTCAAGCCCAAGCATCCGGCCTCCGAAGAGAAGGAGGAAGAGCCCAAGGACGATGCAGAACCGGCAGCCGACGGAGAAGGCACAGAAGGTTCCGATTGCGGCGAAAGCACCGAGACCGCCTGATCCCATGAACGGCGGGCGCCGGTCGTCCGCCGCCCTTTCACGACTGTGTTGCGGCAAGAAGGATTGAGCCCAAGCGCTTTTGAAGCGATAGCCGGAGCCTATGTGCAACCTCTACCGCATGACCAAGAACGCGACCGAAGTCGCCCAGCTGTTCGACTTGGTGGCGGAAATCGGCAGCAATGCGGGCGGCGAGATTTATCCGGGATATTCCGGCCTCGTTCTTGCCGGCGGCAAGGTCGAGACGATGACCTGGGGCTTTCCGCTGCCGCGCAAGGGCGCGAAGGGCCAGCCGCTCAAGCCCAAGCCGGTCAACAATGCGCGGACCGACAAGTTGTCCGGCCCGTTCTGGAAGAGCAGCTTCATTGAGCGGCGATGCCTGATTCCGCTGGAAGGCTTTGCCGAAGCGCAAGGGCCCAAGGGGTCAATGACCCGGACCTGGATGACACTGCCGGGCAGCGAGGTGTTCACGGTCGCCGGGATCTGGCGAAAGAGCGCGGAATGGGGCGACTGCTATTCGATGGTCATGACCGATGCATCGGAGCAGATGTCCGCAATCCATGACCGGATGCCCGTGATCCTGACGGAGAGCGACCGCGAGACGTGGATGGACGGCTCGCCGGACGATGCCTTTGCCCTGTGCCGACCGTTCGCTGGCGAACTGGCGATCGACCGCACGGACATCCCGTGGGCCGGGCAATCCGCGCAATCGTCTCTCTTCTAGGCACCGGCGCTATCCTCGCGCATTGAGGGCGCATGGCAGACACTACCGGCGGCCCGATCCTCGTCCCCATCCTCGGCGACCAGTTGACCCGCGACCTCGCCAGCCTGAGGGGCAGGTCGAAGGACGATACGGTGGTCCTGATGATGGAAGTCTGGGACGAGGCGACTTACGTCCGGCACCACAAGCAGAAGATCGTGCTGGTCTTTTCCGCCATGCGCCACTTCGCCGCCGAGCTGCGCGATGCGGGGTGGACGGTCGAATACGTGCGGCTCGAAGCCGAGCACAATGCGGGCAGTCTGACCGGCGAGGTCGCCCGGGCGGTGAAGGAGCATTCACCCCGGGCCATTCATGTCGTTGAGCCGGGCGAATGGCGCTTGCGAGAGGATTTCGACCAGTGGGCCGACAAGTTTCCCTGCGAAGTTCTCATCCTGCCGGATGACCGGTTCGTTTCCACCCAGGCGGAATTCGATGACTGGGCCGAAGGGCGCAAGGAACTGCGGATGGAGTACTTCTACCGCGAGATGCGCCGCAAGACCGGCCTGCTGATGAACGATAACGATCCTGAAGGCGGCGAGTGGAATTACGATAGCGAGAACCGCAAGCCGCCCAAGGAAGGCCTGTCAGCGCCCGAACGCCCGAAGTTCGAGCCGGACGACATCACCGGGGAGGTCATCGCTCTCGTCGAGGAGCGGTTCGGCGACCACTTCGGCAGCCTCGAGCGGTTCGAATGGCCGGTCACGCGCGAAGAGGCCGAAGAGGCGGCCGATGCCTTCTTTGCAGAGCGTATCGAATGTTTCGGACCGTATCAGGACGCCATGATCGCAGGCGAGGACGATCTGTTCCATTCGATGCTTTCGACCAGCATCAACCTCGGCCTGCTCGACCCGCTCGAACTGTGTCGCCGCGCAGAAAAGGCGTACCGCGATGGCCGGGCTCCGCTCAATTCGGTCGAAGGCTTCATCCGCCAGATCATCGGCTGGCGCGAATATGTCCGGCGGTTCTACTGGCACCAGATGCCGCGGCTGCAATCGGCGAACGAGCTGGACGCAAGGCGCAAACTGCCGGAATTCTACTGGACCGGAGATACGGACATGGCCTGCCTTGCCGACTGCATCCGCTCGACGCGCGACAATGCGCACGCCCACCATATCCAGCGCCTGATGGTCCTCGGCAATTTCGCCCTGCTTGCCGGCATCGACCCGCAGGAGGTGCAGGACTGGTTCCTGGTCGTCTACGCTGACGCCTATGAATGGGTCGAACTGCCCAATGTGGCCGCAATGATCCTGTATGCGGATGGCGGCAAGCTGGCTTCCAAGCCCTATGCCGCGTCCGGCAATTACATCAACAAGATGAGCAATTACTGCTCCGGCTGCCGTTATGTGGTCAGCAAGAAAACCGGACCCGACGCTTGCCCCTTCAACCCGCTGTACTGGCATTTCATGGACCGCCACCGCGAGCGGCTGGAACGCAACGCACGGATCGGGAGGATCTATTCGACCTGGGACAGGATGGACGCCGAAAAGCGCCGGGAATATCTCGACAGCGCGGACGCGATTCTTGCCCGCCTCACCCCGGCGAAGAAAGGTTGGGCCCGCGCCTAGGCAGCCTCGTCTGTGCCGGTCTTGGCCTGCGCGATGAGCAGCTTTTCAGCCTCTGCGGTCCGGCTCATCGAGATGACGTGGTCGACGCCGTCGATAGTGATGGCGAGCTTGCCTTCCTGGGTGATCTCGATGAACCCCTTGGACTTCAGGTACCACGCGTGGAACTCGAAATTCTCGTCAGAGCAGTCGAGCATTCGCTGGAGGTAGTACCCCATCACGCCCGGATCGGTCGCGCTTTCACGACGCTGCTTGTAGAGGTGGAACAGGATTTTCTCGTGCGCTTCGGCGTCCTCGATTGCCGATTCCTCGGTTATCTGGACCGCTTCGTTGGCGGGGAAGGCGAAGAACGCACCCTTGTTGTGTTCGCGGTAGACACGGTCGTATTCCGCCCGTTTTTCCGGGTTCCGGAGGACGCTGTAGGCGGCGATTATTTCCTGGAACTTGTCGACATCGGCGGTGTCGGTGTGGTCCGGGTGATACATCTGCGCAGAATAGCGGTATGCCTTTTCCAGCATCTTCGCATCGCAGGTCGGATTGACCTGAAGCAGCGCATAATAATCTACGAATTCCTGTCCGCTATCCATCGCCCAATCCGCGTGAACCTGTATTTATTCGCACCCGCAGCATAACAGCGGGAGCCACACGAAAATTGTTCTAATCCGCCAATGGCAGAGCGCGACTTATGGGCTTTATTTTCCGCGATAGACGAGCGTTGTCAAAGGAAAGCTGCCAATTGTCTCAATCGCCCTGCTCTCGGCGCAGCAGTTCGGCCTTGATTGCGGTTCCATAGGCATAGCCTCCAAGACCGCCATCGGCAGCGATGACGCGATGGCATGGAATGAGCACGGCGATATTGTTAGCTCCGTTGGCGCCGCCTACGGCCCGACTGGCCTTGGGATTGCCGACTGCAGCGGCCAGTTCGCCGTAACTTAGGGTTTCACCTGCAGGGATTTGCCTGAGCGCTTCCCAAACGCGCTGCTGGAATGCCGTGCCCTTCACATCGAGTGGGATATCGACGGTCGTGGCTGTCGAAGGCTGTTCTACGGCAGACGTCACAGCCTCGAACAGGGTGCGGAAGTCCGCCCCTCCCTCAACCATGTCGGCCTTGGGGAAGCGGGCGCGCAAGTGGTCTTCTCCTTCGTTGAAAGACAGGCAGCAAACACCCTTATCGGTCGCGGCCACCAGCATCGGGCCCAGACTGGTATCCACTGTGGTCCAGTGGATGGTCCGCCCGCTTCCCCCGTCGCGCCAGTCGCTCGCACTCATTCCCAGCTTTCCCTTCGTACCTTCGTAAAATCGCGAAGCCGACCCATAGCCCGCCTCGTAAATCGCCCGCGTCACGCTGTCGCCCGAGCTAAGGGCATCGCGCGCACGTTCCTCGCGTAGTGCACGGGCATAGGCAGCAGGCGAAAGCCCCGTCGCGCGCTTGAATACCCGCTGGAAGTGCGAGGGCGAATAATCGGTGATTCGGGCCAGCACGGCGAGCGAAGGCGCATCTTCAGCCTGCCGGATCTCGTCGATTGCGGCCAGCACGGCGGCCTCGTCCCGTGCCACGTCGTCCGGCAGGCAACGCTTGCAGGCCCTGAGCCCGTGCACTCTCGCTTCCGCCCCATCGACGAAGAAGCGCACATTGGATCGCGCTGGATGGCGCGCCGCGCAGGACGGGCGGCAGTATATGCCGGTGGTCAGCACGCCGGTGACGAACCGCCCGTCGAAAGAGCGGTCGCGCCGCAATACCGCCTGCCATGCCTTGTCGCTGTCGATCATCCTGCCTGCTCCATAGCCGATTGGAGGACAATGTGCGGATGAATTGCACAGGTCGCATCCCGAAGCTTGCGGTCAAAGCCATTGAACGCCAGAAACGCATCCGATGGGACGCTTCCTTGCTATCTTGCTGACACTCTTGGCGCTCGCCCTGCCCTCGTTCGCTGCGGCAGAGCCGGCCGATATCGACGCCGCTGCGCGAGGGGTCGTGCGTGTCGTCATCATCGGCGAAGACGGCGGAGAGCTTTATCCGGTCAGCCATGGTACGGGTTTCGCCGTTACCTCGACCATGATCGTTACGAATGCCCACGTGGTACGCGACGCGATGCGCGACGAGGACCTGCGGGTCGGGATCGTTCCTTCAGGCGGGGCGGATGCGGTCTACGGACAGATCGTCGCTGCCAGTTCCCGCAATGACCTTGCGCTTGTCCGGTTGACCGGAAACCTGCGCCTGCCGCCCCTCGCCCTGTCCGGCGGACCTGTCGCGAGTTCGGGCGAGGTTACCAGCGTGGGGTACCCGATGAACGTCGACCGCGCACAGGGCCTCGACATTTCCGATCTCTTCCGCAGCCAGCCTCCGGTGAAGAGCCGCGGTTTCGTGTCCGGCGAACGCCCCAGCCGGCAATTCGATACCATCCTCCATACCGCGCCCATCGCGCGCGGGAATTCGGGCGGCCCTCTGCTTGACCAGTGCGGCCGCGTCGTCGGGGTCAACAGTTTCGGCGCTGACAATGACGGCGGCGATGCGGAATTCTTCTTCGCCGTGTCCAACCGCGAACTGGTCCCTTTCCTTCGTGCCAACAACATAGAGCCGCGCCTCAACGAGCAGCCCTGTCGCAGCATTGCCGACCTCGAGGAAGCAGAGCGCGAAAGGCTGGAGCGTGAACAGGCCGAGGCACGCCAGAGCCTCGCCGAACGTGCCGAAGCCACGCGCGAGAAGCGCGAGCGCGCGCAACTCGAAGCACAGCTTTCCGTCGCCCACGACCGCGAGGATCGCATGGCGCTGGCGTTCATCCTCGTCCTTGTCGCTTTCGGCCTCGGTCTATGGGCATGGAGCCAGCGCGGGCGGATCGATCCGGAAGCGGACGATGCCGCGCTCCGGCTGAAGAAGACCAACATCGCCTTTGCCGTCGCGGGCTTCCTCGTGGTCGTGGCCCTCATCGCCTTCCTGACCCGTCCCGGCCTCGACGAGGTCGACCGGCGCGTGGCAGGCCTGATGGCAGAAAGCGAAGGGGACGGCGGCCGTCCGCTCGCCGGAGAAGAAGGGGGCGACCTGGCGCTGACCTGCCGCCTCGTTCCGGAACGCAGCCGCGTGACCAGCGCCGAGACGCCCGATATCGAATTCGACTGGACCACGGCCGGCTGCGTCAACGAACGCACGCAATACGGCTATGCGGCCGGCAATTGGTCGCGGGTCTTCGTCCCGAACGACGAGGACGCGGTGTCAGTGAACAGCTTCGATCCCGATCGCCGTACCTTCAGGTCCGAACGCTATCTCCTCCCGCGAACTGCCATGACGGCAGCCCGCGAAGCGCGCGCCAAATATTCCGCGCCCCAGTGCGGCGACGATGGCGCCGCGACCAAGCTCGGCGACCTGCAGGGCGAAGTGCTCTCCCAGTTGCCGCAGCAACCGAACGAGCGCCTCGTCTACGAATGCGTGGCCCGGGACTAGCTCACGCTGCCAGCGGTTCTCCGCTCAGCGTGATGCGGTGCATCTCCCGCGCATAGCCCTGGTAATCGTTCATCGCGTAATGCCAGGTCGTGCGATTGTCCCAGATGGCGACCGTTCCCGGCTGCCATTCCACCCGGCACTGGTGTTCCGCCTTCATGGCATGGGCGAACAGCTCCTGTAGCAAGGGCAAGCTCTCCTCGCGGCTCATGCCGGTGAAATTGATCGTGAAGCCCGGATTGACATAGAGCAGCCGCTGCCCGGTGTGCGGGTGACGCACGACCACCGGGTGGGTGGCGCCGGTCTTCAATTCCTGCCCGCGCAATTCGCTGCCCTGGTCGGTCTGCGCATAGATCCCGTCCGGCGCATATATATGGTCCGCGGTGTGCCAGGCGGTGAGCCCCTCGATCTTGTCCTTGGTCGCTTCCGGCAGGCTTTCATACGCAGCGCCCATATGCGCCCAGAGCGTATCGCCGCCCGATGGCGGAAGCTCGCGCGCCACGAGGATGGAGCCCATGGCAGGCACCTGGTCGTAGGAATGGTCGGTGTGCCAGCCTCCGCCGATGTTGGTCACCTGGTCCTTGCGCTTGCGGACCACGGCGATCTCGGGATGCTCGTCCGTCAGGGGGAAATAGTTGTTGATGTCGATGCCGCCCCAGCGCCTGGCGAAAGCGATGTGATCCTCGGGCGAAAAGGACTGGTCGCGGAACACCGCTACGCCGTG
Organism: Qipengyuania gaetbuli; assembly: GCF_020171365.1. Taxonomy (NCBI): domain Bacteria; kingdom Pseudomonadati; phylum Pseudomonadota; class Alphaproteobacteria; order Sphingomonadales; family Erythrobacteraceae; genus Qipengyuania; species Qipengyuania gaetbuli. Next base: position 2,106,214 of record NZ_JAIUZO010000002.1, on the reverse strand, counting down.
CCTATATATAAGGTCGCGGATCGCTTCGAGATCGCTACCCTCGATCTTCGCCAGTTCGACGCTCGATACCTCGACCCCGCAATGCGGTGCCAGCTGCGTGGTTTCCATGCTCGCTCTCCCTCTAGTAGGAAAGTATGTCCAAGGTTCCTCCACGTTACAAGCTGACTCGGGTTGCCTTCGCCGAGGCCCTTTGCTAGGCGCGCGCCAACCTTGCCGGGGCGACTCATTTTCGCCCACCTCCGGCATGGCACGACAGACCTTTTTTCCGATCCTTAAAGGACGACAGACGCGTGGATATTTCCGCCGGTATTCAGGCTAGCCTGGCAGGGCGTTACGCCTCGGCCCTGTTCGATCTGGCCAGCGAGGCCGGGACCGTAACCGCGGTCGAATCGGACCTCGACAAGCTCGAAGCGGGCCTGGCCGAATCGGCCGAGCTCAAGATGCTGACCACCAATCCGCGCGTCAGCCGCGGCCAGGCCGAAAAGGCACTGTGGGGCGTGGCAGCGATCATGGGCCTGTCCGATCTCACCCAGAAGTTCCTCGGCACGCTGGCGCAGAACCGCCGCCTCGGCCAGCTTCCGGGCATCATCCGCGCCTTCCGCGCCATCGCCGCTGCCCAGCGCGGCGAAGTGACGGCCGAAGTCACCAGCGCCCACGCGCTGACCGATACGCAGCTGGAACAGCTCAAGGCCAAGCTCACCGCGCGTGAGGGCCGCACCGTAAAGCTTACTTCCAAGGTCGACCCCGATCTCCTCGGCGGCCTTGTCGTTACCATCGGATCGAAGCGTATCGACGCCTCGATCCGCACCCGCCTCAATTCCCTCGCCCAGGCGATGAAAGCCTGATCAAAGGACGATAATCATGGATATCCGCGCCGCAGAAATCTCCAAGGTCATCAAGGACCAGATCGCCAATTTCGGCACCGAAGCCGAAGTCAGCGAAGTCGGCTCCGTGCTGTCGGTGGGTGACGGCATCGCCCGCATCCACGGCCTCGACAAGGTCCAGGCCGGCGAAATGATCGAATTCGCCAACGGCGTTCAGGGCATGGCACTGAACCTCGAAGCCGACAACGTCGGCGCCGTTATCTTCGGTTCGGACCAGGACATCGGCGAAGGTGACACGGTCAAGCGCACCGGCACCATCGTGGACGTTCCGGTCGGCAAGGGCCTGCTCGGCCGCGTGGTCGACGCTCTCGGCAACCCGATCGACGGCAAGGGCCCGATCGAAGCCACCGAACGCCGCCGCGTCGAAGTGAAGGCGCCGGGCATCATCCCGCGTGAATCGGTTTCGGAACCGGTGCAGTCGGGCCTCAAGGCCATCGACGCGCTCGTTCCCGTCGGCCGCGGCCAGCGCGAACTGATCATCGGTGACCGCCAGACCGGCAAGTCGGCCGTCGCGATCGACACCTTCATCAACCAGAAGGAGCTGAACGCGGGCGATGACGAGGGCAAGAAGCTCTACTGCGTCTATGTCGCTGTCGGCCAGAAGCGCTCGACCGTCGCACAGATCGTCAAGCAGCTCGAAGAAAACGGCGCGATGGAATATTCGATCGTCGTCGCCGCAACCGCATCGGAGCCCGCTCCGCTGCAGTACCTCGCACCCTACACCGGCTGTGCGATGGGCGAATTCTTCCGCGACAACGGCATGCACGCCGTCATCGTTTACGACGACCTTTCGAAGCAGGCCGTCGCTTACCGCCAGATGTCGCTCCTGCTGCGTCGTCCTCCGGGCCGCGAAGCCTATCCGGGCGACGTTTTCTACCTGCACAGCCGCCTGCTCGAGCGCGCGGCGAAGATGAGCAAGGCAAACGGCGGCGGCTCGCTGACCGCGCTGCCGATCATCGAAACGCAGGCAGGCGACGTGTCGGCCTACATCCCGACCAACGTGATCTCGATCACCGACGGCCAGATCTTCCTCGAAACCGACCTGTTCTACCAGGGCATCCGTCCGGCAATTAACGTCGGCCTGTCGGTTTCGCGCGTCGGCGGCGCTGCCCAGACGAAGGCGATGAAGAAGGTTTCGGGCTCGATGAAGCTCGACCTCGCGCAGTACCGTGAAATGGCTGCCTTCGCGCAGTTCGGCTCGGACCTCGACGCCGCAACGCAGAAGCTGCTGAACCGCGGTGCACGCCTGACCGAACTGCTGAAGCAGGCCCAGTTCTCGCCGATGCCGTTCGAAGAACAGACCGTGTCGATCTTCGCCGGTACCAATGGCTACCTCGACGATATCGCGGTCAACCGCGTCAACGACTACGAAGCGCAGATGCTGAGCTACATGCGCAGCGAACACGCCGACGTCCTCAAGGAAATCCGCGAGACCGGCAAGTTCGAAGACGACGTGAAGAACAAGGTCGTCGACGCGCTCAAGACCTTCGCCAAGCAGTTCGCTTAAGCCCCAAGAGCACACGAGATAGGGAGCCGAAATGGCTAGCCTCAAGGAACTCAAGGGTCGGATCAACTCGGTCAAGTCGACCCAGAAGATCACCAAGGCCAAGCAGATGGTCGCAGCCGCAAAGCTGCGCCGTGCGCAGGCGGCTGCCGAAGCGGCGCGCCCCTATGCCGAACGCCTTTCGGGCGTGATGGCATCGCTCGCCTCCAAGGTGAGCGGCGACAGCGCCCCGCTGCTGCTGCGCGGCACCGGTTCGGACAAGCGCCACCTGCTGGTGGTCGTGAACACCGACAAGGGCCTGTGCGGCGGTCTCAACGCCAACATCGTCAAGGCCGCCAAGGCCAAGGCGCGTGCACTTGTGGCCGAAGGCAAGGACGTGACGTTCTACCTCGTCGGCAAGAAGGGCCGCGCCCCGATCAAGCGCGACTTTGCCGACAAGATCGAAAAGCACTTCGACACCTCCAACGTCCGCCAGCCGGGCTTCGAGGAAGCCGAAGCCATCGCCGACGACCTGCTCGAACGCTTCGAGAAGGGCGAATTCGACGTCGCACATCTCGTCTACCCGATCTTCAAGTCGGCACTGGCGCAGGACCCGACCGTGGACCAACTCATCCCCGTCCCCTCGCCCGAAGGCGCGGCCGGCGGCGATGCCGTGGTCGAATACGAGCCGGGCGAAGAGGAAATCCTCGAAGACCTGCTCCCGCGCTACGTGAAGACGCAGCTTTTCGGTGCCCTGCTGGAACGCGAGGCTTCCGAACAGGGCGCCTCCATGACCGCCATGGACAACGCCACGCGCAATGCCGGCGACCTGATCAACAAGCTGACGATCCAGTACAACCGCAGCCGCCAGGCCGCGATCACCACCGAACTCGTCGAAATCATCGCGGGCGCGGAAGCGCTCTGACAAGGACCGGAAAAGTGAAGAAACTCGCCCTTATCCTCCCCCTCGCGCTGCTCGCAGCCTGCGGCGAGGAGCCGGCTCCCGAGCCGACCCCGACCGAAACCGCGACGCCGGAACCGGTTGCCAGCCTGCCCGCGACCGACCAGGCCTATTTCAGCACCAAGTTCGCAGAGACCTGCGAAGGTGCCGAACCGGTCAAGAACGCCGTCTGCCGCCGCGCAATGGGTGCCGAACAGGCCCTGTGCGAATACGGTCTCGGCGAAGACGAATACATGCGTCACGAAGCCACTCTGGTTGCGAACGAAGACGGTTCGGACTGGATGATCGAAAACGCAGAAGCCCTCTGTGCCGAACACGGCGCACACCACAAAGCCTCCTGAGCCAGTAGGATACCAATATCATGGCCACCGCACCCAAGCTTAACCAGAGCCCCAATGGCGTCATCAGCCAGGTCATCGGCGCCGTCGTCGACGTAGCCTTCGAAGGTGAACTGCCGCCGATCCTGACCGCGCTCGAAACGAAGAACGGCGAAAACACGCTGGTCCTCGAAGTCGCGCAGCACCTCGGTGAAAACACCGTCCGCACCATCGCGATGGACGGCACCGACGGCCTGACCCGTGGTCAGGAAGTCGTGAACACCGGCGCGCAAATCTCGGTCCCCGTCGGTCCGAAGACGCTCGGCCGCATCATGAACGTCGTCGGCGAGCCGATCGACGAACGCGGCCCGATCGGCGCTGAAAGCACCAGCCCGATCCACGCCGAAGCCCCGCTGTTCATCGACCAGTCGACCGAAGCGGCCATCCTCGTCACCGGCATCAAGGTCATCGATCTTCTCGCTCCCTACGCAAAGGGCGGCAAGATCGGCCTGTTCGGCGGCGCAGGCGTCGGCAAGACCGTGCTGATCCAGGAACTGATCAACAACATCGCCAAGGGTCACGGCGGCGTGTCGGTCTTCGCGGGCGTCGGTGAACGTACCCGTGAAGGTAACGACCTCTATCACGAATTCCTCGACGCCGGCGTTATCGCCAAGGACGCCGACGGCAATGCAACCTCGGAAGGTTCGAAGGTGGCACTCGTCTTCGGCCAGATGAACGAACCCCCGGGCGCCCGTGCTCGCGTGGCTCTTTCGGGTCTGACCATGGCGGAGTACTTCCGCGACGTCGAAGGCCAGGATGTGCTGTTCTTCGTCGACAACATCTTCCGCTTCACCCAGGCGGGTTCGGAAGTGTCGGCACTGCTCGGCCGTATTCCTTCGGCCGTGGGCTACCAGCCGACGCTCGCCACCGACATGGGTAACCTGCAGGAACGCATCACCTCGACCACCAAGGGCTCGATCACCTCGGTCCAGGCCATCTACGTTCCCGCAGACGACCTTACCGACCCGGCACCGGCAACCTCGTTCGCCCACCTTGACGCAACGACCACCCTGTCGCGCGCCATCTCGGAACTCGGCATCTACCCGGCAGTCGACCCGCTCGACTCGACCTCGCGCGTTCTCGAACCGCGCGTCGTCGGCCAGGAGCACTACGAGACCGCCCGCCGCGTCCAGGAAACGCTGCAGAAGTACAAGAGCCTGCAGGACATCATCGCCATTCTCGGCATGGACGAACTGTCGGAAGAAGATAAGCTGACCGTGGCCCGCGCCCGCAAGATCCAGCGCTTCCTCTCGCAGCCCTTCCACGTCGCCGAAGTCTTCACCAACATCCCGGGCGTGTTCGTCCAGCTGGAAGACACGGTGAAGTCGTTCAAGGCAGTCGTGGACGGCGAATACGACCACCTGCCGGAAGCCGCTTTCTACATGGTCGGCGGCATCGACCAGGCGGTCGAAAAGGCCAAGAAGCTGGCCGAGGACGCGTAAGGACATGGCCCTCCACTTCGAACTCGTCACGCCGGCGAAGCTGGTCCGTTCGGAAGACGTCCACATGGTCGTCGTTCCCGGCACGGAAGGCGAATTCGGCGTGCTCGAGGGCCACGCGCCCTTCATGTCGACCATCCGCGACGGTGCTGTGCAGGTCTACAAGACCGAAGGCGCGGCCCCGGAAACCATCGAGGTCCGCGGCGGCTTTGCCGAGGTCGGCGAGAACGGCCTCACGGTCCTTGCGGAACACGTCGAAGGCTGAGCCTTTCGGGATCATCGCAAACAGGAAAAGGGCGGCCCTCGGGTCGCCCTTTTTCGTTTGTCCGTCGTGGTTTGTCCCTCGTCGAGCAAGTCTGTCCTTTCCTCCTGCGCGCGGCAGGGTAAATGCAGCCCGCATTATCTGCAGGAGAGGACTGTGAAACGTGTTTCCACGCTGGCAATGGCTGCTGTCATGACCATCGCCGCCCCCAATACGCTCGCCGCACAGGACGGCGTTCCCGGCCCGGACGAAGATCCCTACATCTGGCTGGAAGAGGCCCGTAGTGACCGCGCGCTCGACTGGGTCCGCAGCGAGAACGATCGCACGCTTGCCCATATGGAAGCCGACCCGCGCTTCGAGCAGCTCAAGAACGAGGCGCTGGCGATCTACGACAGCGAGGATCGCATTCCGTTCGTGTCGATCCGTCCCGACGGCCTCTACAATTTCTGGCAGGACAAGGCCAATCCCAAGGGCCTGCTGCGCCGCACCACGCTGGAAAGCTACCAGAGCGACGATATCGCCTGGGAAACCGTCCTTGATGTCGACGCGCTCGCCGCAGCAGAGGGCAAGGAATGGGTCTACAAAGGCAGCACCTGCCTGCCGCCCGACCAACGCATGTGCATGATCGCACTGAGCGACGGCGGCAAGGACGCCACCATCATGCGTGAATTCGACACCGTGACGAAGCAGTTCGTCGACGGCGGCTTCGTGCTCGACAGCGAAAGCCAGGGCAGCGTCCAGTGGCTCGACAAGGACACCCTGCTCGTCAGCCGCGATTTCGGCGAAGGTACGCTGACCGATAGCGAATATCCCTTCACCACCCGCATGTGGAAACGCGGCACCGACATCGCCAATGCCCCCGAAATCTTCCGGGGCGAATCGAGCGACGTGTGGTCGGGTGCCGGACTGCTCCGCGACAACAAGGGCGTGGTCCATGCCCGCACCGCATTCCGCGGGGTGAGCTTCCACGAAAGCATCAACTACGTCTGGCATGACGGCGAGTGGCTCGAACTCGACATGCCGAAAAAGGCGAACCTGGCCGGCATCATCGACGGGCAGCTGCTCTATTCCACCGACGTGGACTGGGAAGTTGGCGGCCAGACCTTCCCTGCCGACGCGCTCGTCTCGGTGGACCTTGAAGAGTGGAAACGCGACCCGAACGGGGCGAAGAAGACCCTCGTCTGGGCTCCTGCCGAACGCCAGACCAAGCAGGGCATCAGTTCGACCGCCAACAGCGCCTTCATCACCATCCTCGACAATGTCGTGGGCAAGGTTCTGAAATTCGATTTCGACGGCGGCGAGTGGGTTTCGACCGAAGTCGCCCTGCCCGACAATGCCACGGTCGGTGTCGCGGCGGCCTCGGACGAGAGCGACCAGATCATGTTCTCGGTCACCGATTTCCTCTCGCCGACCACGCTCTACTACACCGACGGTTCGGGCGATCCGGGAGTGCTCAAGACCTCGCCGGCCTATTTCGACGCCATGGGCATGGAAGTCGAGCAGCACGAGGCGACGAGCAAGGACGGGACGAAAATCCCCTACTTCATCGTCAAGCCCAAGGGCATGACGCTGGACGGCTCCACCGCAACCCTGCTGACCGGTTACGGCGGCTTCCAGGTGCCGCGCCTGCCTTCCTATCTCGGTACCACTGGCAAGCTGTGGGTCGAAAAGGGCGGCGCCTATGTCCTTGCCAACATGCGTGGCGGCGGCGAATTCGGGCCGATGTGGCACCAGAGCGCCATCCGCGAGAACAAGCAGCGCACGTGGGACGATTTCATCGCCGTGGCCGAAGACTTGGTGAAGCGCGGCTTCACCACGCCCGACCACCTCGGTATCCAGGGCGGTTCGCAGGGGGGCCTGCTGGTGGGCACGGCCTTCACGCAGCGCCCCGACCTGTTCGACGCGGCAATCGTCCAGATTCCGCTGTTCGACATGCTGCGCTATCACCTGATCGGCCGCGGTGCCTCGTGGATCGGCGAATATGGCGATCCGCGCATCCCTGAACAGCGCGCATGGATCGAAGGCTATTCGCCCTATCAGAAGATCGTCGAGGGCGTGGATTACCCCTCACCCTTCCTCTGGGCGTCGACCGCCGATGACCGCACCCACCCCGCCCACGCCCGCAAGGGTGCCGCCAAGCTCAAGGAACTCGGTCAGGATTACTGGTATTTCGAGGACATGACCGGCGGCCATTCGGGCGGCGTGGACAACGAACAGCGCGCCAAGCTCCTGGGCCTTCAGATGGTCTACCTGATGCAGCGCCTCATGGACGACAACAACGGCGGCTGATCCGGCTGTCGGTGCACTGAAATGGAAAGGGGCGTCCTCTCGGTCGCCCCTTCTCGTTTGTGGTCACTCAACCGGGATGATCACCTCGTTGCGCCGGAGCGGTGGCGGCACCATCGGTGCATCGTAGAACGCGAATTCGGCCGGACCTGAAGCCACCAGCCCTTCCTTGGCGATCCAGTCGCGAAGCGCCTTTTCTTTTTCGGCCAGATCAGCATCGGTCCCGCGGCCGGAGAAACGCACGGCCACCACGCGGCGGGATGGCACTTCGGTCAAGGTAATGTCCTGCGGCGGCGTGGGCAGCGTATCCATCGTGTACTGCGCCGGCATCACGAAACGCGTGCGCCATGTGCCGCTATCGTCATTGCCGTCCTGCATGACGGGCGCAGTCATGGCGATTTCCGCGCCCTGGTCCTGGATGACCGGTGCCGTCATCGCGATCTTTTCGCCCTGGTCCTGCATTACCGGACTGGTCATCGCGATTTCCTGGCCCGGCCGGTCCTCGGCAAAAATATAGGCGGCAAGACGCCGGAAGCCCGCGTTCAATGCGGGCCTGCGTTCGCCGGTGTGAACGACCTCCGCAACGATCATCGGTGCATATTCGCGCAGCTGAAAATCGCCATCTTCCCGGACGAGCGTGTAGTCCGGCTCGTCCACCGCCTGGCGGTAATAGGCATAGGTGGCAGTTGCGCCAGCAGCGAGGACGCCGAGGCCGATGGCTGCGGCTTTCCAGAGTTTCATGAATTCGGGCTCCTTGGTCTTTGACCCACAACGCCCGTGCGGCCCCGACGTTTCCTGCTATCGCGCCGTCCGGGTGGGCGCATGGAAGTCGGGCGGCTTGTCCGAAACCCAGCGCACGAACTTCGCCAACGCCTCGTTTTGCAGCAAGGCCTCGCGATCCTCGCCGATGCGGGCGAGCTCGGGATTGGTGAAATTGGCATGGATTGCCTTGTGGCAGATCGGGTGGACCGCAACGGTGAACCGACCCTTCTTCGCCTTGGGCACCGGATGGTGGAGCTGGACGCGCGTGCCGATATCGCGTCCGCACAGCCAGCAAGTGGTGCGTCCCGCGGTCAGCCCTTCTTCTCCGAAGCCTTCTTCTTCTTCATCGCGTCGTGGAAGCGGTCCGCCCAGCCGGGCTTTACGATCTGTTCGCCGCGCACCATCCGCAGGTCGCCTGCGGCCACGTCGCGGCTGACCGCGCTACCGGCAGCAACGATGGCGTCCGCGCCGATCTCGACCGGGGCGATCAGTGCGCTGTTAGAGCCGATGAAGGCACGCTCGCCAATCTTGGTGCGGTATTTGAAATAGCCGTCGTAATTGCAGGTGATGGTGCCGGCACCGATATTCGCGCCCGCGCCTACTTCGGCGTCGCCAAGATAGGTGAGGTGGTTGGCCTTGGCACCTTCACCGAGGACCGCCTTCTTCATCTCGACGAAATTGCCGACCTTGCTGCCCTTTTCCATGACCGCGCCAGGCCGCAGGCGGGCGTAGGGGCCGACTTCGCAGCCCTCGCCCACGCTCGCCCCTTCCAAGTGGCTGAAGGCACGGATGGTGGCGCCGCTGGCGACCTTTACGCCGGGGCCGAAAACGACATTGGGTTCGACTGTCACGTCGCTGGAAAGCTCGGTATCGTAGCTGAAGAACACGGTGTCAGGCGCGCGCAGGGTAACACCTTCGGCCATCCAGTAGCAGCGTTGCTCCTGCTGCCACAGGGCCTCTGCCGCCGCGAGTTCGCCGCGCGAATTGATGCCCGCGACCTCGTTCGGATCGTCCGTGGTGACGGCGGCGCAGATACGGCCGTCATGGATGGCGATGTTGACGATATCGGGGAGGTAGTATTCGCCCTGCGCATTGTCGTTGCCCACCCGGCCGAGCAAATCCCACAAATCCGCTGCCCGCGCGGCAAGCAGGCCGGAATTGCACAAATGGCAGGCCCTCTCGCCCTCGTCCGCATCCTTGAATTCTACCATCTTGGCGATGCGTCCTTCGTCGTCGGCGATGACGCGGCCATATGCGAGCGGGTCTTCCGGCTCGAACGCCAGCACCACTGCTGCAGGTGTGTCCGCAGCATGGAGCCGGTCGAGCATCCGTTCCATCGTGGCGGGGCGCACGAAAGGCACGTCGCCATACATGATAAGGACGTCGCCATCGAACCCGCCCAGCTCGCCTTGCGCTTGCTGGACCGCATGGCCGGTACCCAACTGGGGTTCCTGCAGGCACGTGCGCGCGCTGCCCGCCAGCGCTTCTTCCAGTTGTTCGCGCCCGGCGCCGACGACCACGACCTTGTGCGCGGGCGAGAGGCTGTCGACGCTCGCCATCAGGTGATGCAGCATCGGGCGGCCCGCGATCGGGTGCAGCACCTTGTGCAGCGCGCTCTTCATGCGGGTACCCTTGCCCGCGGCGAGAATGACGGCGGCGAATTGTCTGGTCTGGCTCATGTCACCGGCAATGCCACCAAATGCTTGCGGATTGAAGAACCATCCGCCACCCCTCCCCCGCATGAGCGACTTCCCTTTTGCCGCCGTCGGCTTCGATCTCGACGGAACTCTCCTCGAAACGCACCGCGACCTCGGCGCGGCGGTCAATCACGCGCTGGCACTTGGCGGTTTCGATCCGGTCCCTGCCGACCATGCGAGCGACCTCATCGGGGGCGGCGCCAAGATCATGCTGGCCCGCGCCGTGGACCAGCAGGGCGGGCTGCCGGAAGACGAGTTCCGCCGGCTCTACAAGGAAATGCTCGGCTACTATTCGCAAAACAATGCAGTCCACACCCGACCCTATCCGCACGCGATGGAAGCGCTCGATGCGCTGGCCGAACGCGGAGTGAAGATGGCGGTGGTGACGAACAAGTTCGAAAGCTTCGCTCGCCAGATCCTGACGACGCTTGACCTGGCTGACCGCTTCGAGACGATCATCGGCGGGGACACCATGGGCAAGGGCCGTGCAAAGCCCGAGCCGGATTCCGTTATCGAGGCCCGCGCGCGGTGCGGCGGCGGACGCCTCGTCTTCATTGGCGACAGTTCCTATGACGTGAAGGCGGCCCGCGCAGCGAAGGTTCCGGTGGTCGCCGCCGCCTATGGCTATTGCGACAAGCCTCCCCACGAGCTGGGTGCAGACGCGGTCATCGAATCGCTGGCGGGCCTCATTTCCGCCCTCGAAAAGCTGTAGGCCGCCATCCGGCCTTCGTCCTGCCCTTACGGCATGGCGGATCAGCGCGCATACGGTTGCAACACGGGTGCAAAAGTGCCAATCCGCGCGGCAATTGACCTTTACGTAAACGACAAAGCAGGAGCAGCCCCATGACCATCGACTTCAAGGACAAGGTAGCCATCGTCACCGGTGCGGGCGGCGGGCTCGGCCGCGAATACGCTCTCGAACTGGCGCGCCGCGGCGCGAAGGTCGTCGTCAACGACCTCGGCGGTTCGCGCGACGGCACCGGCCACTCCGACATGGCCCTCCAGGTCGTCGAGGAAATCGAGAAGATGGGCGGCGAAGCCATGTCGAACGGTGGCTCGGTCACCGAATACGACCAGATGGAAAAGATGGTCGCCGACGCCAAGCAGAAGTGGGGCGGCGTGCACGTGCTCATCAACAATGCCGGCGTCCTGCGCGACAAGACTTTCGCCAAGATGAGCCCGGAAGATTTCGAGTTCGTCCTCAAGGTCCACCTGACCGGTTCGGCATTCGTCACCAAGGCGTGCTGGGAAACCATGCGCGAGCAGGCCTATGGCCGCATCATGATGACCGCATCGTCGACCGGCCTGTTCGGTAACTTCGGCCAGGCCAACTACGGCGCGGCCAAGCTCGGCCTTGCCGGCCTGACCAAGACACTGGCTCTCGAAGGGGCGAAGTACAATGTCCGCGTCAACACGCTGTCGCCGGTTGCCGGCACGCGCATGACCGAAGACCTCTTCCCCGAAGAAGCCTTCAAGCTGTTCGACCCGGTGAACGTCGTTCCGGCCGCGCTCTTCCTCGTCAGCGAAGACGCGCCGACCAATGCCATCGTCGGCGCAGGTGCCGGTGGCTATCACTCGGCCTGGACCGTCATGAACGACGCGGTCTGGCTGCCCGAAGGCGAGCGGACGGTCGAAGGTTTCGCGGCCAACTGGGACAAGATCAGCGAGTTCTCGAACCTCAAGGCGCCCCAGTCGGGCAGCGAGCAGTCGGGTGCGATCCTGACCGCCATGCAGAAGGTCACCGGCACGGGACCGTCCTCGGCCCGCGGATAATCGCGCCGTCCTATATTGCGGGAAACCCCGCGCCGTTGCAGAACGGCGCGGGGTTTTTCTTTGGGGGGTCGCATGAATCTCGAAAACGGACTGCGCGCGCTGCGCACCTCGTCGCTGGTGGTGCGCATCAGCGCCATTGTCGTCCTGCTGGCCGGTATCGCTCAGCTCGTGCTGGGCGGGATCGCGGTAAAGCAGGAATACGAGCGGATCGCAGAAATCGAGGAGCTGAGCCGGCAGAACACCTATTACGGCTACCAGCTTCAGCAACGCGCGATCGATCAGCAATACAACCGCTCGAGCAGCGCCTTCTTTATCCAGGGCCGCTTCATGCCGTCCGAGGATTCGATGAAGCCCGACGCGCCCGGGGTGATCAGTCTTGTCGTCTTGCTCCTTTCAGGCCTGCTATTCGTCGGCGCAGCGCTGTTTTGGGTGTTTCGGGCCAACAGCAATCTGGCGCAGGTCGGAATCAAGAGCAAATACAGCCCGGCGCTGGCCACTGCGGCCTATCTCATCCCGGTCGCCAATCTCTTCCTGCCGTTTGAATCGATGCGCGAGTTGCACAACCGCAGTCACGGGGAAGAGGAAGACTTCGCCCACAGCCCGGTCGAGGACGTCACTGCATGGTGGACCGCGATGATGGTCGGCATGCTCATCTTTAGCGCCATGATCGTGAAATTCGCGCTCGATGTGGGGACCAATCTCGTCATCATGACGCCGATATGGATGGAGTTCACGATCATCGCCTTCGCGATGATCCTGTTGCTGGGCTCGGCATGGCTTTTCGGCAGGCTCACCCGCTCCATCACGACTGCACAGGCCGAATACCTGCCGCAGGTCGATACGAGCGCCCTCGCGGACGCCGCACCGGCACGGCCCACGGTCACCATCATCGGCACCTGAAGACCTAGGCGTATTGACGTATTAATACACCAAGGCTATACCTCTACCCTTCTCAACGGGGAGAAGGGCTTATGTATAGCCAGGAAGACTTGAACTCCGCCGTCGCGGCGGGTGCGATCAGCAAGGACGCGGCAGATGCCCTGCGCGCCCATGTTGCATCCAGCCGCGACGCAGTGCCGGCAGATGCGGAACATTTCCGCCTCATCACCGGCTTCAACGACATCTTCGTCAGCATCGGCGTCGTGATCATGCTGGTTGCCATGGCGGCCATCGGCGATGCCATCTGGTCGAGCAATGACGGCCCCTCGCCCGTCTCGGCGGCGATGGTTGCCGGCACGGCCTGGATGCTGGCCGAATTCTTCACTGCCAAGCGCCGGATGGCGCTGCCCAGCATCATCCTGCTGCTCGCCTTCGTGATGGGGACATTCCTCACCTTCGTCGGCCTGATCATCGCTACGCTGAACGATGTGGCGCCCAACGACACGCTCGGCATGCTGCTGCTCGCCGGTTCCGGCCTGCTTACCGCCGGTGCGGCCTGGCTGCATTGGAAGCGCTTCATGGTGCCTATCACCATTGCTGCAGGTACCGCCGCACTGGCCGGAACAGCCATCGCGCTGATCGTCGCGGCGATCGGTCCGGACACGGCGAATATCGAGAACATCATCCTCGGCCTCGTGTTTGCGGTCGGCCTCGTCATCTTCGGCTTCGCCATGCGCTGGGACATGAGCGATCCCACGCGCGAAACGCGCCGCAGCGATGTCGCCTTCTGGCTTCACCTGCTTGCCGCACCGATGATCGCTCACCCGATCTTCGCCCTGATCGGCGTGACCGAGGGCGAGAATATCGGTGCCCTTGCTGCCGTGCTGGTGCTGATGGTCTATATCGGCTTCGGCCTCGTCGCCCTTGCCGTCGACCGTCGTGCGCTGCTCGTCTCGGCTCTCGCCTACGTGCTGATCGCCCTGACCTTCCTGTTCAGGGAATTCGGTGCGGTGGAGCTGAACTTCGCGCTTACAGCTCTCGTCATCGGGTCGGCACTGCTGACCCTCTCGGCACTGTGGACCCCGATCCGCCGCGCCGTGGTGAAAGGCCTTCCGGCCGACCTCAAGACGAGGCTGCCTGCCACGGCCTGACCGGCCCGGTTTTGGAAAAAAGAAGGCCCGCGTTTCGACGCGGGCCTTTTTTCAAGAGTGGAGCGAAAGCGAATGCATATCTTGTCGGCCGCAAGGGAAGGCCCCCTTCGCCTGTTCCAGAGCCTCGTGATACTCGTGCTCGCCGGTCTGCTGATTTTCTATCACACCACGATGCTGGCGGATTTCAGCAACTCGCACGATCCGGCCAGCGGCCCGCTCTACAATGGCATACAAGGCGTGTTGCGGGCCGCGATCATCGTCAGCCTCACCCTTGTCCTGCTCGGGAAGCGTTTCGCTCTCTGGATGATGTGGCTGAGCATCGGGAGCCTTATCGCAACGCATTACTGGGCACATTTCGCACCAGTCACCGCCGATTTCACTGTCGGGCGTCACCCGCTTTCCTATCTCAAGGGCCTGATCTTCCCCTCGATCATCACCACGGCGTTTCTCTATCGCAGGTGATGAGAAGCACGCGGCACCCCTAGTCGTCGACCGCTTTCATCAGCCGCCGCTCGACCGGGGCCATGACGCCTGCCAGCTCGTGGCCGCGCTTCAGGATCTGTCCGTGCTCGCCATAGAGCGTCCACATACCCTGCTTGGCGCGCAGGGCAGGTCGCTTCTCGATGCGTGCCTGCGGGCGTTCGGCGGTCCTGCGAAAGGCTGCGAAACTCGCCATGTCGCGATTGAAATCCATCGCATAATCGCGCCACTGCCCGGCTGCGACCATCCGGCCATAAAGATCAAGGATGCGGGTCAGTTCCTCGCGGGTGAACCCCACTTGCAGCGGCTTGCGGCCGGGAAAGGCGACGATCTTGTCACCGAGGAAATTCATCAATCGTCCGTCCCGCTCCGCTGTGCAGGTTCACGCTCGGCGCGCAGGGCTGCGACTTCCTCGCGCAGGGTCTTGAGTTCGGCTTCCAGCTTCTCGAGGCAATCGCGCGCCGGACCGCTGGTTTCGGCGCATGGATCGTCACAAGGCGTGCCGTAGGGGATGAATTCCTTCAGCCAGTCCTCTGCCGGAACCAGCGTGCTTCGGGCCTTGAGGCCGATCATCGTGGCGCCTTCGGGCACGTCGTCAGTCACCACGGCATTCGCGCCGATACGGGCACGCCGGCCTACGGTAATCGGGCCGATGACCTGCGCGCCAGAGCCGATAATGACGCCATCGGAGATGGTCGGGTGGCGCTTGCCGCCCTTGCCGTTGGCCGGATTGGTGCCGCCGAGCGTAACGCACTGATAGATCGTCACATCGTCGCCGATATGGGCCGTCTCGCCGATAACGGAGAAACCGTGGTCGATGAAGAAATTGCGGCCGATCTTGGCGCCGGGGTGGATATCGATCCCCGTCACCATCCGGCTGAAATGGTTCACCAATCGCGCCAGGAAGAAGAGCTCCGCCTCGAACAGCCAGTGTGCGACGCGGTGATAGGCCAGCGCCCAGACGCCGGGATACAGCAGGACTTCCCACCGGCTCCGCGGTGCGGGATCGCGTGCTTTCACGCTGTCGAGATAGGCAATCAGCCGTTCCAGCATCGGGGTAATTCTCCCACCAAGGGCGGTTTAAAGCAAGCGGCCCTGCTCGGGGCCCTGCACGGCTTCCAGCGCATCGCGCCATATCGACATGGTGGCGGGCGCCATCCGTTCAAGGCTCAAACGGTCGATCTCGGCCACGATCCGCTCGATTGCCGCGTAAGACCGCTCCATGCGCGGGACGAGATAGGCGGGCGCGCCCTCGCCAAGCGAGAGACCGCGCTGGGCGGCCTGGCTGAGGATGAGTTCGGCGGCCATTTCATCGTCTGGCGGGCCGATCTCGAGCTGCAGGGCAGCGCCCATGCGGCTGCGCAGGTCCGGCAGGGCAATGTCCCATCCGCCCTCTCCCACCGTCAGGAGCAGGGGGTAACCGTCCTCTTGCGCGCGGTTCCAGGCGTGGAATATCTCGGTCTCGTCGCGGCCCTGCGCATCGTCGATCGCCCCGCCACCGGTGTGCGAGGCGAACCAGCGGGCGAAGAGCGACTTGCCCGACCGCGGGGGGCCGGCAAGTACGGCGGTGCGAAAGGGCCAGTCTTCTGCCCGTGCAAGCGCCTCGGCAACCGAGCGGTTGCCGGCACCGACCACTATGCGTTCCGGCTCACCGGAACGGGGATGCAGGAGCGGAAGGGCGATTTGGGACTGGGCCATGCGAAAACCCGGTCCATCAACGGCTGATAAGCAGCGCGTTGCTCCCCTGTCGGACCGTGAAACCGCGGTCGCGAAGGGCCTGCGCCAGCTGGCCGATCGATCCGGCGTAGCTGACAGTGAGGACGGTGGTGCCGCCGATAGCAGTGCTGCGCACGCCGATGGCGCGAACCCCGTTACCGCCGCGGATACCCGCCATGGCATCGTCGAACGAAGGCGCGTCGGGCGTGACCACCTGCACGGTATAAAGCGCGACCGACCCTTCCGGAGGGGGCGTGTTGATAGGCGCGGCGGTGATGGTGCCGTCGCTTTCTTCCGTCGGAACCTCGCTCCGCTGTTCGGCCACGGCATCCTGCGCCTTCAGGCGGCGGCCGAGCTCGACGAGGCGCGCTATCCGCGGGTCGAGGTCGCCCATGCCGATATTGAGCGTCGGATCGGGCTTCAGCGTGCCGTCGGCCAGCGCACGGGTGAAGATGGCATCGAATCGCGTCACTGCCTGGGCAAGCATTTGCGGCAGCTGCGCAGGGCTGTCCGCGCGCAGTTCGAACGATGCGAGGAATTCGCTGTCGGGGCCATGCCGCGCGGTGAAGCGCCCTTCTACCGGACCGCCGGGGAAGGTGTAATGGAGGTCGGCGATCGGGATCAGCACGTCGGCTGCCCCGAAATCGTCGAGGATATCGCGCCACCACACGCGGCTGCGGCGGCCGGTCTGGCCGTAAGTAAGCAGAAGGGAATCGCCGCCTGCACCGGCGGGACGGACATAGTTTATCCGGCTTGCCCCGGCCTGGTACTCGGCCCAGGCGCGCTGCCAGGGATTGCGCTGTTCGTAGACCATGGCCGTGCCGCCGGACATTGTGACCGGCAGCAGCAGCATCGGTGCGCTGCGCTGTGCCTGCCCTTCGGTACCGAGATAACGCGAAGCCCGGGCACGGTCGAAGACCACGCCCAGCGTCGCAATGTAGCGCTTGGGGCCGAGGCGCTCACGCTGGACCACGATGGCGGAGACGAGGCTGGCGATTTCGGAATCCGGCAGCTTGGGCCCGTCGATCTTTTCCCAGGCCTTCACCTGCGCCTCTACCCACGCCTTGTCGCGCGCTTCGAGGCCCGTATCGGCCTTCACATCGACCTCGATGCCAAGAACCTCTATGTCGCTGGAAGCAGCGATCGGCGCGATACCGCGCTCGCCACCCACTTGGGCGAGCGCAAGCCAGCCGGCACCGCCAGCCATGGCCAGGCCGGATGCAACGAGCGCGAGGCGCTTGGATCGGGAAAGGGAAAAAAGGTGCCGCATGGGGAAAACAGCGCGCCTTTTGCCCAATCGCTTCTGGAAATCCAAGCGCGAATGCGCAAGGGGGCAAACATGAGCAGCGACAACCAGTCCTATACCTACGAACAGGCCGGCGTTTCGATCGATGCGGGCAATGCGCTCGTCAAGGCGATCGGCCCGCTGGTGAAGGCGACCATGCGCCCCGGCGCAGACGGCGAAATCGGCGGTTTCGGGGGCTTTTTCGACCCCAAGGCGGCCGGATACAGGGACCCCTTGCTGGTCGCTGGCAATGACGGCGTGGGCACGAAGCTGAAGCTGGCGATCGATACGAACCGGCATGACACGGTCGGCATCGATCTCGTCGCAATGTGCGTGAACGATTTGATCGTGCAGGGTGCAGAGCCGCTGTTTTTTCTCGACTACTTCGCCACCGGCAAGCTGGAGAACGGCATTGCCGAACGCGTCATCGCGGGCATCGCCGAAGGCTGCAAGCAGGCCGGCTGCGCGCTGATCGGCGGCGAGACCGCCGAAATGCCGGGCATGTACGCGGCAGGTGACTACGACCTTGCCGGTTTTTGCGTGGGAGCCGTGGAGCGCGGCGAACAGCTGACCGGCGAACGCGTGGCACCCGGCCACATCTTGCTCGGGCTCGCCAGTTCGGGTGTCCATTCGAACGGCTTCTCGCTGGTCCGCCGACTTGCGGCAGACAAAGGCTGGAAGCTCGACCGCCCTGCCCTGTTCGACCAGGACCGCCTGCTCGCCGAGACACTGCTCGAGCCGACCCGCATCTATGTGAAGACGCTGCTTCCGATCGTGCGCGACGGACTTGTCGACGCGCTGGCGCACATTACCGGCGGCGGCCTGCTGGAAAATATCCCGCGTGTCCTGCCTGCGGGCGCTCACGCTGAAGTCGACGCCGACGGCTGGGAACAGCCCGGACTGATGGCGTTCCTGCAGGCACAGGGAAATATCGAGCCGGCCGAAATGGCCCGCACTTTCAATTGCGGAGTCGGCATGGTGCTGGCGGTCGATCCGGCCAATGTCGAAATCGTCCGCTCGCGCCTCGAAGAGGCCGGCGAAACCGTGCTCGCGGTCGGCCGCATCGTCGAAGGCCAGAAGGGCTGCACCGTGCGCGGGTCGCAGGGTACCTGGTCCGGCAAATCCGACTGGGAGGCCGTGCACCTTGGCTGACAAGGCGCAGGTCGCGATTTTTGTCTCAGGGCGCGGCAGCAACATGGCCGCGCTGCTCTATGCGAGCCTGCTGCCAGACAGTGCCTACGAGGTCTGCCTCGTCGCGGCCAACGATCCCGATGCAGAGGGCCTTACGCTTGCCTCGGCCGAGGGCGTGCCGACCTTTGCCCGCTCCCACCGCGGCATGACGCGAGTGGACCACGATGCCGTCATGGAGAAAGCCGCGAAGGAGGCCGGGGCGCAATATATCGTTCTCGCCGGATACATGCGGATACTCAGCCCCGAATTCGTGTCCCGCTGGCAAGGACGGATGCTCAACATCCACCCTTCGCTACTCCCGAAATATCCCGGTCTCGACACCCATGCGCGCGCGATCGAGGCGGGTGACAGCCATGGCGGCGTCTCGGTCCATCTGGTGACCGAGGAACTCGACGCCGGCGAGGTGCTGGGCAGCCTGTCCGTCGCGATCCGTGCTGGCGAGACGGCGGAGAGCCTCGCGGAACGGGTCCGCTTCGCCGAGCACCAGCTCTATCCGCGCGTCCTGTCCGATTACGTCTCGCGCGGAAGCGATCCGGGCTATCTTCTGGAAAAGGTTCGCACCCTCGCCCTCGCCCTGCCCGAGACACACGAGCGCGAGAGCCATGGTTCGCCCGGCTGGCGTGCGGGCAGCGAGAAATCGGGCAAGTATTTCGCCTATTTCAACGACCAGCACCACGGATCGGAACACATCGCGCTGCTGGTGAAAACGGGTAGCATGGACGAACTGCTCGATCTCGTCGAAGCGCAGCCCCATGCCTATTTCAAACCGGCCTACTACGGCGCGAGCGGCTGGATCGGCGTGATCCTCAACCGGCCGGGTATCGACTGGGATCACGTTGCCGATTGGCTAGAACGCAGCTGGCGCAGCGTCGCCCCTGCGCGGCTGGCCAAGCTGCTGAACGCAGCGGAGGAATTCTGATGCAGCGCATCACCCCCTACCTTTTCTTCATCCTCGCAGCAGCTGCGCTGGTGATGATCGCGGTCCAGGGCGATGCCGGTTTCGAGGAAGAAGTGAACCCGCTGCAGGCTGTGCTGGTCGTCGCAGGCGCGTTTGCCGGCGCGCACCTTCTCCGGTTTCTCGTGAAACGGTGGATGGCAGGCCGGGGTGGCGACGGCGCCCAATAGAGTTGCGATCAGCCGTCAGGCGAAGCTGGTCGCTCGCTCTTCCCTCTTCCTGAATACCGATGCGAAACGCGGCAGGCTGATACCGTCGGGATTGCGCGTGATCTCGATCTGCGAGATCGAAGTGCCCTCGAAGCTGACGCGCCACATGATAGTGCCGTTCACACGCTCGTCGCCGCCTTCGACATGGCCGCGGACCAGGACCTCGTCCCGATTGGGCTCGACCGAGACCAGAATGATGGTCGGATACCCCGCCGCTTTCAAAAACGAATCCTGCATGGCGAGATACCGCTCCCGCCCCTCGATCCGGTGTCCCGACTGGTCGTGCACCACAATTCCCGGCGCCACGTGGTTGCGCACGGCATCCATGTCTCGCCGGTTTAGGGCATCCCGAAAGCTTTGCACGGCGCGCACGTGACGCCTGCGCTCCCGGGTAGAGGGGAGAATCGCGGGAATCATAACGGGCGCAATCCTACCAGAGGATGCGCCCGTTACCTAACTCGTCAGAGTCCCCGGGGATGATCTCCCCGAAAGCCAACAAATGTTAGCCGACGATTTCGTCTTCGTTGAAGAAGAAGTCGATTTCGATCTTGGCGTTTTCGTCGCTGTCCGAACCGTGGACCGAGTTCGCTTCGATCGATTCGGCGTAGGTCTTGCGGATGGTGCCTTCGTCGGCATCGGCCGGGTTGGTGGCGCCCATCACGTCGCGGTTGCGCTTCACGGCGTCTTCGCCTTCGAGGACCTGCACGACGACCGGACCCGAGATCATGAAGTCGACCAGTTCACCGAAGAAGGGGCGTTCCTTGTGGACCGCGTAGAAGCCTTCGGCCTGTTCGCGGGTCATGTGGATGCGCTTGGAAGCAACGACGCGCAGGCCGGCGTCTTCCAGCATCTTGGTGACCGCGCCGGTCAGGTTGCGGCGGGTGGCATCGGGCTTGATGATCGAAAAGGTGCGGGTAACCGCCATGATGTGTGTTCCTTGCGAAGTGTCTTTTATGGGGGAGAGAGTTCTCGGGCGCGCCCCTAGCGCCGGGAGGGCGCGCGAGCAAGCTTGTTAGCCGATGCCCAGCCCGACGGTGATCTGCGCATCGGTGCCGTAATCCTGCGGCTTGGCCTGGAGTGTAAACGTCATTGCGCCTGCCGTCTTGCGTCCGGCGAGGATTGCGCCTGCCTTTCCGGGAAGGTCGGACGTGAGATCGAAACCACTCGACGTCGCGAGTGTACGATAGAAGTCCGCCAGTTCCACCACTCCCATGTCGCTGGTGAATTCGACCGTGACCAGCCTGCCCTCGCCTTGCTCGACGCGGGTTGCGCGAATGACCGTCGCGCCGCGCGGTAGTGCAAAGGGTGCGGGAAGCCCCGGATCGACCCTTTCGCCTGCGGCGAGGGTCGTGGTCACTCCCTCGGCATCGGTGTGCGTGGCGCGGACCTCGCCCGTTGCGCGGTCAACCGTATAGCTGCCGCCGGCATCCGCCACAGCAGAAGGGCCTTCTTCTGTGCGCGTCACCCTTTCTTCGCTCTCACAAGCGGAGATCAGCATGGCCATCATTGCCGCAGGTATCAGAAATCGCCCCATACACCTGATGACGGGCGGGAGGCGCTTGTGTTCCTGCGCGCCTCAGCGCCCCTCGCGCCAGCCGCCTTCGGGGGTCTGCTTGAAGATCCGGTTGTCGATATCCTCGCGCGGGGCAAGCTCGCGCCAGAGATTGCGCGCCGCTTCTGTCGCGGCCTCGTCGAACAGCAGCATAACGCGCGCAAAGGCAGTCGCCTCTTCCCGCCAGACACCGTCGGCGAGGATCGCCATGGAGGCTTCGTTCGGCGCCGCACAGCCGTCGGACACGAGGATCGGCTGGCGCGCGGCATGGGGCGCATCGGCCGAGCCATTGGCGAGGAAACTGCCGCCGCCCTTTGCCCACAGCGCCTTGCCCAATCGTTCGCGCAGCGCGGGATCGGCAGCGACCACCAGCAGCCGTTCACCGGCCTGCAGGACCTTACCCGCCAGCTTCACGACGGTCACGTCGACGGGGTCACGGCTGAGCTGGTAGAAATCCACCCGGGTCATGCGCTGGCCTTGCCCTTGCTGCGCCGGCACCGTTCCGAACAGTACCGGACGTTGTCCCAGTCCCGTTCCCATTTCTTGCGCCAGGCGAAAGGGAGCCCGCAGGCCTCGCAGACCTTGGTCGGCAGGTCTCCCTTTCGGCGCATCTTGGGAATGGGATCGCCCTTTCGATCAGCCTTCGACGGTTTCCGACACCAGCCGGTCGATCAGGCGCACACCGTAGCCCGTGGCGCCCTTGCCCCAGGTCCGGCCCGGCTTGTCCGACCACGCCTTCCCGGCGATGTCGATGTGCGCCCAGGGCGTGTCGTCGGCGATGAAGCGCTGCAGGAACTGTGCCGCCGTGATCGAGCCTGCTCCCTTGCCGCCGATATTCTTCATGTCGGCGATCGGGCTGTCGATCAGCTTGTCGTATGCCTTGCCCAGCGGCATCCGCCACATGGTGTCGCCGGTCGCCTCGCCCGCCTCGATGAGGTCCTTGGCAAGGCTGTCGTCGTTGGAGAACAGGCCGGCATATTCATTGCCGAGCGAGATGATGATCGCGCCGGTCAGCGTGGCGAAATCGACGATGCGGGTCGGTTCGAATTCCTGCTGCGTCCAGTGCAGCGCGTCGGCCAGCACCAGGCGGCCTTCGGCATCGGTGTTAAGCACTTCGATGGTCTGTCCGCTCATCGAGGTGACGACGTCGCCCGGGCGCTGCGCATTGCCGTCGGGCATGTTCTCGACGAGACCCATGACGCCCACAACATTGGCCTTGGCCTTGCGCTTGACGAGGGCGAGCATACCGCCCGCAACCGCGCCGGCGCCGCCCATGTCCCACTTCATGTCTTCCATGCCCGGCCCCGGCTTGATCGAGATACCGCCGGTGTCGAAGGTCACGCCCTTGCCGACGAAGGCGACCGGACGCTCGCCCGGCTCGCCGCCGTTCCAGCGGATGGCGAGGATGCGCGATTCGCGCACCGAGCCCTGGCCGACGCCGAGCAGCGAGCCCATGCCGAGCTCTTCCATCTGCTTTTCATCGAGCACGATCAATTCCGCACCCGTACCCGCAAAGCGCTGCTGGCAGCGTTCGACGAAGGTTTCGGGGTAGATGATATTGGCCGGCTCGGTCACCAGTTCGCGCGTGAATTCGACACCTTCGGCAAGCGCCGTCAGCTCGTTCCATGCCGTGTCGGCATCGTCGGGTGCTCCGACGACGGTGACTTTCTTCAAGGTGACCTTCTGGTCGTCCTTCATCTTCGTGCGATAGATGTCGTAGCGCCAGTTGCGCAGGCGCAGGCCCAGCAGGACATGGCCGACTTCTTCGGCCGAGAGGCGGTTCTCGGTAAAGTCGAGGACCAGTTCCTCGTCCCCGCTGCACTGGTATTTCGCCGCGAGCGCTGCGCCCGCTTTCTCAAGGTTGGCGAGGCGTGCATCGTCCGAAGCCTCGCCCGAACCCGCCAGCGCCAGCCGTGCAGCGCCATCCGCGGCTTCGATGAAACCATCGAAGGTCTGGCCGGTATTGCCCTTGAACCGCGCGGCGTCCGCGCCGGCACGCATTGCAGCGGGAAGCGACGAGGGAAGCTTGCCCTTGTCGACGACATGCGCAATGAGGCGCGCCGCTTGCGGTAGGGTCTGGCTGAACTGGATGTGCATGGAAACTCCCGGAAATCTGTCTGAAGCGGCCCTTTCGCTCGCTGCCGGGCCGCCAAGGATGGCGATTGCGATTAGGCGTGGGCGGTGCGATAGGCAAGCCATGCGCCAGCACCCCCGGACTTCGCGCCCTGCCCTGTTGCACGCCCTGGGGACAGGTGCGGGTCTCGTTGCGCTCATGGCGGCAACGCCGCTGGCTGCGCAGGACGGAGCAGCGACTGGAACCGGCACGGTCGAGGAACCGCAGGGCGAGGCGCCGAGCGACCTCCCGCCGCCGCTCGCCCGCGAGGTAGAGCTGCTTGAGCCGGCCAGCGAGCTCGACCCGCCACCCGGACCCGAATTCAACGAGGCGGGCGAACGGCAGATCGCCTTTGCCTCCGATATCCTGAGCTATGATGCCGACGCGGAAATCGTCACGGCCGAAGGCAATGTGGTGCTGCGTTCTGGCGAACGGTCGGTACGCGCGGACAGCGTCAGCTGGAGCAGGCGCACCGGCGTCATTGTCGCGTCCGGCAACGTCCGCTTCGTTGACGACAACGGCAACCAGCTCTTCGCCGACCAGGTCGAGCTGACCGACGAGTTCGAGGCCGGTGCGCTGGAGAACCTGCTCCTGGCCCTGCGCCAGGGCGGCCGGCTTGCCGCCAATCGCGGGATTCGCGAGACCGACGGCACCATCTCGCTCGAGCAGGCCGCCTATAGCGCCTGCGCAGTGGTATCGCCGGACGGCTGCCCGAAGGAGCCCAGCTGGCGCATCACTGCCGAGCGGGTGATTTACGACCCCGCCGATTCGCAAGTCCGGTTCAGGGGCGCCTACCTCGAACTGTTCGGTGCCCGGCTGCTTCCCCTTCCGGGCCTTGCCATTCGCACCGACGGCGGCGCGGTCAGCGGTTTCCTGGTGCCCGACCTGCGGATTTCGGAAAGCAACGGCGTCGAGGTTTCGGGCAGCTATTACATCCGCTTCGACGACAGCAAGGACCTGACGGTTTCGGGCTATGTCTTCACCGAAGCGCCGCCCATGGTGTCCGCGCAGTGGCGCCACCTCACCGACAAGGGTGCCTACCAGATTACCGGCCATGCCACGCACAGCCGCCGCCTGACCGCTGCCGGAAGCAATGAGTCCTTCGACAGCGAAGCGCGTGGCTACGTCTTTGCCAACGGGACTTTCCAGTTCACCCCGGAATGGAGCCTGACGAGTTCGATCCGGCTCGCCAGTGACCGGACCTTCCTGCGCCGCTACGACATCAGCCGCGACGACCGCCTGCGGTCCATGGTCGAACTGGAGCGGATCGACCGCAACTCCTATTTCTCGCTGGCCGGCTGGGCCACGCAGACGCTGCGGCTGAACCAGGACCAGGGGCAGGTACCGATCGCCCTGCCCGTGCTCGATTACCGGCTGAAGCTCGACGATCCGGTTTTGGGCGGCAATGTCCTGCTGCAGGCCAATACGCTCGCCATCACCCGCGACATCGGACAGGACACGCAGCGCGCCTTTGCCAAGGCGCAATGGGACCTCAGGCGCGTCACCGGCATGGGACAGGTGGTGACAGTTACCGGCATGCTGCGCGGCGATGTCTACCATTCCGACCAGAACGATCTGACCCAGACCGTCTCCTATCGCGGGGATACCGGCTGGCAGGCACGCGGCGTGGCGCTGGGCGCGATCGACGTGCAATGGCCCTTCGTGGGCGAACTTTTCGGCGGAACGCAGGTCTTCACTCCGCGCGTCCAGCTGGTCGCCACACCTCCGATCCGCAACCTTGCCATCCCCAACGAGGATGCACGCGCAATCGACCTGGAAGACTCGAACCTCTTCGCGCTCAACCGCTTCCCCGGGTATGACCGGGTCGAGGACGGCGCGCGCGTGACCTATGGCTTCGACTGGGAGCTGCGCCGCCCCGGCTGGGAGATCAAGACGACGCTCGGCCAGTCTTACCGTCTGGATGCCGACCGCGAGATTTTCCCCGATGGCACAGGCCTGTCAGAACGTGTCAGCGACATCGTGGGCCGCACGGAACTGCGTTTCCGCGATTTCGTGAAGTTCACCCACCGGTTTAGGCTCGACAAGGACAACCTCGCTGTCCGCCGGAACGAACTCGATGCCACGGTCGGGTCCAGCAAGACCTACATGGAAGTCGGCTACCTGCGCCTCAACCGCGACATCACGACGGTGGAAGACCTCCAGGACCGCGAGGAATTGCGCGCGGCTGCCCGCGTCTCGATCGCCAATTACTGGTCGGTCTTCGGATCGGGCGTGTTCAACCTCACCAATCGCGACGAGGACCCGACCCTGTCGAGCGACGGATTCCAGCCGATCCGCACGCGCCTTGGCGTTGCCTACCAGGACGATTGCCTCGAAATGGGCCTGACATGGCGGCGCGATTACGTGTCCGCAGGCGACGCGGAACGAGGCGATACCTTCCAGCTCTATTTCAGCCTCAAGAACCTGGGCTTCAGATAGGCGGTGATCGCTTGGCCGGGCGTGGTTGGCAGCGCGGAGCAAACGCGCTATCCGCGCCCACCAATCAGCTACGGTTAAGCCGCTGTGCGGCAAAGGCCGGAACTACCCGGGCGCGCTGGCCGCGCCGCAACTGGATTTGAGACGCGTGAACGCAAAACTGCTTGCCAAATATTGCGGCGCTGCCGCACCGGTCGCCGCCGCACTTGCCTTCGCTGCCAGCCCGGCAGGACTGCTTGCGCAAGCCAGCGTGACCGCGAACACGCTCGACCTGCCGCAACAGGTCACCATGCTGACCAATCCCGACCCGAACGTCCGCAAGGCGACCGCGGTGGTGAACGGCCACGTCATCACCGGCACCGATCTCGATCAGCGCGTGGCGCTGCTCGTCGATGCGAGCCGGGGCGAGATGTCGCCCGAGGAAATGCAGCGCGTGCGCGCACAGGTCCTGCGCAATCTCATCGACGAGACCCTGCAAATCCAGGCTGCCGAAGCCGAGGACATCAAGATCGAGCAGGCGGAAATCGACCAGACCTACGCCCGTCTCGCCGCGCAGAACGAACGCCCGCTCGCGGAAATGGACAGCTACCTGCGCTCCATCGGCTCCGCGCCGGCCTCGCTCAAGCGCCAGATCCACGGCGAACTCGCCTGGCAGCGCCTGCTGCGCCAGAAGGTCGCTTTCTTCGTGAACGTGTCGGCCGAAGAAGTGAACGAGCTCATGCAGCGCCTCGAAGCCTCGAAGGGCACCGAGGAATACCGCCTTGGCGAAATCTATCTCTCGGCAACGCCTGAAAACCAGGCCGCGGTCGAAGCCAACGCGATGAAGATCGTGGAGCAGCTGCGCCAGGGCGGCAGCTTCGTCGCCTATGCGCGCCAGTTCTCCGAAGCGTCCACCGCTGCCGTTGGCGGCGACCTTGGCTGGATCCGCCTGCCGCAGCTCAAGAATGCACAGCTCGAAGCGGTTGCGCGGGAAATGCAGCCCGGCCAGCTGGTCGGCCCGATTGCCATCCCCGGCGGCTATTCGATTCTCTACCTGATCGAGAAGCGCCAAGTGCTCACCGCCGATCCGCGCGACGCGATGCTGAGCCTGAAGCAGATCCAGATCCAGTTCGACCCGAACGCCACCCAGGCGCAGAACGAAGCCAAGCTGCAGGGTTTCCTGCAGGGCCTCGAAACCATGCGCGGTTGCGGCAGCGCGAACGAGATCGCGGATTCGATCGGTGCCAGCGTGGTCGACAACGACCAGCTGCGTGCCCGCGCGCTTCCCGAGCAACTCCAGCAGCTGATCCTCAACCTCAACATCGGCGAGATGACCCCGCCCTTCGGCGATGCGAAGGACGGTGTGCGCGTGCTCATGCTGTGCGGCCGGGACGATCCGGAAGTGCAGGCAGGGCCGGACTTCGACACGCTGATGCAGCAGATCGAGGACGAGCGTATCAACCGCGCCGCGCAGCGTTACCTGCGCGACCTGCGCAACGACGCCTATATCGAATATAATTGACGCCGGCCCCGCTCCCCCTCGCCGTATCCTTGGGCGACCCTGCGGGGATCGGGCCGGAAATCATCGCCGCAGCCTGGTCTAACCGCCGGGCAGAAGGACTTGCGCCCTTCTTCGTGACGGGCGGTGCAGGCGTGCTTGGTGCCGCAGCGCATTCACGCGGCCTTTCGGTGCCGGTAGAGCGGATCGCGAGGCCGGAATATGCGGCGCAGGTTTTCGACCGGGCGCTGCCTGTGCTCGGGCTTGAGGACGCACCTTTTCGCCCAGGCCAGCCTGACGAAGGCGGCGCGCGCCTTGCCCTGCAGTCGCTGGAGCAGGCGACCGGGCTGGCCCTTCGCGGCGAGGCAGGCGCAGTCGTCACCGCACCGATAGCCAAGGGCGAACTGGCCCGCGTGGGTTTCGACCATCCGGGCCAGACGGAGTATCTTGCCGCCGCCTGCGGGCTCGACCAGCGCGATGCGGTGATGATGCTGGCCGGCCCGAGCCTGCGCGCCGTACCGCTGACCGTCCATTGCGCACTGTCCGAAGTGCCGGATCGGCTGAGCGAGGACCTCATCTGCCACCGCGCGCGCATCGTCCACGCTTCTCTCAAACGCGATTTCGGCATCGAAAACCCGAGGCTGGCGGTCTGCGGCCTCAACCCACACGCAGGCGAGGACGGACGGTTCGGCGACGAGGAACAGCGAATCATCGCGCCGGCCGTCGCCCGCCTGCGCGCCGAAGGGCTCGAAGTGACCGGTCCGCACCCCGGCGATGCACTGTTCACGCCCCGCGCGCGCAAGTCCTATGACGCGGCGCTCGCCATGTATCACGACCAAGCGCTTATCCCGCTCAAGGCGCTCGATTTCGACGAGGGCGTCAATGTGACACTCGGCCTGCCGATCGTGCGCACCAGCCCCGACCATGGCACCGCCTTCGACATCGCGGGCAAGCGCCTGGCCGATCCCGGCGCGATGATCGCAGCGCTGCGGATGGCGGGTGAAATGGCACGCAGGCGCGCCGCGCATGGCTGACCTGCCCCCCTTGCGCGAAGTCATTGCGCGCCACGGCCTTTCCGCATCGAAGGCGTTGGGCCAGAACTTCCTGTTCGACGAGCAATTGCTCGACCGGATCGCGGCCATCCCCGGCGACCTTTCCGGCAAGCAGGTTCTCGAAGTCGGTCCCGGCCCCGGCGGCCTGACCCGCGCCCTCCTGAGAGCCGGAGCGCGCGTCACTGCCATCGAGATGGACCGCCGGTGCCTTCCCGCGCTTGCCGAACTGGGCGAGGCGTTTCCGGGCCAGCTACGCGTCATCGAAGGCGACGCGCTGAAGATCGACCATGCCGAATTGATGGGCGGCGAACCCTTCGCGGTCCTGTCGAACCTGCCCTATAACGTGGGCACCGCGCTGTTCGTGCGCTGGCTCGTTGGCGAGGAATGGCCGCCGCTCTGGACCAGCCTGACGCTGATGTTCCAGCAGGAAGTGGCCCAGCGTATCGTCGCACCAGCAGGCGGTTCGGCCTACGGCCGTCTTGCCGTGCTCGCCCAGTGGCGCGCGGAGGCGAAGATGGCGATGAAGGTCCACCGCAGCGCCTTCACCCCGCCGCCAAAAGTGATGAGCGCCATCGTCCATGTAACGCCCGGCACCATGCCCGAGGGCGTCTCCGCCCGCGTGCTCGAACGGTTGACGGAAGCTGCCTTTGGCCAGCGCCGCAAGATGCTGCGCCAGAGCCTCAAGGGCGTGTCAGGCGCGGTCGAGGCGCTCGAGGCGATCGGCATCGATCCCCAGCGACGGGCAGAAACGCTGTCGGTCGCGGAGTTCGTCGGACTGACGCGCGCGCTGACGAACTAGTCCGCGTCGCGCACGGTGCGGCGGTAAAGGTGCCAGGTCGCGTGCCCAAAAACCGGCAGCAGGACCAACAGGCCCAGAAATGCCGGGATCATCGCAGCCATCAGCGCAATGGCGATAATCGCCGCCCAGATAATCAGCATCGGCCGGTTGGACCGGAATGCGGCAAGACTGGTAATGATCGCCGTCAGGAAATCGACTTCCCGGTCGACCAGCATCGGCAGGCTCATGACCGTCACCGCGTAGAATGCCAGCGCGAGGATTGCGCCGACAAGCGTGCCGACCGCCAGCATCGCCATGCCGGCAGGAGTCGTGAACGCCTCCAGCGATTCCCCGACGCCCGATTCCGCCATGAAGATCGCGAAGATACCGTGGGCGATAATCATCCAGAAGCTGAAGGCCACGAAGACGATGCCGCCCATCATGATGAGCTGTTCATCGCCCTTGCCCCGGATCGCGCCGAGGACGGCGCCCCATTTCACCGGCTCGCCCGCCTCGCGCCTGCGGCTGACTTCGTAGAGGCCGACCGCGGTAAAAGGCGCCACCAGCGGAAATCCGGCAAAGGCGGGAATGAGCCACAGAGGCTCGCCCCACTGGAACAGGGCCACGGCGAGGAACAGGCCCGCGCCTACATAGATGGAGGCGAAGAAGAGGCCATATTGTGGGCAGGCGATGAAGTCCGCGAAGCCGGCTTTCAGGGCCGCCGCGAGATCGGAAAATCCCAGGTTCCTGGCTACCCTGACCGGTGCAATCGGCGCGTCTGTTGTCGCTTCCATGAAGCTCTCTCCCCGCAAACCCCGTTATGCAGGTAGTCTGCTACAGCTTCTCGCCAGCATCAAGTATCGCGCTGTTCGCGCAGCAGGTCCGCCCTTTTCACCATCAGGCGGAGCACTTCCGAATGCTCGGCCAGCGCGGCGATAGTGGTGCTGTAGGCCTGAATCTCGATGCCCTCGACACCTTCCATCCGCAGGCCGTAGTCGCCTTTGCCAATGGTCCACGGGGCTGGTTCGACCGTCATCTCCGCAAACGGCAGGAACAGGTCGCGGCAACCGTATTTGAACGGCGGCATCACCGACAGCGCCAAGCCCTCGTTATAGAGGTCGAAGGTCACGGGCGGGTAGACGCGCGACTTGAGATCGCCCGACAGGTGACCGAAACGGAAGCCCGGCTGCGCGATACGGATCGCGCCCGCTTTCTCGGTGAAGACCGGCTTGCCGATATCGCGCGCAGGATAGAGCGCCTCGAACTCCCGCCAGCGCGAGGTGGTCGCCCGCATGATGAGATAGAGGATGAAGAACATGCCCACGAGGCTGACCGTGCTCACCACGGTCATGTAGATGCTTTCGAGCATGTCCCCCACGGCGCCCCTCCTCTCAGGCGCCTGTTATCGCGCCTTTTTCTCCCGTCGCCAAGCGTGGAGGAGCGGCTCGGTATAGCCGCTCGGCTGTTCGACGCCCTTGAAGATGAGGTCCCTAGCCGCACTGAAGGCCGGACCGTCCTCGTTCTGCAGCAGCGGTTCGTAGAACGGGTCGCCCGCGTTCTGTCCGTCGACCTTGGCGGCCATGCGGCGCAGGCTGTCCATCACCTGCGCTTCGGAGATGACACCGTGAAGCAGCCAGTTGGCGATGTGCTGGCTGGAAATGCGCAGCGTCGCGCGGTCTTCCATCAGGCCGACGTCGTTGATGTCGGGCACCTTGGAACAGCCCACGCCCTGGTCGATCCAGCGCACGACGTAGCCGAGCAGGCCCTGGCAATTGTTGTCCAGTTCCTCGCGGATTTCCGCCTCGGACCAGTTGGTACCCTCTGCCAGCGGAATGGTGAGGAGATCGTCGAGAGCGGGCACGTCGCCCAACCCCTGCTGGATCGCGAACACGTCCTCGCGGTGATAGTGGATCGCGTGGAGCGTCGCTGCAGTCGGGCTCGGCACCCAGGCAGTGTTGGCACCTGCGCGCAGATGGCCGATCTTCTCGATCATCATCTGTCCCATGAGGTCGGGCGCGGCCCACATGCCCTTGCCGATCTGCGCGCGGCCCGACAGCCCGTGACGCAGGCCGATACCGACATTGCGCGCTTCATAGGCCTTAAGCCAGGCGGAGGACTTCATCTCGCCCTTGCGCATCATCGCTCCGGCACGCATCGAGGTGCGGATCTCGTCGCCGGTGCGATCGAGGAAGCCGGTATTGATGAATACGATGCGGTCTTTCACCGCATGGATGCAGGCGGCGAGGTTCGCCGAAGTGCGGCGTTCCTCGTCCATCACCCCGACCTTGATCGTGTGGCGCGGCAGGCCGAGCAAGTCCTCAACCGCGTCGAACAGGTCGTTGGTGAAACCGCATTCCTCCGGCCCGTGCATCTTGGGCTTCACGATGTAGATCGAGCCGCAGCGGCTGTTGCCGTACTTGCCCAGCCCTTCGACATCGTGCGCGCCGATGGCGCTGGTGACGACAGCATCCATGATGCCCTCGGGGATTTCCATGCCGTCCCAGCGCATGGCGGGATTGGTCATCAAATGGCCCACGTTGCGCACGAACATGAGGCTGCGACCGGGCAGCTTGCGCTCCTCGCCATCCGGTCCGGTGTAGACCTTGTCCCCCGACAGCATGCGCGTGAGCGTCCGGCCGCCCTTTTCGAAGCTTTCCGACAGGTCGCCGCGAATGATGCCGAGCCAGTTGGTATAGGCGACGAGCTTGTCCTCTGCATCGACCGCCGCGACCGAATCCTCGCAGTCCGCGATGGTGGTCAGCGCGGCTTCCAGGACGATGTCGGAAATGCCTGCCTTGTCGGTCCTGCCGACCGGGTGGTCACGGTCGAACTGGACCTCGATGTGGAGGCCGTTGCTGCGGAACAGCAGGCCCTTTTCGGTATGCCCGACCCACTGGCTTTCGTCCTTGAGCTTGCCGTCGTGCTCGTTGGCCAGATCGACCCAGCTCTGGTCGACCAGCGGCAGAGCCTCGTCGAGGAAGCTGCGCCCGGCAGCGATCACCGCTACGCCGCGTTCCTCGTCATAGCTGCCAGGCCTGGCGGGCGGCGCATCGAGCACATCGGTACCGTAAAAGGCATCGTAAAGGCTGCCCCAGCGTGCATTCGCGGCGTTGAGCAGGAAGCGGGCGTTGAGGATCGGTACGACCAGCTGCGGCCCTGCCATGGTGGCGATTTCGGGATCGACGTTCTGCGTCCCGATGGCGAACTCGCCCGGTTCGACGACAAGGTAGCCGATCTCGCGCAGGAAGGCCTGATATTCGGCCTGGTCGACCTTCTGGCCGGCACGGTCCTTGTGCCATGCATCGATCTTCGCCTGCAAATCGTCGCGCTTTGCCAGCAGCGCCCGGTTGCGGGGCGCGAATTCGCCGAGCAGCGCGGCAAAACCCTGCCAGAAAGCGCCTGCATCCCGCCCGAGCGGGGCAAGGACATCGGTTTCGATGAAGGTGGCCAGCGCCGGGTCGATCTCGATACCGGCGCGCGTCACGTATTCTGTCATGGAACTCCCTTGGGTATGCATAGCGGCAATGTGGACCCGGGGAGGAGCGAGGTGACCTATGCCGCCAGCGGTTGACGAATGCAAGCCACGGGGTGGACACTGGAAATAGCCCGACTAAGGACGTTGCCGATGAAACCGGATTTTGCCCCGCAAGCCCTGCTCGACGCCGTCGATCGCGACACCATGCTGCGCGAGGTACAGGACTGGGCTGCGATCAATACCGGCACTGCCAATATCGCAGGTCTCGACCGGATGGCAGGCGTGCTCGCCGACGCCTTCAGCGTGCTGCCCGGAGATGTGGAGTTGGTCGATCCGGCCCCGGTCACGGCAATCAGTGCCGAGGGGCGCGAATTCGAAAAACCCCATGGCCGCCACATGGTGCTTCGCGTCCGGCCCGAGGCGGAGCGCCGTTTCGTCCTGACCGGCCACATGGACACGGTCTTTCCAGCCGAACATCCTTTCCAGGAAGTCCGCTGGCTAGACGACGATACCATCAACGGCCCCGGCACGGCGGACATGAAGGGCGGGCTCGACGTCATCCTCCACGCGCTCAAGCTGTTCGAGACGACCGAGGGGGCCGCACGCGTCGGCTACGACGTCATGATCAACTCGGACGAGGAAACCGGCAGCCTCGCCAGCCGCGGACTGATCGAGGAGCTGGCGCGGGGCAAATATGCCGCGCTGACCTACGAACCCTCCGCCCTGCCCGACGGCACGCTGGCCCATGCGCGCGGCGGAACGGGCAATTACTCGATCACCATCACCGGACGCTCCGCCCATGCCGGGCGCAATCCGCACGAAGGACGCAATGCCATCGTCGCCGCGTCGGATCTCGTGCTGCGGATCAAGGCGCTCGAGGCCCGGGACATCACTGTCAATCCGGCCAAGATCGAAGGCGGCAGCGCGAACAATGTCGTACCCGACCTTGCGGTTCTGCGCTTCAATATCCGGCCCAAGTCGACCGATGCCATGAACCGCTTCGACGGCGAGCTTGGCGCCATCCTGCGCATGATTGAGGCCGAGCACGAGGTCGGCGTGCATTGCCACGGTGGCGTCACCCGCCCGCCCAAACCGGTCGACGCGAAAGCGCAAGCCCTGTTCGATCTCGTCAAGGAATGCGGGGCGCAGCTCGGCCAGCAGATCGGCTGGCAGCCGAGCGGCGGCGTGTGCGACGGAAACAATATCGCCGCCACCGGCGTGCCCGTGGTCGACACCATGGGCGTGCGCGGCGGCGCCATCCATTCACCGGACGAATACATGATCGTCCCCTCGCTGAGGGAGCGCGCGGCACTGTCCGCCCTCGTCCTGGCGAAGCTTTCCACCGGAGACCATTTGTGACCTATCGCCTGCGCGCCGCGAAACCCGGCGACCTGGAACATCTCTACGAGATGGCGAAGCTGACCGGTGGCGGGTTTACCAACCTTCCCGCAGACCGCGCGGCGCTGACGCGCAAGCTGGAACGGGCGCAAAAGGCCTTCGATCGCAAGGATGACGCGATCGGCGACGACCAGTTCGTCCTGATCCTCGAAAACACCGAGACGGGCGAAGTGCGCGGCACCTGCCAACTGATGAGCATGGTCGGCCAGCAGTGGCCGTTCTATTCCTATCGCCTCAACACGCTGACCCAGCACAGCCAGGAACTCGACCGGACGGTGCGGGCCGAACTCCTCAGCCTCGTCACCGATCTCGAAGGGTCTTCCGAAGTCGGCGGCTTGTTCCTCCACCCGGCAGCGCGCGCAGGCGGCCTCGGCCTGCTGCTGGCACGTAGCCGCTACCTTTTCGTCGCCATGCACCGCAAACGGTTTGCCGACCGCATCCTTGCCGAACTGCGCGGCGTGATCGACGATCGCGGCGGCTCGCCCTTCTGGGACGGTGTTGCAGGCCGGTTCTTCGGGATGAACTTCCAGGAAGCGGACTATTTCAATGCGATCAACGGCAACCAGTTCATCGCCGACCTGATGCCGAAGCACCCGGTCTATGTCGCTATGCTCAACAGCGAGGCGCGCAAGGTCATCGGCGTGCCGCATCCCACCGGCCGCGCGGCCATGCGGATGCTGGAGAACGAAGGCTTCGCTGCCGAAGGCTACGTCGACATTTTCGACGGCGGCCCGACCATGACTGCCCGCACCGACCAGGTGAAAAGCATCCGCGAGGCCAAGGCGGCCAAGATCGCAGCAGCCACGCTCGAAAAGGGCGAGAAGGCGCTGATCGCCACCGGCCGTCTCGACAGCTTCCGCTGCTGCTACGGCCTGCGCGAATTCGGCGAGGACGGTAGTATCTCGATCGATGCAAAAGCCGCCGAAACGCTCGGCGTCGGCATCGGCGACGAAGTATGGAGCGTGGCACGATGAGCCTGGTCGAGATCAATTTCGACGGCATCGTCGGCCCCTCGCACAATTACGCGGGCCTCAGCCTCGGCAACATCGCCAGCGCCAGCCATGGCGGAGACGTGTCCTATCCGCGCGCCGCGGCGCTGCAGGGTGTCGCCAAGATGCGCGGCAACATGGAGCGCGGCCTTGCACAGGGTTTCCTCCTCCCCCTGCCCCGCCCCAATTTCGGCCTAATCCGCGATCTCGCGATCGACGCATCGGCACCGCGCCAGTTGCTTGCTGCGGCATGGTCGGCATCGAGCATGTGGACGGCCAATGCGGCGACCGTCAGCCCCGCGCCCGACACGGCCGACGGACGCTGCCACCTGACGCCTGCCAATCTCGTGACCATGGCGCACCGTGCGCAGGAATGGCGCGACACCAAGGCCCAGCTCGACATCGCATTCGGTAACCGCGACCATTTCACGGTCCACGACGCGGTACTGCCGACTTTCGGCGACGAAGGCGCGGCGAACCACATGCGCTTCTGCGAAGGGCACGGCAGTGTCGGCGTGGAAGTCTTCGTCTATGGCCGGCAGGGCGGCAAATTCCCGGCAAGGCAGCACGAACAGGCCAGCCGCGCGGTCGCACGCCTCCACGGACTCGACCCCGCAAAATGCGTCTTTATCGAGCAGAACCCCGAAGCGATCGAAGCCGGCGCGTTCCACAATGACGTGGTCTCGGTGGCGAACGAGCGCGTGCTGTTCACGCACGAGCGCGCCTTTACCGACCGCCAGGGCGCCTATGACGCCATCGCAGCCGCTTTCCCTGCGCTGCAGGTGGTTGAAGTGCCCGAAAGCGCGGTCAGCCTCGACGAGGCGATCCGCAGCTACCTCTTCAACGCCCAGCTTCTAACGCTGCCCACGGGCGAGATGGCGCTCGTCATTCCGACCGAGTGCCGTGACAGCGCCAGCGTCTGGGCCTGGTGCGAGAAGATGCTCGCCTCCAACGGTCCAATCCGCCAGGTCATTCCGGTCGATGTGAAACAGTCGATGGCAAACGGCGGCGGCCCGGCCTGCCTGCGCCTGCGCGTCGTGGCCGATCCGGCCACGGTCGACCCGCGCTTCATGCTCGACGAGATGAAAGCCGACCGGATCGAGGCGGTCATTGCCCAAACGTGGCCCGAACAGATCGATCCCGCCGACATCGGCACCGACGCGCTGGCGAAGACTGTTATCGAGGCGCGCGAGGCGCTGCTGACTGTCCTATCCTTGGACACTCTCGCATAAGCGGCCGCTGCAGGGTTAACGCGCTGGACTCGCCTTGTCGGGCGGGCTTACACTCCTCGATGCATTAACCATTGCATCCCGCAGGCCTGCGTTGCTGGCACGGGTTTTGCTGATCGAATGGTTAAGCAAGAGGAGTAGACCGGCCCCATGTGGACCAAGTTCAAACGGCTGTTCGTGATCAAGACGCGCTTCGAAGCGTATCTGATCATCTATGGCCTTGCGCTTGGTGCCATGACGCGCGGTGCGCACTACACGCAGGAGTATCCTGGCGTTGGCGGCTATCTCCTGTTCGCAGCAACCGCCGGTGCCGTCTTCCTTGGGGGCGCGAAGATCCTCGACGCCATCCGCTACGAAACGGAAGCGCGCGAGGCCGCGGAAGCTGATGCTTCCACCACCAACGAATGAAACGGACAGACAGGAAGCTATTCCACCGTCTCGGTTCAGGATTTATCCCTGACACTGTGGCAGGATGGGGCTGCCTCTTGCTAGCAATTCTGGTGATCGCTCCTGCCGGAATGCTCGCGAGCACCACCGAAAGCATCCCGGTGCGGATCGCCGCCATCGCGATTGGAATTGTGACCTTCGTCGCGCTCATGGTGTTCGCGAAAAAGCATAGCTGAGGAAGGTGGGGGTTTCTGTTGCTAGCTACCCCCGGAGCCCCGGAATCCGCTTCTGTTGCCCGGTGGGTCCAACCGCGCTTTAGCTTTGTAAGATCAGGCCGTTAGGCCGTCAGGTTACGCTGCGAGAGCGAGTGCTTCGTTGTCGTTGGCACTTATGTGTTGTGAACAGTTTTACGGGTTACTCAGCCCGGGCAAAAACACCGTCTTTCAGCACACGTCGATCCTGGTTCGGCCCCGTCAGAAACCGCGTGTTTTCCGCGGGTTGTGGTGGAGCCGCCGGGTACTGCCCCCGGGTCCGTTGTACCTATTGCACGGCGCAGTTTATCGCCATAGCCGGCCGAAACCGGCAGGCCCTATATAGCGACGCGAGGCTTAATGTGAAGTGAGCGGCGGGACGAAATCGCTTCGCCCCGCCGCTATGCGTCAGCTGCGCTTCTTCAGCTCGTCCCGGATTTCGGTGAGCAATTCGATCTCGGTCGGACCGGCAGGCGCTTCGTCCTGCTTTTCTTCGAATTCCGCCATCACCTTCTTGGCGTAGCGCACCAGCAGGAAGATGATGAAGGAGAGGATCAGGAAGTTGATGATCGCGGTAATGAAGCTGCCGTAACCGATCA
The DNA here is from genome assembly GCF_020171365.1 of Qipengyuania gaetbuli. Taxonomy (NCBI): domain Bacteria; kingdom Pseudomonadati; phylum Pseudomonadota; class Alphaproteobacteria; order Sphingomonadales; family Erythrobacteraceae; genus Qipengyuania; species Qipengyuania gaetbuli. The sequence continues at coordinate 2,068,688 of NZ_JAIUZO010000002.1, read as the reverse complement.
TGGCTGCACCCGCTTCCTTGAGGGCGGCATAGTCGGTCATCGAGCCTTCGTATCCTTCCGGCGTGCTCAGCAGGATGAAGTAGTTCGAGAAGTCCGCACCGCCGAAAAGCGCGCCCACGAACGGCATGATGATGTCATCGGTCAGCGAGGCGACGATCGTGCCGAATGCCCCTGCGATAATGACCGCGACGGCCAGGTCGATCACATTGCCCTTGGCAATGAAGTCCTTGAAGTCCTTGAGCATGATTTACAGTCCCTCCCGCGCTGAACCGCTGAAAACCGCAGTTTTCTGCCAGTTGGGCGGCTTTGTCACAAGTCCCTGCAATCCTTGAATGCACAGCATAGCGTGCTATCTATGTAAAACAGTCTTCAGAAGGGGATTCTTCGATGAAACGTCTTGCCGCTTTCCGTGTCGCCCTGGTGGCGGCCTTCGCGATGGCCGTGTCCGCTTGCGGGATCAATTCGGTGCCCACGGCGGAAGAAAACGCCAAGGCGCGCTGGGCCGACGTGCAGAGCGCTTACCAGCGCCGCGCCGACCTCGTCCCGAACCTGGTATCGACCGTTCGCGCCGCGGCCAACTCGGAAGAGGAAATCCTCACCCAGGTGATCGAGGCCCGCGCGCAGGCGACTTCGACAACGATCAATGCCAACGAGCTCGGCGATGCGGAGAAGTTCCGCGCTTTCGAACAGGCGCAGGGCAATCTCGGCAGCGCGCTGTCGCGCCTGATGGTCGTCGTCGAACGCTATCCCGAACTGCAGAGCCAGCAGCGCTTTGCCGACCTGATGGTCGCGCTGGAAGGCACGGAAAACCGGATCGACAACGCCCGCACCCGCTACAACGAAGCGGTGCAAGGCTATAACACAACGATCCGCACCTTCCCCGATATCATCGGCGCGAAGATCATCCACGGTGCAGAGCCGATGGAAACCTTCCAGGCCGATGCTGCGGCGCAGAGCGCTCCCACGGTCGACTTCGGCGACATGGACCCGGCGAACAGCGAAAACTGATCGCTGCGTAGCCAAGCGTGATGCAACGCCTGATCCTCTTCCTTGCACTGGTGCTGGCGGCGCTCGCGTCGCCGGCACTGGCGCAGGACTTCCCTGCGCGGCCCGACGGTCCCGTTTACGATGCGGCCGATCTCCTGCCTGCCGCCGAAGAAGAGGCGCTGGCGGCACGGCTGACCGAATACACCAGTGTCACGGGCAATGCAGTGGTCGTCGCGACCGAGCCGACGACCGGCGGCCGCGATATCGACCTCTATTCGCGCGATCTAGCCGAATACTGGGACATCGGCGGTGCGGAGACAGAGAGAGGCGTCCTCGTCTACATCGCACGTGACGACCGCCAGATGGCAATCAAGACAGCTCGCGGCGTTCAGGGCGTGCTGACCGACATTTCGGCAGGCAGGATCATCCGCGACACCATGCGCCCGGCCTTCCGCGAAGGCGATTTTCCCGGCGGGATCAACGGTGCGGTAGACCAGATCATCGAACGGCTCGCCATGGACCCGGTCGACGCAGCCGCGATAGCCGAAGCGGAAGCCGCATCCGAAGCCCAGCGCGAAACCGAAGGCAGCTTCCCGCTGGGCGGGTTCATCTGGCTGGCCTTCATATTCTTCTTCTTCCTCCTTCCCATGCTGCGCGGCGGACGCAAGGCGCGTCGCTATAGCCGGGGTCCGTGGGGAGATACCGCCCGCGACATTGTCCTCTGGGAAGTTGGCAAGGCCGTCGTGCGCGGGCTGGAAGACGGCGGACGCGGCGGTGGCTGGGGCGGCGGAGGCGGCTTCGGCGGAGGCGGCGGTGGTGGCTTCGGTGGTTTCGGCGGCGGAGGCGGCGGTTTCAATGGCGGCGGCGCCTCGGGGGGCTGGTGATGCGATATCTCGACGAAGCACAGCACCGTATCGTCAGCGAGGCGGTAGCGGGCGCCGAATTGTCCACCAGCGGGGAAATCGTCCCCGTGCTGGCCGAAAGGTCGGATGGCTATACCGATGTCGCGCTGTGGTGGGCCGCGGCGTTTGCTTTCACCGCGATGAGTGTTTTCGCGCTGTTTCCCGATGTTTTCCTCGACCTGCGCAGCGCCATTGCCGGCGCCTGGGCAGCTGAACCGACGCTTGGCGAATCCTTCGCCCTCATAACCGGCTTCGGTCTGGTCATATTCTTCGCGGTACTCGCCCTGCAGCTGATCCAGCCGGTCAAGTTCACCCTTATCCCCTCGCCCGTCAAACGCCAGCGCGTGCGCGACGCCGCGATCAGGCATTTCAAGGTCGGTGCGGAACGGCGGACGCACGGGCGCACGGGCGTCCTCCTCTACCTCTCCATGAGCGAACACCGCGCGGAGATCGTCGCCGACGAAGCGATCGCCGCTATCGTCCCGGCCGAGGTATGGGGCGAGGCCATGGCCGACATGCTCAACGAAATTAAGCAAGGCCGCATCGCCGAAGGCCTTGCGGCAGGCGTGCGCGATGTCGGCGTCGTGCTGGCCGAACATTTCCCTCGCGGCGATGAAGACCTGAACGAATTGCCCGATCGCCTCATCGAGGTATAGGGACGGCCCATGGCCGAAAACATTGAAGTGCCGGGCCGGGACGCGGACGCCGACAAGCCTGAAGAAATCATGTGGCAGGGGCGGTTCGTCACCACGAAGCGCCGCGGACGCTGGGAATATGCCAGCCGGTCCCGCGGCATCCGTGCTGCCGCGATCATCGCCATCGACGACGAGGATCACGTCATTCTCGTCTCGCAATACCGCGTGCCGCTGGGACGCATCTGCCTTGAAATTCCCGCCGGCCTTATCGGTGACGACGAAGGCAAGAGCGGCGAAAGCGCGGAGGCTGCCGCTGGGCGCGAACTGGAAGAGGAAACCGGCTACCGCGCCGCGCGGATGGAGAATTTGGGCGAATTCTATTCCTCGCCCGGCATGGTCAGCGAAAGCTTCACCCTGCTGCGCGCGCACGGCCTCGAGAAAGTCGGCGATGGCGGCGGGACCGACAGCGAGGATATCGTCGTGCACCGCGTTCCGCGTACGGGACTTGCGGAATTCGTTGCCCGCTGGCGCGCGATGGGTCACGGTGTCGACGTAAGGATCGCCATGCTGATGGCATCCGCCGGATTACTCACGGGAGAATAGGAAAATGGCAGGACGGTGTGCGGGCAAGCTGGCCCTGGTGACGGGGGCGGCGCAGGGTCTTGGACGGGCCCATGCCAAGCGGCTGGCGGAAGAAGGCGCGCGGGTCTTGTGCACCGATATCAACGGCAACGGGGCGCAAGCCACCGCTGCCGAAATCGTCGAGGAAATGGGTGCCGGCCATGCCTATGGCATCCAGCACGACGTGACCAATCCCGAGCATTGGGAACGTGCTGTCGAAACGGCCGATGCCGAACTCGGCGGGCTCAATGTGCTGGTCAACAATGCCGGGATCGGCGTGGCGGGCAATATCGAGACTTGCGATTTCGAGGACTGGAAGCGCTGCTTTTCGGTCAATGTGGATTCGATTTTCCACGGCTGCCAGAAGGCCCTGCCCCTGATGCGCGAACACGCGCCGGGGTCGATCATCAACATCTCGTCGATTGCGGGCCTGATCGCCAGCGACACCATGCCGGCCTACAATGCGTCCAAGGCCGCGGTGTGGATGCTGTCGAAATCGATCGCGCTCCACTGCGCCAAGAAGCAGATGCAAATCCGCTGCAATTCGATCCACCCCACATTCGTCGACACGCCGATCCTCGACGGGACGGCGCGGCATTCGGGGCTGGACAAGGATGTGCTGCTGGAAAAACTCGCCCGGCAGATCCCGCTCAAATTCGTTGGCGAGCCGAACGATATCGCCAACGCGGTCGTTTACCTCGCCAGTGACGAGAGCCGTTTCATGACCGGGGCCGAACTCAAGCTGGACGGCGGCATTTCGGCCATGTGACCCGCACGGCGGGCGGGTGGTTGAGGACGCGGAATTGCCCCCGCGTCCTCTGTCAGTCTGCAATCAGCGCGATGCCGAGGTAGACGAGGATGAAGCTGCCGAAGCCGAGCAGCGTACCCAGGACGAAGCCGACGCGAACCAGCGTGGTGTCGATCCCGAAGTAGCGGCCGATGCCGGCGCACACACCCATCAGCTTGCCGTTCTGGCGATCCAGGCGGAAGCTACGGCTTTCGCGGATGGGCTGGTCTTCGCGGAACTTGAGGTCGTTCATGCCAGGGCTCCGGTCGGCGTTGCATTGACGATGGCGGTGGCGAAGAATGCCGCCGAAATCATCAGCGATGCGGCAGCGGCGAAAAGTCGGCCACCAAAGTTTTCACTGTCGAACATTTCTATCGATCCTTGCATTGAAAGTGGGTTGATCAGGCGACGAGGCCAGCGGGCGTTGCCGGGATGATGGCGAAGGCCATGCTCAGAGCCGAAAGGCCGAGGGCGAAGACTGCTGCGAAGGCCTTGCTGCTGTCGAAATCGAAGACGGACATTGTGTAATTCCCTTTTATTCCTGTCGTTTCCCGGACCATCCGGGGGACATGACAAGCATTGCAACGGGCGTGCCAAACTCGAAAAATGGCAGAAATCCGCCATTCTCGTCTTAACAGCGAGCTGACTGGCTGTTCATCAATCCGAAAGGTTGGGAAATTTCACCAACTGTTGGAAATGGCATTTTTCTGGCGGTGAAGGAGCGCGCACGCTAACCCTCGAACAGCCCATGCTCGAGCGCATTTCCCTCACCCATTTCCGCAATCACACGGCCTCTGATCTGCGCGATACCGCGCGTTTCAACCTGCTCATGGGGGAAAACGGCGCGGGCAAGACGAACGTGCTCGAAGCCCTGTCGCTCCTCGCCCCGGGTCGCGGCCTGCGCCGCGCCGCGCTGGCGGAGATGGTGGAGCATTCCGCCATGACCGGCTTCGGCGTCGGGGCGGACCTGATGCAGGACGGCGAGGCAGTCCGGCTCGGCACCTATACCGAAAACGATGCGCCCGGCAGGCGCAAGGTGCGTATCAACGGCTCCGAGAGCACGGCGACCGCGCTCGGCGAATGGCTGGCGCTTACCTGGCTGACACCGGCGATGGACGGCCTGTTCACCGGCCCTGCTGCGGATCGCCGGCGCTTCATGGACCGCATGGCCCTCGCGCTCGATCCCGCCCATGCGAGCCACGCGGCACGCTACGAGGCGGCTTTGCGCGAGCGGAACCGTCTGCTGTCGGACGATCGCACGCCCGATGGCGCGTGGCTCGATGCGATCGAGGCGCAGATGGTCGAGCACGGCGGGCGGCTTGTCCAGGGGCGCCGCCTGCTGGTCGATACACTCATGGCCCGCATCGCGCATATGCCCGCCGAACCCTTTGCGCGCCCTGCCCTGACCTATGCGCCGGGCGGTGCCGACAGCAGCGAAAGCCTGTCGCAAGCCCTGTTCGAGAACCGCGCCCGCGACCGTGCGGCGCAGCGCACCCTGTCGGGCCCGCACCGTGACGAACTGGAAGTCGTCCATGCAGCCAAGCGCGTGCCCGCAGCGCAAAGCTCGACCGGCGAGCAGAAGGCCATGCTGGTCGCCATCACCCTCGCCCATGCCGCCATTGCAGCGCAGGGGCGCGCAGGTGTGCTGCTGCTGGACGAGGTTGCCGCGCATCTCGACCCGGTGCGCCGCGCCGCGCTGTTCGACCAATTGTCCGCCAGCGGCGCGCAGGTCTGGATGACGGGTACCGAACTTGCCCCCTTCGACACCATCGCGGATGAAGCCGCTATCTGGCGTGTCGACGCCGGCGTAATTCGCCGCGCCTAGCCCGCGGGCGGAATGGCCGCCTCGACCTGCTCGACCGTCGCCGCAACCAGCTTGTCGATCCCTTCGTTCGTCGGGTGGATCCGATCGTCCTGGAACAGCGAGGGGTCCTGGTAGATCGTTTCCAGCCAGAAGGGGATCAGCGTCGCGCCATACTGCCTGGCGAGTTCGGGATAGAGCGCATCGAACGCCTGCTGGTATTCCGGGCCGTAGTTCGGCGGCGAACGCATGCCCATCAGCACGACCGGAATGTTCCGCTGCTTCAGTTCGGCCAGCATGCTTTCGAAATTGGCGCGCGTTTCGGCAGGCGAAAGGCCGCGCAGCATATCGTTGCCGCCCAGTTCCAGCAGGACGAGGTCGGGTTTCACCGGCTGGTTGTCGAGCGCGAAGGCGAGGCGTTTGGCACCCGCAGCGCTGGTCTCTCCCGATACGGCCGCATTGGTCACGCGGGCATTGATGCCCCGCTCGCGCAAAGCCCTCTCGAGATCGGCCGGATAGCTGTTTTCGAGGCCGATGCCGTAGCCTGCGAAAAGACTGTCGCCGAACGCGAAGATGTGCCGTTCAGGCCCGGCGACCTCGATAGGGGCTGCAGCTTCCGCGCTCGCTGCGGCTTCGGGCGCGCGCTCGGCCGTATCGGCATCGCTCCCGCAGGCAGCGAGGGCAAGAGCGACGGCGAGCATCGACGAACTACGCAGGACCATCGGCGGACTTCCTTGTGACTTGTGGTGCCTTCTGCCATCGCAGCCGCGTGACGACTTCTCAAGACGCGATTTGCGCCCGTGACCTGCGCCTCACTCTCGGCTCTGCCGAAGCGCCGGTGGAAATCCTCAAGGGGCTCGACCTCACCATCGCCCGCGGCGAGACGGTGGCCCTGCTCGGCCCGTCCGGTTCGGGCAAGAGTTCGCTCATGGCGGTACTCTCCGGCCTGGAACGCGCGACCAGCGGAACGCTGAGCGTTGCGGGGCAGGATTTCGCCGCCCTGGACGAGGACGCGCTGGCCCGCGCCCGGCGCGGCCGCATCGGCATCGTGCTCCAGGCCTTCCACCTGCTGCCCACCATGACCGCCCTCGAAAACGTGGCGACGCCGATGGAGCTTGCCGGAGACACCGATGTGCAGGCCCGCGCCCGTGCGGAATTGGAGGCAGTGGGCCTCGGCCACCGGCTCGACCATTACCCGCAGCAGCTTTCGGGCGGCGAACAGCAGCGCGTGGCCATCGCCCGCGCCATCGCGCCGCGCCCCGACCTGATTTTCGCCGACGAACCGACCGGCAACCTCGATGCCGCAACCGGCCACGAGATCGTGGAGCTGCTGTTCGCCCGGCGCGCCGAAACGGGCGCGACACTGCTCGTCATCACGCACGATCCGGAACTGGCCGACCACTGCGACCGCGTCCTGACGCTCGGTGACGGGCGCATCGCCAGCGACACCGCCGGGAAGACCGCGCGCGCATGAGCTGGGGCACGGCATGGCGGATTGCCCGGCGTGACCTCAACGCGCGCTTCAAGGGCCTGCGCCTGCTGCTGGTGTGCATCTTCCTCGGCACGGCGGCGCTTGCCGCCATCGGCACGCTGACCGCCGCGATCGAACGCGAACTGGCTGCAAACGGCCAGCAATTCCTTGGCGGCGACCTGCAGATCGAGTTGTGGCAACGCTCGCTCAATGACGAGGAACGCGCCGCGCTGGAGGAACTGGGCACGGTATCCGCCGGCACCCGCCTGCAGGCCATGGCCCGCAAGGACGACATTGCCGCGCCAATCGAGCTGAAGGCGGTCGATGCGCGCTATCCGCTCTACGGCTCGCTGGTGCTGGACGGGGGCAGGACTGTAGGCGCGCCCGAGGGGAACGAAGCCTACCTTGCCCCCGGCGCCGCCGACCGGCTCGGCGTCGCGGCAGGCGATACCATCCTGATCGGTACCGAGACCTTGCAGGTCGCGGGCATCATCGAGGACGAGCCCGACCGCCTTGGCGAAGGCTTCCAGCTCGGCCCGACAATCATCGTTGCCGAAGACCTGCCGGAGCGCGCAGGTCTGCTTGCGCCCGGCTCCATGTACCAGAGCAAGACGCGCGTCGCCTTCGGCGGCCAGCGCGACCTCGAGGCCACCGAGGAAGCACTGAAGGCGCGTTTCCCAGAGGCCGGTTTCGACATCGACACGGCCGATCGCGCAGCGCCAGGAACCGACCGGTTCGTCAGCCGCATGAGCGAATTCCTCACGCTCGTCGGGCTGGCCGCGCTGGTGATCGCCGGGATCGGCATCGGCGGGGGCGTTTCATCCTATCTCGATGCGCGCCGCCAATCGGTCGCCACGCTCAAGATCCTCGGCGCGACCAGCAGCGACATCGCGCGCATCTATGCCTTGCAGATTCTGGCCGCCGCCGCGGTGGGAAGCCTTGCGGGCCTCGCGGTCGGGGTTGCTGCCGTGCCGCTGCTGGCGACCGCGCTGGAAGGTCTGCTTCCAGTCGACACGGGGTTTGTATTCGATGCTGGCGCGCTGCTTCTCGCGGCCAGCTACGGCCTGCTGGTGGCCTTGGTATTTGCAGCGCCGCCGCTGATGCGGGCGCGGCATTTTCCCGCCATGGAGCTCATGCGCGCCCGCGTGGCTCCCTTGGCCCGTGACAAGTCCGCACTGCTGGTCGTGCTGGCAGGACTTGCGGCAATCGTCGGCCTTGCGCTCATCACGGCGCAGCAGCCGATGTTATCGGGCGGCTTCCTTGCCGGTGCTGCCGTTGTCCTCGGCCTGCTTGCCGCACTCGGCTGGACGATCCGGGCCGTCGCCGCCGCCCTGCCCCGCCCGGCGAGCCCCGTGGCACGCGCGGCGCTGGCCAATATCCATCGCCCGGGCTCAAGCACCGGCGCGCTGGTCACCGCCCTCGGCTTCGGACTGGCAGCCTTTGTCCTCTTGGCGGCGGTACAGAGCGCGATCGATGGCAATATCGAGAAGCGCGTTCCGGCGCAGGCGCCCGACTATTTCGTGCTCGACATCCCGCGCGAGAGCGAGGCGCTGTTCCACGCTCTGGTCCACGAGACGGACCCGGATGCGAAGATCCGCACCGTTCCTGCCCTGCGCGGAGCCGTCCTCGCCTTCGGGGCGAAGGACAAGATGACCCGCACGGCCACACTTGAGGAAATTCCCGACGGTGCCTGGGCGCTGCGCGGAGAACGCGGCCTGACCTATTCGGACACGGTGCCGGACGGCAATTCGGTGACGGACGGCGAATGGTGGGGCCAGATGTACGACGGCGAGCCGCTGGTATCCATCGACGAGGAATTCGCCGAAGCTGCCGGGCTGAAGATCGGCGACCGGATCACCTTCGGCGTCCTCGGAGCCGAGATCCAGACCCGCATCGCCAGCACGCGCCGGATCGACTGGGAAAGCATGGGCTTCAACTATGTTTTCGTGCTCAGTCCCAATGCGCTGCGCGACACGCCGCACAATCTTGCCGCAACGGTGGAACTGACCAAGAGTAAGGCGACCGGCCCGCTGCTCCAGTCACTCGTGCGCACCTTTCCTTCGAGTTCGGTGATCGAGGTCGGCGGCGTATTGCAACAGGCGCGCACGATCCTCGAACAAGTCGGCCTTGCGACCCTTGCCGCTGCCAGCGTGGCCGTGCTGGCGGGGCTCGCAGTGCTTCTCGGTGCAATTGCCGCCGCCCGTGCCGCGCGCACTTACGATACGGTCGTACTACGCGTGCTGGGGGCCGACCGGCGGCAGATCCTGACGATGCAGCTGGCCGAATACGCTTTTCTTGCAGGTGCGCTGGCGATCGTTGCGCTCGGCCTCGGGACACTCACCGCCTGGCTGGTAGTCACGCAGCTGTTCGAATTCGACTGGCTGCCTGATTGGGGCGAAGTATTCGGAGTGCTCGGCCTTGGCCTCGCTGTTGTGCTGGGCTTTGCCTTGGGGGGCTCGCTACCGCTGTTGCGAGCCAAGCCCGCCCAGGCCCTGCGCGCGCTCTAACCTTCGCGAATGCGTGCCGCCGGAAGCGGCATGGTGTCCAACTGGTCGTCCGCAAAGCGAGGCAACTGGTCCCGTCCCTTGGGATCGGGCCCCCACTTGTTTCCATAAGGCTCGCTATCCTTGATGAAGAGCCACAAGAGGATCAGCACGCCAACGTATGGCAGAAACACGACCAGATAGGCCCACCAGGTCCGCCCGGTATCGTGCAAACGCCGGATCGATAGCGGCAGGTGGACGGCTGCGAAGAACAGCAGCAGGGGCCGGGACAGCATGTTGAAGAACCGGTGCCCGTCCGGACTGAGTGTCACGGGGTCTTGCGGTCCGGCAGCATTCGATGGGTCGGGCACCTGCCCCTCGGCAAGGGGAAACAGGACCTCGGCAAGCGTGTAAAGCGCAGCCCATGCAAGGACCATTGCGAGCGTAAACAACCAGAATTCGCGCCTGCGCGAGCGGCCCCGGTAATCCGTGATCCGTCGAAGCGGCAGTAGCGCCCAGTGCAGCATCGCGCCGATCCTTTCCGCCAATCACGATAGCCACATTGAAGCAAAGAAAAAGGGGGCCGCGAGAGCCCCCTTCCCCTTTGTTCATGATGGAAAGCGATCAGAATTTGAAGCGTACGACGCCACCGTAAGTGCGCGGCTGGCTCGGATAGCCCGAAACCGTACCCGACTGCGCTACGCCGTCGAACACCGTGATGATGTACTGATCGTTCAGCAAATTACGCGCCCAAGCCCCAACTTCGATGCCGTTGTCGAGCGCCAGTGTGATCGAGCCGTTCACGAGGTTCACCTCGCGGCGGAAGATCTGCGTGTTACCGAGCGAAGCATTGTAGGTCGGCAGGCCGTTGTTGATGTCCGTGTTCGATTCATGGCTGTAATCGATACGCGAAATCAGGCGAGTGCCGCTGCTCCACTCGTGCGTGTAGGTCGCCGAGGTTGCAAGGCTCCAAGCTGGGATGCCGCCCGGACGCTCACCGGTAAGATCGCCCACAGGGCTTTCGGTGAAGCTGTCGAAGATCGGATCAAGGTGCGTGACCGCGAAGGTGAAGACCAGGCCATCGGTAGGCCGGAGCGTCGTGTCGAATTCAAAGCCCGTCACCGACTGCTGACCGGCATTGTTCAGCTGGAAGCCCGTACCGGTGAACAGGAAGGACTGGAAACCCTTGATCGTCTGGTCGAACACAGCGAGGTTGAACCCAAAACCGTCCCACTGACCCTTGACGCCAAGTTCCATAACCTCAGCCTCTTCGGGACCCGCGAAGCGCGAACCGGTGCCAAGGTTGGTGACGGCAAGGCCACCGTTCGTGATGGGCGAAGCCGGCGCGAGGATACGCGAGCGCGCCGGACCCGGGATGTAGTCACCGAAAGCTGGACGCGAATCACGCGATAGGTTGACCGAGCTTGCCTTAAAGCCGGTCGCATAGCTGGCGTAGACGTTGACCTCGTTCGAAACCTGATACGCTGCACGCAGCAGGTAGGTGAACTTGTCATCGGCCGTCTTGCCGTCTTCAACCGCGTTCGGGATGGTCAGGAACGGTGGCTGGAACTGGAACGGTGCCAGGCCCACAAGCGGAAGAAGCGGGTTGCAGTTCGGCGGCGGAGCGCTGGCTGAACATTGCGTAAAGGCCAAGGTACTCAGGGCCGTGCGGTTGGCGACAGGCAAGGCATTGAACTGCGCTGCGTTTGTCACCGTTCCGCTGGTCGCCAAGGTGATGAAGGCATCGATCGCATTGAAATTTGCCAGCTCATCAAACGCCTGACCCGCGAGCGCAAAGTCCTTCTTGTCGTCGGTGTAGTTGAAACCGCCGGTGAAAACGAGGCCATCAACGGGCTCGAAATCGACCGTTCCGAAAATCGAGTAGGACTGGTTGTCCATCGAGTAGGTTTCAGAAGTCAGCGGACCAGCCGAGAAGATGCTGTTCTGCGGGAAACCCACCCCGCTTTCAATCGCGTTGAAAGTGAAGGTAGGATCCATTGTCGCCGCCCGCGCCAGCAGGGTGAAGAAGCTGCGGGCCTGCGTTCCGGTCGTCAGGAAGCTGTCCTGCGTGATGCTTTCGTCGAAATAATAGCCGCCCAGCAAGAAGTTGATCGGGCCATCGAAGTCGGAAGCAACCCGCAGTTCCTGCGTGAATGTGTCGACGCCCTGATCACGTGTTTCGTAAAGGATATCCGCGCTGGTGAAATCGACGTCCTGATCCAGGAAGTTGGCGAGCTTGCGATACGATGTGATCGAGGTCACCGAGATCGGGCCGGTCTCCCAGTCGATCTGACCCGACACGCCGTAGTTATCCACCTTGTTCACCGGCTGCTGGTTGAGGTAGGTCGTATAACCGAAGAAGTCGGTAGTGAGGTTACCGCCTACGCCAACAACTGCAGCCGCAGTCGGTCCGGCAACGAGCGTGGAGACCTGGCAGCAAACTTCGTCGATTTTCGAATAATCGCCGATCAGTCGGACACTGAGATCAGGGGTCGGTTCGAACAGCAACTGCCCACGAGCGGCCCAGCGATTGCGGTTCGAAATTTCCTCGCCCAGGTTGACGATGGTCGCATAGCCATCGCGAGTGTTGTAGCTACCGTCTACCGAGAACGCGATCGTATCGCTGATCGGTCCGGTGATATCACCCTTGAGCACCAGAGCATTGTAATTGCCGTAGCTGGCTTCGAGCGACCCTCCGAATTCGAATTGCGGCGGGCGGGTCACGACCGAGATCACGCCTGCAGAAGCATTCTTGCCGAACAGCGTTGATTGCGGGCCGTTGAGAACTTCGATCCGCTGTACGTTCGGAAGGTCAGACAGGGCCGCGGCCGAACGCGAACGGAACACGCCGTCGATGAATACACCGACAGAAGGCTCAATGCCGAAGTTGTTGTCGCCATTGCCGAAGCCACGAATGATGAAAGTCGATGCCGAGGCGTTCTGCAACTGGCTGACGCGGAGTGAGGGGGTGACGGTCTGCAGGTCGAGTACGTCTCGGATCTGCGCGGCTTCAAGTGTTTCACCGGTGGTTACCGAGACCGAAATCGGGGTTTCCTGCAGCGTCTGTTCGCGCTTGGTTGCCGTAACCACGATGATGTTCTCATCAGGTTCTTCAGCAGCATCGACATCATCCTGCGCCAGGGCAACGCCGGGCAATGCCAGAGCAGCGGTGCCAATCAAAAGGGCAGAACGGACGGCCGCGGTACGACCAAGTGCTGTAAATTTCATATAAACGCGTCCTCTCCAACGATAGCGTTTCGGGTCTGTCTTCTGATCCCAAAATCACGCAGACGTATGCGCGAATAGAAGCACAAGACGCCGCGCTCAAGCCTTATGCGTTGCGCTTCAGCAACATAATTTTAAGTGTGTTCCCGATGTGACACAGGCTCGTGCTTGCCGCATTGCACCATTTGGGCTAGGGGCGCGCACGAATTGAGCGGGCCAGAATCGTCCGCCGCTACGGCATCCTTACGAAAGCATCAGATTATGTCCCGCGACCTTCGCAACGTGGCGATCATCGCCCACGTCGACCACGGCAAGACCACCCTCGTCGACCAGCTCTTCCGCCAGTCCGGCACCTTCCGTGAAAACCAGCGTGTCGAAGAGCGCGCGATGGATTCGAACGAGCTGGAAAAGGAGCGCGGCATCACCATCCTTGCCAAGTGCACCAGCGTCGAATGGAACGGCACGCGCATCAACATCGTCGACACGCCAGGCCACGCCGACTTCGGCGCGGAAGTCGAACGGATCCTGAGCATGGTCGATGGCGTGATCCTGCTGGTCGATTCCGCTGAAGGTCCGATGCCGCAGACCAAATTCGTGACCGGCAAGGCACTTGGCCTGGGCTTGCGCCCCATCGTGGTCGTCAACAAGATCGACCGCAGCGACGCGCGCCCGCAAGAAGTGCTCGACGAAGTGTTCGACCTCTTCGCCAGCCTCGATGCGAATGACGACCAGCTCGATTTCCCGAGCCTGTGGGCTTCGGGCCGCGATGGCTATGCCAGCGACGACGAAACTGCGCGTTCGGGCGATCTCAACCCGCTCTTCCAGCTGATCGTGGACCACGTCCCTGCCCCGGGCCTCGACACCGAAGCACCGTTCAGCTTCCTTGCCACCCTGCTCGACCGTGACAATTTCATGGGCCGCGTGCTGACCGGCCGCGTCCAGTCGGGGACGATCAAGCTCAACGATCCGATCCACGCACTCGATGCGCAGGGTAACGTCCTCGAAGTCGGTCGTGCGACCAAGCTGCTGTCGTTCGACGGGCTCGACCGCGTGCCGGTCGAAAGCGCCGAGGCAGGCGATATCATCGCGCTTGCGGGCCTTGAAAAGGCGACCGTGGCCAACACCATTGCCGATCCCAGCATCAAGACGCCGATCGAAGCGCAGCCGATCGATCCGCCGACGCTGGCCATGCGATTTGCCGTCAACGACAGTCCGCTTGCCGGGCGCGAAGGCACCAAGGTAACGAGCCGCATGATCCGTGACCGCCTGATGCGTGAAGCGGAAACGAATGTCGCCATCCGCGTCACCGAAAGCGAGGACAAGGATGCCTTCGAAGTCGCCGGGCGCGGCGAACTCCAGCTGGGCGTGTTGATCGAGACCATGCGGCGCGAAGGATTCGAACTCGGCATCAGCCGTCCGCGTGTGCTGTTTCGCGAGGAAAACGGACAGCGCATGGAGCCGTTCGAGACCGTCGTCATCGACGTCGATGATGAACACTCGGGCACGGTCGTGGAGAAGATGCAGCGCCGCAAGGCCGATCTTACCGAGATGCGTCCGAGCGGATCGGGCAAGACCCGCATCACCTTCTCGGCGCCCTCGCGCGGCCTTATCGGCTATCACGGCGAATTCCTGTCCGATACGCGCGGCACGGGCATCATGAACCGCCTGTTCGAAAAGTACGACACCTACCGCGGGCCGATCGAAGGTCGCCAGAACGGCGTCCTCATCTCGATGGTCCCGGGTGAAGCCGTCCCCTACGCGCTCAATGCGCTGGAAGAACGCGGCGAGCTGTTCATCCGCGGCGGCGCGAAGATCTACGAAGGCATGATCATCGGCGAAAACGCCAAGCCGGACGATCTCGAAGTGAACCCGATGAAGTCGAAGCAGCTGACGAACTTCCGTTCGACCGGCAAGGACGATGCCATCCGCCTCACCCCGCCGCGCGTGATGACGCTCGAACAGGCGATCGCCTATATCGACGACGACGAAATGGTCGAAGTGACGCCGGAAAGCATCCGCCTGCGCAAGGCCATCCTCGACCCGCACGAGCGCAAGCGCGCAAAGCGCGCCGCGCAGGGCTAAGTCTGGCGAAGGTCAGCCGAAGAAATTCGGCTGGCCGTTCGACGCCGTGATCCCGCCGTCGACCGGCAGATTCACGCCGTTGACGAACACGGCATCCTCGCTCGCGAGAAACAGCACGGGCCCAGCGATCTCGTCGGGCTCGGCAGCGCGGCCGAGCGGCATGCGGTTGCGCAGCATCTTCATCGCACCCTCGTTCTCGGTCACGCCCGTGGTCATGTCCGACCGCGTCATGGACGGGCACACGGCGTTGGCGCGCACGCCCTGGCTGCCGAATTCCAGCGCCATGGCGCGGGTGAGGTTGCACACTCCGCCCTTGGAAGCGTTGTAGACGCCCAGCCCCCAGTCGCCGCCGAGGCCCGACACGCTCGAGATATTGATCACATTGCCCTTGGCCGCCAGCAGATGCGGAAAAGCCTCGCGCGTCAGATAGAGGATGCCCTTCAGGTTGATGTCGATGATCATGTCGATGAACTCGTCCGATGCATCGCTCAGGCGCCCGGCACGTCCGACGCCCGCATTGTTCACCAGCACGTCGATGCCGCCAAAGGCCGCGACGGTCTTCTCGACCATCTCCCTGGCGAAGGCGGAGGAAGACACGTCACCCGCAGCTACGAGCACACGTTCACCGCCCAGCGATGCGGCGACCTTGTCGCAATCCTCGGCCTTGCGCGAATTGAGCACGACATTGGCGCCCTCTGCATGGAAGCGCCGTGCGATAGCTTCGCCTATCCCCATCGACGACCCGGTGACGATGACAGTCTTGCCGGTAAAGCGTGCGGGCTGGGTCATGGATGGGGCTCCTCTCTGCCTGATTGCCTAGGGTGCTAGAGGCGAAGCGGCATCACGCCAAGCCTCAAGCGGTGCTCAAGGCTGCCGGCACGGTTCGCTGGCCAGCACCGGTTGCATTTGTTACCTGCCTCGCCATGCAGACCGGAACACTGATTTCTCTCGCCCTTTATTTCATCCTCATGCTTGCCATCGGCCTGTGGGCCTGGCGGCGTTCGACCGACACCAGCGAAGGATATCTCCTCGCCGGACGCAACCTTTCGCCATCCGTGGCGGCGCTGTCCGCCGGTGCCTCCGACATGAGCGGCTGGCTGCTGCTCGGCCTGCCGGGTGCGCTTTATGCTGCTGGCCTGGTCGAAGCGTGGATCGGGATCGGCCTGTTCGTGGGCGCCTATTTCAACTGGCTGATCGTAGCCCCGCGCCTGCGCAAGCAGACGCAGGACCTGGGCAATGCCCTCACTATCCCCGAATTCCTCGCCAATCGCTTCCCCGACAAGGCAGTCGCGCTGCGCGTGATTTCCGCGCTGATCGTGGTGGTCTTCTTCTCCGTCTACACGGCCGCCGGCCTCGTCGGCGGCGGCAAGCTGTTCGAGACGAGCTTTGCTGGCCTGTTGCCCGATGTGGGGATGAGCGATTACATGCTCGGCATCTGGATCACCTGCCTGGTCGTGCTGGCCTATACCATGATCGGCGGTTTCCTTGCCGTCAGCCTGACCGATTTCGTACAGGGTCTCATCATGGTGACCGCGCTCGTCATCATGCCGCTCGTGATCATGTTCGGCCCCGGCGGCAGCGCGGGCGGGTCGCTGACGCAGGTGCCGGTCGACGGCTTCCTCAGCCTGACGCAGGGCCTGACCGCCCTTGGCTTCATCAGCGCCGTGACCTGGGGCCTCGGCTATTTCGGCCAGCCGCACATCATCGTGCGCTTCATGGCCGTCCGCTCGGTGGAAGAGGTCAAGACCGCGCGCAATATCGGCATGACCTGGATGGGTGTCGCGCTGATCGGGGCGATCGGCATCGGCATCGCGGGCCGCGCCTATGTCGAGCGCAACGGGCTCGTGATCGACGATCCGGAGACGATCTTCATCGTCCTTGCGAACCTGCTGTTCCACCCGCTGGTCACCGGCTTCCTGCTGGCAGCGCTGCTGGCCGCGATCATGTCGACGATCAGTTCGCAATTGCTGGTCGCTTCCTCGTCACTGACCGAGGATTTCTACAAGCTGTTCTTCCGCAAGGAAGCTGGCGAGCGCGAGAGTGTCAACGTGGGCCGCATCTGCGTGGCGCTGGTGGCGCTGGCGGCAATCTGGATCGCGCGCGATCCCGAAAGCCAGGTGCTGGGCCTCGTGTCGAATGCCTGGGCTGGCTTCGGCGCGGCCTTCGGTCCGCTCATCATCCTATCGCTGACCTGGGACCGCATGACGGGCGCAGGCGCCGTGGCGGGTCTCGTCACCGGCGCGGCGGTGGTCGCGGCGTGGATTGCGCTGGGCTGGAATGCGCAGCTTCCCGGTTTCGACGGCGGCCTGTATGAAATCGTCCCCGGCTTCATCGCCGCATGGCTCGCCATCTGGCTGGTCAGCAAGGCGACGGCGCCGGACGGCAAGCAGGCAGCAGCCTGACGAAGGAGGCGGATATGGCGAAGATTACCGGCCTTGGCGGCGTGTTCTACGTGGTCGATGACCCCGAGGCGACACGCGCCTGGTACCGCGACACGCTGGGTATCGATGGCGACTATGGCCCCATGCTCCGCTGGAGCGAGGAAACCGGTGAGAAGCCCTATTCGCTCATCAGCCACTTCAAGGACGACAGTTACCTTAAGCCGGGTACGGCCAGCTTCATGATCAACCTTCGCGTGGACGATCTCGACGGCTTCGTGGCCCAGCTTCGCGCCAAGGGTGTCGACGTGCTCGACGAGGTGGACGAAGGCTACGGCAAGTTCGCCTGGCTGCTCGACCCGAACGGGGTGAAGATCGAACTCTGGCAACAGCTCGCCGCACCCGAATAATCAGTCGCTTGCCCGCGATTCGGGCACGATGTATCCTCTGGTGCGATGAGGATCGGGTCTCTTGCCGCAATCGCCGTGTCGCTGCTTGCCGCGTCATGCGGCATGGTGCCCGATCGCCGCAGCGAGGCGCCGGTCAAGGCTGGTCCTGTTTTGACCGCCCCGATCCTGCAGTCCGCGGAAGGGCGCCAATGTCTCGCCGATCTGGGCAAATCGGGTGCGCGTTTCTCGCCCTTGCCCGACAAGTTGCGGGCGGGCGGCTGTTCCACTTCGAACACAGTCAGTCTGGACCAATTGGCAGGCGACGGGGGAAGCTTCGGCGTGACCAATTTGCCCTCCATCGCCTGTCCGGTTGCGAACGATTTTGCTGCATGGGCGCGTTTCGGCGTCGACCGCGCAGCGCGCCAGATCCTCGGCAGTGGGCTTGCCCGGATCGAGACCTTCGGCAGCTATGCCTGCCGCAATGTTGCGGGAACGAACCGCCTGTCCGCTCACTCGCGCGCGCACGCCGTCGACGTGTCCGGCTTCGTCCTTGCCGACGGGCGGCGGATCACGGTGAAGGAAGGGTGGAGCGCATCGCGCGAGGAGCGTGAATTCCTGCGCACCGTCCATGCCAGCGCCTGCAAGCGCTTCGGGACCGTGCTCGGCCCGGATTACAACGCGGCGCACCGCGATCACCTGCACCTCGAATTCGGTAGCGGCAGTTTCTGCCGCTGAGCAGCCCAGGGTGCGACCCGCGGGCTCGTGGGCGAACGCTAGGCGGAGCTCGCTTGCGCGCCATCGAGATGCGCCTCGATCCGCAGCCTGACCGCCTCGGCCGCGTGATGCGCGCCAAGCTTGCTCATCATGTTGGCACGGTGGATTTCGACAGTGCGCGGACTGATTTCCAGCTCGCGAGCGATCATCTTGTTGCTCCGCCCTTCCGCGAGCCAGTCGAGCACCTCCCGCTCGCGCGGTGACAGGGTGGCCAGGCGATTGCGGGCGTCGATCATCTTGCGGCGCGCAATGCCATAGGCTTCCGCTTCCTCTGCAATGCGCACCACCGTTTCGGCGAGGCGTTCGACCTGCAGCGGGAGGCGCAGGTAATCGAGTGCGCCCGCCTTGATCGCTGCCACCACCCGGCCGGGGCGCGGATCCGACGACGTGGCGACCACAGGCAGCCACAGCCCTGCATACGCCAGCCGCCGCAGCACCTGGGCGACCGAACCGCGCCCCTCTTCGTCGCAGGCGATGACCACGCCCCTGTCCGGCGCGGCGGCGATGAGTTCATCGACATCCGCATAGACTTCGCAATGGTGTCCGATGTCGAAGCCGAGATGCGCCTGCTCTGCCCGCGCCCTGCTGGAGCCGTCGACGATGTGAAGGGTATGCCGCTGTTCCATAAGGAGAACTTTGCCACCCTAGGGAAGAATGCGCATTCCGTAAGACTACGGATGCGGACCAAATGCTGGCTTAAAGCCGGGAACTCCGGCTGAAATCCTCACCGAAAAATGCGTCCGCTTCGGATGAAGTTACCGGCGACTACTCTTCGAAGTAGAAACTGTAATCGGGAAGCGAGTGGAACGCGTTCTTCAGCGCGTCGCCCCAGCTCGACGAAATTGCCTGGAAATAGGGGTCGTCATGGGTCACGCGGTGCTGGTGGCTGGCCTCGTAGCTGTCGCGTTCGATGACCTGCAGGTCGAGCGGCAGGCCGACCGATAGATTGGCCTTCAGCGTGGAATCGAAACTGACCATGAGCAGCTTCACCCCGTCTTCAAGGCTCATCTGGCGGTCGTAGCCGCGAATGATGATGGGACGACCATACTTGGTCTCGCCGATCTGGAAGAAGGGCGTGTCGAGGCTGGCCTCGATGAAATTGCCTTCGGGATAGACCATGAACAGGCGCGGCTCCATGCCCTTGATCTGGCCTGCCACGATGATGGAGGCCGTGAAGCGGCCATGTCCGCGGTCGCCGTTCACGCCCTGCCGTTCGGAAATGATGTCGCGCAGCAGTCGCCCGATTTCGGTCGCCACCTGGAACATGGTCGGCGACTTGAGGATCGCGTTGTCGCGCTCGTCCGGTTCCTTCGCGCGTTCTTCGAGCTGGCTGATGACTGCCTGCGTCGTGGCGAGATTGCCGGCCGTCATCAGCGTGATGATCCGTTCGCCCGGGACCTGCCAGGTGAACATCTTGCGGAAGACCGAAATGTTGTCGACGCCTGAATTGGTGCGGGTGTCGCTCATCAGGACGAGGCCCTTTTCGAGCACCATTCCCACGCAATAGGTCATTCCCGGTCCACTCTCGCGATTACTGCTGCACTTGCTGCTGTTCGACCGCCACGTCGACTTCGAGCACCTGCGTCGTATTGCCGAAGCTGATGCCCGTCACCGGCGCGGCATCGCGATAATCCCGCCCCGTGGCAACCCTGACATAGCGCGTATCGGGGGAGATCCCGTTCGACACGTCGAAGCCCACCCAGCCCAGCCCTTCGACATAGGCTTCTGCCCAGGCGTGGGTCGCGTCCTGTTCGACGCGATCATTCATCATCAGGTAGCCGGAGACATAGCGCGCCGGGATGTCCATGGCCCGCGCACTGCCTATGAAGATGTGCGCATGGTCCTGGCAGACCCCTGCGCGCGCGGCGAAGCTTTCCTCTGCCGAAGTGCCGGGATGAGTGGCTCCGATCGTATATTCCACCCGGCCCAGGATCGCGCGCGAAAGCTCGTGCAGCATTTCCAGCCGGTCTGCGCCGGACTTGCGCATTTCGCCGATGAACTTGCGCATGCCCGGCCCCGGGCGGGTAAGCTTGCTTTGCGTGAGGAAACTCCACAGGGGCAGATGCCCCGCGTGCTGTCCGATAACACCGGCATGGTCGTGCGTGTCCACCCGGCCCCGGCAGGTAATCGTGACCTCGCGCGTGCCCTGTTCGACCGACACCAGCGTGGTCGTGTTATGGTGCTGATCCTCGAACTGCAGTTCCTCGCGGGCGTTCTCGTATTCCATCGACCAGTCGAGGATTTCCTGCCCCTGCGTCTGCTTGGGCACCAGCCGCAGCCGCTGCAATGCGTGCACTACGGGCTGGTCGAAACGGTAGCGGGTCGTATGGCGGATCGAGAGGCGCATCAGGCAAGGAACCTGTAGTCGTTGGCAATGGCATCGGCGATAGAAGCATTGTTCGCGGTGAATTCGACGAGGAATTCGTGCAGGCCCTGATCGAAGATGTCATCGATGGTCAGTTCGGTCAGCCGCGTGTCGGCATCGCGCATCAGCATGTTGCTGTGCCCTTCGCTGCCATGCAGGCGCGCAAGGGCAGCGAGGTCGTCTCGCAGCGCACAATAACAGAAGGCGAGGCTGCGCGGGAAACTCTCGTCGAGGATCAGGAATTCGCAGATCCCGCGTGCATCGATCTGGCCTGCATTGAGCCAGCGATAGGCGCGGTCGCCGGAAACAGACCGGAGCACCTGGTCCCATTGCCCCGTATCGAGGCTGGACCCGACGTAGGAGAGCGAGGGCAGCAGCAGGTAGTACTTGATGTCGAGAATCCGCGCGATGCTGTCGGCCCGCTCGATAAATGTGCCGGCGCGGGCGAAGTGATAGCCTTCGTCGCGCAGCATGGACCCGGCCAGCGCGCCATGCGCCAGCGTGCCTGCTCGGCGGATGGTCGCCACCGTATCGAGCACGCGGTTCTCGCCCACGGGCTTAGATAGCTGGTCCTCGATCACCAGCCAGTTCTCGTTGATCGCTTCCCACAACTCGCCGCTGATGGCGTTGCGTGCCAGCCGTGCGTTCTGTCGCACGAGGCTGAACATCGACAGCACCGATGACGGGTTGCCCTTGTCGCGCAGCATGTAATTCCAGGTCTGGTTGCCGGTGTAGGTGCCGTGCTTCGCCTCGTATCCCGCGCGTTGCCCCGCGGTGGCAATGACGGAGCGCCATTCCTCTTCGGCCGTGACGAGGTCGCGGGTCAGCGCCATGCGCAGTCCTGCATCGAGCAGGCGCGCGGTGTTCTCCGCCCGCTCGAGATAGCGGAACATCCAGAACAGTCCGTTGGCGGTTCTTCCCAGCATCAATCCTTGAGCACCCAGGTATCTTTCGTGCCGCCACCCTGGCTCGAATTCACGACCAGCGAACCTTCCTTCAGCGCCACGCGGGTCAGGCCGCCGGGCGTGATGTCGATCTTGTCGGGCGAGACCAGCACAAAGGGGCGCAGGTCCACATGGCGCGGCGCGAGGCCCTTCTTGGTGAAGATCGGGCAGGTCGAGAGCGAAAGCGTCGGCTGGGCGATGTAGTTCGAGGGGTTGTCGACCAGCTTGGCGCGGAATTCCTCGATTTCCTTTTTGGTCGAGGCAGGGCCGACCAGCATGCCGTAACCGCCCGACCCGTGCACTTCCTTCACGACCAGCTCGCCGAGGTTGTCGAGGACATATTTGAGGCTGTCCTCGTCGGCGCAACGCCATGTTTCCACGTTCGGAAGCAGGGGCTTCTCGCCGGTGTAGAATTCGACGATTTCCGGCATGAAGGAATAGATCGCCTTGTCGTCGCAGACACCCGTGCCTGGCGCGTTGGCAATGGTTACCCCGCCCGCGCGGTACACATCCATGATCCCTGGCACGCCGAGCATGCTGTCGGGATTGAAGGTGAGCGGATCGAGAAATTCATCGTCCACGCGGCGATAGATGACGTCGACCGCCTTGTAGCCGCTGGTTGTGCGCATCGCGACGCGGCCATCGACGACGCGCAGGTCGCTGCCCTCCACCAGCTCCGCGCCCATCTGGTCGGCGAGGAAGGCGTGTTCGAAATAGGCGGAATTGTAGATGCCCGGCGTCAGCACCGCGACCACCGGCTTGTCGCCCGCGCAATCGGGCGCGCAGGCGGCAAGGCTCTTGGCAAGGCGGCGCGGATAATCCGAAACGCTCTCGACTGGGCAGCGCAGGAAGAGTTCGGGAAACATCGCCATCATGGTTTCGCGATTTTCCAGCATGTAGCTGACGCCAGAAGGCGTGCGAGCATTGTCTTCCAGCACGAAGAACTCGTCCGGCCCCGTACGCACGAGGTCGATGCCGACGATATGGGTGTAAACCCCGCCCGGCGGCGTGAAGCCGACCATATTGGGCAGCCATGCCTCGTTGTCGCGCAGCAGGCGCTGCGGCAGGCGTCCGGCGCGCACGATTTCCTGCCGGTGGTAGAGGTCGTGCATGAAGGCATTGAGCGCGGACACGCGCTGTTCGATGCCGCGCGTGAGGCGACGCCATTCGCCCGCCGTGATGATGCGCGGGACCATGTCGAAGGGGATGAGGCGCTCTTCCGCCTCGTCCTCGCCGTAGACGTTGAAGGTAATGCCGGTCTTGCGGAAGTTGGTTTCGGCCTCCGCGTGCTTGCGCTTCAGCAGCTTGCTGTCCTGGTCGTTGAACCAGCCGCAATAGTCGGCGTAGGCATCGCGAACCGATCCGTCGGGTTCGCGCATCTCGTTGAAGAATTCGGCCTCGCCGCTCATGAACCCCCGATTGTCTGACCGCCACGCAGGACGCGCGGGGCTGCAGGACCCGGCGTCCTGCTTAACAGACTAAAGGCTCAAGCGCGATCAAGTTCCGAAAGAAGCGCGCCCATGGCCTCGTGCGTAAGGACGAAACCCATGTGCGAGCAGCGCAGGGCAACGGCACGGTCGCGTTCGCCCGGCCGTCCGCAGGCGGAGCGCGGGTGCACGATGCCGTCGCGCGGCGACCAGAAGGCGACCGTTTCGACCGGCGGCTTTTCGCTTACCACGGTGTCGATCTCGGGTTCGTCCACGCGGTGTCCGGCAATCGCCTGGTAGGCGCGCCAGCCATTGTTCGCGCGGGGCGAGCCGGAAAAGGGCGATCCCATGGTCACGACCTTGGCGACCTTCGCCGGATGCTTCTTGGCCAGTTCGCGCGCCATTACGCCGCCAAGGCTCCAGCCGACCAGCACGATCGGCTCGCCATAGCGCGAATGGAGGTCGAGCAGGCGGCGTTCCACCTTGGCGAAACGGTCAGCGGTCGCACCGAGGTTGTAGCCGAGGCCCCAGCGCTTGGCAGTATGACCCGCCTCTTCCAGCTTGCGCGCCATCCAGCGCATGCGGATCGGATGGGCCCCGAAACCGGGCAACAGCATCACGTGGCGCGGATTGCGCGCTTTCTCGACAGTGAAATCCTCGAACCGGCGCCTGATCGGCTCGACCGGCCAGAGGAATTCCTTGGCCAGCAGCAGGGCCCGCGGCCCGCGCGCGTCGTCGGGGCACGGCTCGGCCGCCAGCGCCAGCCGGCGGCTCATTTCCTGGCGTGATTCGTAGAACGGTAACGTTGCCATCGTTCCGTAATAATCCACTACGCCGGATTTCGGTTCCTTGAACCGCCCCGCGTCACATCACGGACGCAAGTGCTGCATGGTGCAGGTCAGGTGCAGTCGCCGGTCCGCGTCATGGAAACCTTCATCGTGACCTTCTTCTCGCCCTGTTCGGACGGTTCGATGGCGGTCATGGTCATTTCGGACGCCGTACCGGTCGAGGTGCTGGCGAGCGAGACCTTGGCATCGCCGCCTGCCGCCTTGCAGGTCATGGCCGCCTGCATGCCGTCGGCATTGGATGTCAGGCTGTCGACGTTGCAGTCGCCGTTCTGAAGCTGCTCGGCCACGCCGACCATGCCCTTCTTGGCGTCCTCTTCATTGAGGCAGCGCGGCGGAGCCATGCCGCCCATGGCGCCCATGAATTCCTTCGCCTGCGCGATTTCCTGCTCGCTCATGGTCGGATCGACCAGTTCGACCAGTTCCATGTTCATCTTGTACTGGCCTGCTTCCAGCGGCTTTACCTTGGCGGTGGCGGCCTTGATCTCGTCGGCCGAGACGCTTCCGTCCCCGTCGGTATCCGCATCGTCGGAGCTCCCGCACGATGCGAGGGCGAGACTGGCGATGGCAAGCGTAATGGGAAGGCGCATGGAAAGCTCCGTAGTGATTTGCCCGCGACGCTAGCAGCCGCTGGGCGCGACGCAAGCGGCGTTGCACCGCGCCATAACGTTCCCCATATGTGCGCGCATGGCAGAGCTAGTTATCCGACGCGGACTCGAAGAACCCGACACCACCGGCGAGTTCGTGCCGCACAAGCCTGCACGCCCGGAAAAGTCGATGGGCGGGCGCCCGTTCAAGCTGGTGTCCGACTACACCCCCTCGGGCGACCAGCCGACCGCGATCGCGGAACTGACCAGCGCGGCGAAGGACGGCGAACAGACGCAGGTACTGCTGGGCGTGACCGGTTCGGGCAAGACTTTCACCATGGCCAAGGTGATCGAGGAATTGCAGCGCCCCGCCCTGATCCTGGCCCCGAACAAGATCCTCGCCGCGCAGCTCTATGGCGAGTTCAAGAGCTTCTTCCCCGAAAACGCGGTCGAGTATTTCGTCAGCTATTACGACTACTACCAGCCCGAAGCCTACGTGCCGCGGTCGGACACCTACATCGAGAAGGAAAGCTCGGTGAACGAGGCGATCGACCGGATGCGCCACTCGGCCACCCGCGCCCTGCTGGAGCGTGACGACGTGATCATCGTCGCTTCGGTCAGCTGCCTCTATGGTATCGGGTCGGTCGAGACCTATTCGGCGATGATCTTCGACATCAAGACCGGCGAGACGGTCGACCAGCGCGAGCTGATCCGCAAGCTGGTGGCCCTGCAATACAAGCGCAACGATGCCGCCTTTGCGCGCGGCAATTTCCGCGTGCGCGGCGACAGTCTCGAGATCTTCCCCTCGCATTACGAGGACATGGCCTGGCGGATCAGCTTCTTCGGCGACGAGATCGAGGAAATCAGCGAGTTCGATCCGCTCACCGGAAAGAAGGGCGCTACGCTCGACAAGGTGCGCGTCTATGCGAATTCGCACTACGTTACCCCCGGCCCGACGATGAAGCAGGCCGCCGAGGCCATCAAGTTCGAGCTGCAGGAGCGCCTCAAGGAACTGCACGAGGAAGGCCGCCTCCTCGAAGCCCAGCGGCTGGAGCAGCGCACCAATTTCGACCTCGAGATGATCGCTGCAACCGGTAGCTGCGCAGGGATCGAGAATTACAGCCGCTTCCTCACCGGCCGCCTGCCGGGAGAACCGCCGCCGACGCTGTTCGAATACCTGCCCGACAATGCGCTGCTGTTCGTGGACGAAAGCCACCAGACGGTGCCGCAGATCGGCGCGATGGCGCGCGGGGACCACCGCCGCAAACTGACGCTCGCCGAATACGGTTTCCGCCTGCCGTCCTGCATCGACAATCGCCCGTTGCGGTTCAACGAATGGGACGCGATGCGCCCGCAGACCTTTGCCG
Organism: Qipengyuania gaetbuli; assembly: GCF_020171365.1. Lineage (NCBI taxonomy): Bacteria > Pseudomonadati > Pseudomonadota > Alphaproteobacteria > Sphingomonadales > Erythrobacteraceae > Qipengyuania > Qipengyuania gaetbuli. Next base: position 2,042,618 of record NZ_JAIUZO010000002.1, on the reverse strand, counting down.
TCTCGGCCACGCCCGGTTCGTGGGAAATGGAGCAGACCGGCGGCGTCTTTGCCGAACAGGTCATCCGGCCGACCGGCCTCATCGACCCGCCGGTCGAGATCAAGCCGGTGGAAGACCAGGTCCAGGACTGCATCGAGGAATGCAAGAAGACCGCCAAGCTGGGCTACCGCACGCTTGTCACCACGCTGACCAAGCGGATGGCGGAAGACCTCACCGAATTCATGCACGAGGCGGGCGTGCGCGTGCGCTACATGCACTCCGACGTGGAGACGCTGGAGCGTATCGAGCTGATCCGCGATCTGCGGCTCGGCGTTTATGACGTGCTGGTGGGCATCAACCTGCTGCGCGAGGGCCTCGACATTCCCGAATGCGGCCTCGTCTGCATTCTCGATGCCGACAAGGAAGGCTTCCTGCGTTCGGAAACCTCGCTGATCCAGACCATCGGCCGCGCCGCGCGTAACGTCGATGGCCGCGTGATCCTCTATGCCGACCGCGTGACCGGCAGCATGGAGCGCGCCATGGCGGAGACCGAGCGCCGCCGCGAGAAGCAGCGTGCCTACAACGAGGAACATGGCATCACGCCGCAGACGATCAAGCGCCAGATCGCCGACATCGTCGCACATACCGCCGCGCAGGATGGCGTAACCGTCGATACGGGCGATGACGAGCGCAACAACCTCGTCGGCCATAACCTGCGCGCCTATATCGAGGACCTCGAAAAGCGGATGCGGGCTGCTGCTGCCGACCTCGAATTCGAGGAAGCCGGACGCCTGCGCGACGAAATCCGCCGCCTCGAAAACGACGAGCTCGGCCTTGGCGACGAGGAAAAGAAGGCCCCGCGCGTCGGGCGCAGCGATGCTGGGCGCCCCGGCACGCGCAAGACCCGCTACGGCAAGACACGCTACAAGCGGATGGGCGGCAAACCTTAACCTGCGGCAATCATCGACCAGCGGAGCGCGCGGTTCGACCGGCGTTGGTTCGCGGGCTTCCCTCCTCACCAGCGAGGGCGCAAGCTGGCGCCTTCATCGCAAGGGGAGAGAACCGTGAAGCCATATTTGATCCTGACCAGCGCGCTGGCCCTGTCGCTTGCCGCCTGTTCGCAGCCAGCATCCGAGGACGCCGCCCCGCCTGCAGAAACACAGGCCGTATCGGCCGACGCGCTGGCTGCGGCGGTCGCAAACGAGGCGCGGCCCGAAGCCGCACGTGAACGCGATGCCGGGCGCAAGCCGGCCGAAATCCTCGCCTTCCTCGGGCTCGAACAGGGCGATGCGGCGGTCGATGTCATCTCGGGCGGCGGCTATTGGGCGGAAATCCTTGCCCGCGCGGTGGGTGAGAACGGCAGCGTCACCGCCTTCGAACCCGAGCAATTCTATGACGAGGAAGCCTGGAGCGCGCTGTCCGAGCGCGAACCCGGGATTGCCGTGGAACGCTATCCCTTCGAGAAGTTCGCTCCCGGTGCCGACCGCTTCGATTTCGCGATCATGAACCTCAACTACCATGACGTGTATTGGGAATCGGAAGAGTACAAGCTGCCGCGCACCGATCCCGAGCAGTTTCTCGCAGCGCTTTATGCGACGATGAAACCGGGCGGCGTGGTCGGGGTGATCGATCACACCGGCAAGCCGGGCGACACCCGCAAGACGGTGGACGATTTCCACCGCATCGACCCTGCCGTGGTGCGTGCCGATTTCGAGAAGGCGGGCTTCGTGCTGGAAGCGGAAAGCGACATGCTGGCCAATCCGGACGACCCGCTCGACGTAGGCGTGTTCGACCCCGCGATCCGCGGCAAGACCGATCGCTTCGTCATGAAATTCGTCAAACCGGCCGGATAGAGGGGAATTTACGCAGGCTCCGGGCTTTGCCATAGCCATCCCATGACCAGACAGCTGTTGGCCGCTGCAGCGGCACTCGCCCTCGCCACGCCCCTTGCTGCACAGGAAAAGCCGGAGGCGTCGGCGCAGGCCGAAATGATCACGCCGCAGGTGAAGAGCCGCGACCTGTCCGGCACCTTCGGCGGGCAGCGCATCGCCTACAAGGCGACCGTGGGCGAGACGATCCTGACCGGCGACGACGGCAAGCAGGAAGCGGTCATCGTCACCACCAGCTATGTTAAGAGCCCGCGCGACACATCGCGCCCGGTGTTCTTCATCTACAATGGTGGCCCCGGTTCGGGCTCGGTGTGGCTGCAGATGGGTGCATGGGGGCCGAAACGGGTCGCCATCCCTTCCGATGCGCGCGACGACGGGGCGCCGCCCTACCCGCTGCTCGACAATCCCGACAGCCTGATCGACGTCGCCGACCTCGTCTTCATCGATCCGCCGGGCACGGGCTTCAGCTACCTGACCGACGGAACCGACCCGAAGAAATACTACGGCCTCAGGCAGGACGCGAAGGCCGTGGCGCAGGTCATCCGGCGCTGGATCAACGACAATGGCCGCTGGAACAGCCCCAAGTACCTCGGCGGGGAAAGCTACGGCACCACGCGCACCGCGATGGTGGTGGACGAGCTTGAAGGCGGCACCTTCAACGATGTCGGCCTTAACGGGTTGATCCTCGTTTCGACGATCCTCGACTTCGCGGGGCGCGAACCGACGCCGGGCAACGAGATGGCCTATATCGTCACCCTGCCGAACATGGCCGCAGCCGCGTTCTATCACGGCAAGGTGGAAGCACCCTCGGTCGAATCGATCGCGGAAGAAGCACGCCAATTCGCCATCGGTCCCTATGCGACCGCGCTGCTGAAGGGACAGGACCTCCCCGCGGCAGAACGCGCGGCCGTGCGGGCGGAACTGTCGCGCCTGACGGGCCTTTCCGAAGCCTATCTCGACCAGGCGGAACTGCGCGTGACGTCGGAGCGGTTCTACAAGGAACTGCTGCGCGACCGAGGTCTCACCATCGGCCGCCTCGATGCGCGCTACACCGGCCGCGACTACGACAATGCAGGCGAGACGCCGGACAACGACCCCAGCTTCTACGGCATCGATGCAGGCTACACGGCCGCGATCAACAGCTGGCTGCGGGACAGTCTGGGCTTTGCGACCGACCGCGAATACCAGTCCATCGGACGCGATCCGGGCCAGCATTGGGACTGGTCGCTGGGCAGCGGCTGGGGGCGCAATGCCTATCTCAACGTCGCGCCATTCGTCGGCAAGGCCATGCGCGAAAACTCGGGCCTGCGCCTGTTCAACGCGCAAGGCTGGTACGATTTCGCGACGCCCTTCTTTGGCGCGGAATATTCGCTCAATCGGGTGGGAATCCCGCAGGACCGGTTGACCTTCCGTTACTATGACGCGGGGCACATGATGTATGTGCGCGACGAAGACCGGGCAAAACTCAGCGCCGATCTCAGGGCATTCATCCGGGCGCGTTGACGCCCGTGGCGCGCACGGAGTAGCTGGCTTCCATGGTCCGCCTGCCCGCGCTCTGCGCCCTTCTCTTGCTGTCCGCCTGCAAGCCGCCCGCCTCGGACGAATATGTCACGCGCGAGCGGATCGCAGGTGAACGCACCGCGCCGCGCACGCCGGTCGCCTCGCCCGAGACCGACGGGGCGGTCTGGGCGCGCAGCACCGATGGCGAACGGCTGCTCTACGGCAAGCCCGGCGCCGCTCCCTATTTCGCGCTCGCCTGCGAGGAAGGGCGCATCCGCTACACACGCTTCGTCGAAGCCGATCCCGATGCGAAAGCGGTCCTCGCGCTCATCGGCAACGGCCATGTCGAACGGCTGTGGATCGATGCGGAAGAAGCGGAGGAAGCATGGGTCTGGCGCGGCCGGATTGCCGCCGACGATCCGCGCCTCGAAGTGCTGACCGGCCCGCGGAGCGTGGAAGCGACCGTCCCGGGTGCAGGATCGCTCAAGCTCAACCCCAGCCGCCTGCCGGGCGAATTTATCGGCGAGTGCGCTCCGCCCCCGGCTGAGCAAGCTGAGGAAGCAGATCCGGCGTAAGCACCTGCGGCAATTGCTGCGCGTCGCCGCCGGCTGGATACCACAGGTAGAGCGGCACGCCTGCCGCCCCCTGGCTGGCGAGGAAGCTGGCGATTTCCTCGTCCTTGCGCGTCCAGTCGCCGCGTAGCGATATCACCCCTGCCTGCTCGAAGGCTGCGCGGGTTTCCTCGCGTTCGATGGCAACGCTTTCATTGACCTTGCAGGTGACGCACCAGTCGGCGGTGAACCACACGAAGACCGGCTTCCCGCTCGCCCGCGCTTCGGCCAGCGCGTCTTGCGAGAAGGGACGCGGAGCGAGCAGGCTCTCGGCCTCTTCCGCGACAGGCGGGTCGAACGTTTCGGCCACCGCAAGACCCGATATCGCTGCCATGGCGAGGCCGACCGCGGCCAGCCGCGCGTCGCGCTTCTCTCCGGCGCGCGAGGGCAGGAAAGCGCCGAGCGCCAGCAATATGCCTGCCGCGACGCCCGTTCCGGCGAGGAGGAAAAGCGGCCCGCCCACACGCCAGAGGAGCCAGGCGAGAGCGAGCGCGGTGAGGCCCATCGGCAGCGCCATCCAGCGGCGGAAACGCTCCATCCACGGTCCCGGTGCAGGCAGGCGCTTGCGGATCGCGGGCACGAAACCGACCAGCAGGAAAGGCAGTGCAAGACCCACGCCGAGCGCGGTGAAGATGGCCAGCCCTTCCACCGGGCGCAGCACCAGCGCTGCGCCAAGCGCCAGCGCCATGAAAGGACCGGTGCACGGCGTGGCAACAAATGCGGCGAGCAGACCGGTGGCGAAGGACCCTGAAGAACTCGGCTTTCCACCAGAAATCGCGATCCCCGGAATGGAAAACAGGCCGAGGAAATTGGCCGTGATTGCCGCAGACAGAACGAAGAGCGAGGCGATGATCGCAGGCTCCTGCAACTGGAATGCCCAGCCCACCTGTTGCCCTGCCGACCGCAGCAGCAGGATCAGCGCGCCGAGCCCCGCACAGGCCAGCACGACGCCGGCTGTATAGGCCAGCGCATCGCGCCGCGCCGCCGCCTGGTCGCCGCCCGCCTTCGCCAGCGCCAGCGCCTTGAGGCTGAGGATCGGAAACACGCAGGGCATGACGTTGAGCAGCAGCCCGCCGAGCAGCGATGCAAGGAGCAGCACCCACAATTCGGGCATCGCATCCGGGCCGCGCAGCGGCTTCACCCCTTCGAGCGGTACGTCGGCAGGTTCGGCGACGAAACGCACGCCGCGCCCATCGCCCAGCGAGAGGATGCCCTCTACCTGTGCTGGCTTATCTCCGCCCGCCCTATCGATACGGGTCAGCGGCAGTTCGGCGACGAGGAGATTGCCCTCGCGAACCCATGTCTGGATCGCGGCGTATTGCGGCCTGAGGCCGTTCCCGAGGTCGGAATTCTCGAGGAAGAGGTGGAGATCGCCCAGTTCCATCGAGGCAGGCAGCGGGATACCGATGCGCAGGCGTTCGCCTGCAATCTCGAAGCCTGCCGTGCTGTCGAGCAGCGGCGCGACTGCCGCACGCCAGGTGGCGAAGTCGCCGCCACTAATTGCCCGCAGCTCCGCATCCTGCGGCACACAGACGCGGTCGGTGCAGGCAAGGTATTCGACATAGCCCGTTACCGACGCAAGAGCGGCGACGTCGGCACCCTCGGGCGGCGTGACCGGCACGAGAACGACGTACTCGCCCTCGAAAATGTGGTTCATCAGCCCGCCGATCAACAGGGTCTGCGGCACGGGGTAGAGCGGCTTTCCCACCACCCAGCCCTCGGGCAGGTCGAGTTGCAGATCCATGCCCTGCCCCGCATCGCCCGGGTTCGCCCAATAGCCGTGCCATTCAGGCGCGCTCGGCGTGAACCGAAGGGCCAGCAACCATTCCTCGCCCGCCTTCGGCGCACCATTGGCGTACAGCTGGACCGCTATATTTTCGTCGCCATAGCGGGGCGCGCGGTCCTGCGCGTGGGACACCGCCGGCAGCAGGCACAGGACAGCGATCAGGATCGCTGCCATCCTGACCCGCCAGACGTCCATAATCCTTGCCAGTGTCACGCCGCCCGCTCTAGGGACGGTGCCCATGACAGACAAGCGCGACCTGCTCATTCTCGGCGGCGGACTCGTCGGCTCCACACTGGCGCTGGCAGCCGCGAAACAGGGCTTTACCAGCCACCTGGTCGACCGGGCAGATCCGGCGGACCTGACTGCGGAAGGCTTCGACGGACGGGCATCGGCCATCTCGACTGCCAGCTGGCGCCTGTTCCGCAACATCGGCCTTGCCGACACGCTGGAGCCGCATGGCTGCCCGATCGAGAGCATTGCCGTGCTCGACCAGATGAAGCCGGGCCGCCTCGACTTCACGCCGGAGGAACACGAAGGTTCGCTGGGCCGGATGTTCGCCAACCGCGTGCTGCGCACCGCGCTGTTCGACGCAGTAAAGCAGGAACCGCTCATAACGCTCCACGCGCCGGTCGAAGTGACCGAACGCCACCGCGATGCCTATGGCGTTTCCGCCACGCTGGCGGACGGTAAGGTGCTCAAGGCCGACCTGCTGATCGGCGCCGAAGGCCGCCGCTCCCCCACGCGCGAGGATGCGGCGCTCAAGATGGCGAGCTGGGACTATTCGCACCGCGCTATCATCACCGGGCTCGACCACACGAAACCGCATGGCGGGGTCGCCTGGGAAATCTTCTATCCCGCAGGACCTTTCGCGCTCCTTCCGCTGCTCGACGGGCCGGACGGCCAACACCGCAGCGCGCTGGTCTGGACGGTGGACGAGAAGGACGCGGCCGGCGTGCTGAAAATGGGCGAGCGTGCTTTCCTCGCCGAAGTGCAGAAGCGCATGGGCGACCTGCTCGGCGACCTCACGCTGAACAGCCCGCGCACCTCCTACCCGCTCACCTTCCAGCACACCGCGCGCATCGTGGGCGAGCGCATGGCGCTGGTCGGCGACAGCGCGCACGGGATGCATCCGATCGCGGGACAGGGCCTCAACCTAGGCCTGCGCGATGTCGGTGCATTGGTCGAAGTGCTCGGCGATGCCCGCAGGCTCGGCCTCGATATCGGCGATGCGCAGGTGCTGGACCGCTACGAGAAATGGCGCGCGCTCGATTCCATCATGGTGATGGGCGCAACCGACAGCCTGACTCGCCTCTTCGGCGTGCCCGGCAAGGCGGCCAGCGCCGTGCGCAGGCTCGGCATGGCGGGCGTTCAGCGGTCCGGCTGGCTCAAGAAATTCTTCATGGACGAGGCCCGCGGCGTTTCGGGCGACGTGCCCGAACTGATGAAGGCCTGAGCGCCTACTCCACCGGGCTCGGCTGTTCGATGCGGTTGCCGGCCCCGTCGCGCAGGCGGCGTGGTTCGAGCACGGCTGCGGTTTCGATGAGGTCCAGCGCACGCTGCGCCGAGGCATAGCGTTCCGCATCGCGCAGCCAGCCTTCGGCATTGACCGCGCCCGGCAGGTTGCGAACCTCCGCCACTGCGGCATCGGCGCGGCCGGACTGCAGGAACAGGCGGGCACGCTCGAGCCGCTTTTCGGGCTGCGGCGACGGCGCGCTTTCGCGGCGGATGGTGAACAGCGCGCCCAGTTCGTCGGCAAAGCGTTCAAGGCTCGGCTTGCCTTCGCCCGTCTGCAATTGCGGGGCGAGCCCGTCCAGACGGGCGATCAGCTGGTCGAGCGTCACCGGCTCGCGCGAGAAAGTGAGAATAGTGTTCACCGCATTGGGCAGCGCGTCGCCGAAGCGTAGCCGCAGCTGGTCGGCGAGGTAGCCGAGTTCGGCCCCCTTATCGATCGCGCGGCGCGTAGCGAAGGCGATCAGAAGCCCTTCGGCGCGGGCGACATTGCCTGCCGATGCCTCGGCCTGGAGATCCAGCCGGGCAAGTCGCTGTTCGGCAGCGGCAAGGCGCTGGTCGATGCCGCCCTGCTGTTCGGCCACGCGTTCCACTGCCTGTGCGGCAGCGCTTTCGCTGGCGCTGGGCGTGGGGCTTGGTGCGGCAGTTTCGGTGGCGGCGGGTTCGGCGATCTGTGCCGGTTCTTCCGCAACCTCTTCCGAGGCGTTCATCCGCCAGGCGACGTAGCCCACCAGGGCAGCCCCCAGCGCGAATGCGCCGGTCACGGCAAGCAACATGGAGCGCGTGCTGCCCCCGGCCCGCCGAGTGCTCGAATACTCGTCCATCATACTCCAATCCACGACCCCGACGCCACTTTGCGGACGCCTGATTACCCCGCGCCTGTCTGGCACAACTGTTCCACCAAGGCCAGTAGCTCGGCATCGCGAGGGTGGCTCGAGGTGTGGACGGATTGCCAGCCATCGCCGGCCATGCCGGCAATCCGCGGTCCAAGCGCCGCGACGGTAATAGCCGACCGGTCGACGCCCAGCCGCTCGCATTCCTCGCGCAGGCGCACTGCCGCCTCGCCCGAATGGAGGAGGACGATACCGCCCTTGCCCAGCATTGCCGCCATGTCCCCGGGGATATCGAGCGGCACGGTGCGATAGACCACGCGGGTATCGATATCGGTGCCATCGGGCGGGTCCAGTTCGACATGCGCCTCGCCGGCCAGCCTCAGCAGGCGGCGTCCGCCCAGCTTCGCCTCGTCGAGCAGCGCCTGCAGGCCGCCGCGACCCGTGCGCGATACGATGAAGCCCTTCTCGCGCGCGCCTTCCGCGGTCGCTTCGCCCACGGCATAGACGGGCAGCCTGACCAGCCGGTCGAGATTGGTGCCGCCGTGCCGGAAGACGTTGGAGCTGCCGACCAGCAGGCCGTCGAAATCATCGACCTGCGGCGCGTCCCATTCGGCGGGTTCGACCTCGAAAAGCGGGCATCCATGCGCGTCCAGCCCCAGTGCACGGGCGGTTTCCAGCGTTACGGACAGGCCCGGTTCGGGCCGGAAGACGAAGACCGGGCGGCTCACCCCATCTGCCCGAAGTTGACCGACACTTCCCTCGGCGCCTCGCGCAGCATGTCGCGCGCAAGGGCGATGGCTTCATCCGTGTCGCCGGGCTCGAAGCGCGCTTCGCTATCGACGCGGATTGATCCGTCGGGGCTGTAGATGGCGGCGCGCATGTGCAGGCGCTCGCCCTCGTGCGTGGTGAGCACGGCGATGGGGCTGTGGCAGGTCCCGCCCAGCCCTTCGAGCAGCGCGCGTTCGGCCAGCACTTCCTGCCGGCTCTGTTCGTGATCGATGGCGGACAGGAGTTCGCGCGTGCGTTCGTCGCTGGTGCGGCATTCGACACCGATGGCGGCCTGCGCAGGCGCGGGGAGCCATTCCTGCGGATCGAGCCGTGTGCCGGTATTGTCCTCGCCCAGCCGCATCAGGCCCGCAGCGGCAAGGAAGGTTGCGTCGGCCTCGCCCGCTTCCAGCTTCGCCATGCGGGTGGCGACATTCCCGCGAATGCCGACCACTTCGAGATCGGGGCGGGCATGGAGCAATTGCGCGGCGCGGCGCGGGGCACTGGTGCCGACCCGTGCGCCTGCCGGTATGGCCGCGATGGAGGCTGCGCCCAGCAGCACGTCGGCCTTGTCCGCGCGCGGCAGGATCGCGCCGATGGCCAGCGCATCGGGGCGGATCGTCTCCACGTCCTTCATCGAATGGACCGCAGCGTCGATGCGCCCCTCGTTCAGCCAGATGTCGAGTTCGCGGGTCCACAGCGCCTTGCCGCCGATTTCGGCGAGCGGGCGATCCTGAATCCGGTCGCCGCTAGCGATAACAGGGACGAGTTCGACCGCCCCGACGTCCCAGCCGTGGGCAGCGCACAGGCGTGCGCGCGTCTCTTCGGCCTGCGCCATGGCGAGCGGCGAACGGCGGGTTCCAAGGCGCATGATCGGTGTGTCGGACATTGCGGTCGCTTGCCCTAGCGAGCGAGACCGCTAAGGGAAAGCGAAGTTATGACGCTTGTTCTCGGTATCGAAAGTTCCTGCGACGAAACCGCCGCCGCGCTGGTCGACGGCAACCGGCGGATCGTTGCGCAAAGGATCGCCTCGCAGGACGAGGAGCACGCTCCCTTTGGCGGGGTCGTGCCCGAAATCGCCGCGCGTGCCCATGCCGAACGGCTCGCCCCGATGATCGCGGGCGTGCTGGAGGATGCCGGCGTCACGCTGGAAGATTGCGATGCCATTGCGGCTACGGCCGGCCCGGGCCTCATCGGCGGGGTCATGGTCGGGCTGGTCAGCGCGAAAGCGCTGGCGATGGCGAGCGATACACCGCTCATCGCGATCAACCACCTCGAAGGCCATGCGCTGAGCCCGCGCCTTGCCGATGCGGACCTCGCATTTCCCTATGCGCTGCTGCTGGTATCTGGTGGGCATTGCCAGATCCTGCGCGTCGACGGCGTGGGCCGCTATCGCCGGCTGGCAACCACCATCGACGATGCGCTGGGCGAGGCGTTCGACAAGACCGCCAAGATCCTCGGCCTCGGCTTCCCCGGCGGTCCTGCGGTTGAACGGTTGGCGGCGACGGGCGATGCGAAGGCCGTCCCGCTGCCCCGCCCCATGGTTGGCAGCGGCGAGCCGCATTTCTCCTTCGCCGGCCTCAAAAGCGCCGTCATGCGAGCTCACGAGAGTGGGAAATATGCGCCCGAGGACATTGCGGCGAGCTTCCAGCAGGCCGCTGTCGATTGCGTCATCGACCGGCTGCGGATAGCGCTGGCAGCGATGGGACCCGTTGAAACTCTGGTGGTGGCAGGCGGCGTGGCCGCCAATGCGACCGTGCGCGCCGCGCTCGAAACCCTCGCAGGCGAGCATTCGATGCGCTTCACCGCTCCGCCGCCCCGCCTCTGCACCGACAATGCGGCGATGATCGCCTGGGCCGGTGTCGAGCGCCTGCAGATGGACGGCTTCGCGCCTGATCCGCTCGATATTTCGGCCCGCCCGCGCTGGCCGCTCGATCCCGAGGCAGAACCCGTGCGCGGTGCAGGAGTGAAGGCATGACGAGCGTCGGGGTTCTCGGAGCCGGTGCCTGGGGCACCGCGCTGGCACAAATGCTGGCGAGCGACGGGCGCGACGTGCGCATCTGGGCGCGCGAGGAAGAGCTGGTCGCCGAGATCAACGCCGCGCACACCAATTCGCTGTTCCTGCCAAGCGCGCGCCTGGCCGAGAGCATTACCGCCACCTCGGACCTTGCCGACATGGCCGCACTCGACGTGCTGCTGGTGGTCACGCCCGCCCAGCACATGGGCAGCGTGCTGGCTGCCATGCCGGCCCACCCGCGCGACCTCGTGCTGTGTTCCAAGGGCATCGAGGCGGGTTCGGGGCGCCTGATGAACCACGTGGCCAAGGAAGCCGCGCCCGGCAGCGCCATCGCAGTGCTGTCAGGCCCCACCTTCGCCCATGAAGTGGCCGCAGGATTGCCGACCGCAGTGACGCTCGCCTGCGCCGGCGGCGAGGCGCAATGGGACAGGCTCTCGCCGGTCGTCGCCCGCCCTGCCTTCCGCCCCTATTATTCCGACGACGTGACCGGGGCGGAAATCGGCGGCGCGGTGAAGAACGTCCTCGCCATCGCCTGCGGCGTGGTCGACGGGCTTGGCCTTGGCCAGAATGCTCGCGCGGCGCTGATCGCGCGCGGATATGCCGAGATGCTGCGCTTCGGCGAGGCGCTGGGCGCAAGGGCGGAAACGCTGGCGGGCCTGTGCGGCCTCGGCGACCTCGTGCTCACCTGCTCTTCCACCTCCAGCCGCAATTTCTCGCTCGGCAAGGCGCTGGGCGAAGGCCAGAGCGCCGAGGCGCTGATGGCCGACCGGCGCACCGTGGCCGAAGGCGCGCATACCGCACCCGTGCTGGTCGAACTGGCCGCGCGCCACGCTGTCGCCATGCCCATCGTCGCAGCGGTCTATGCGCTGCTGCAGGGCGACAATCCCAAGGCTGTGGTCGAAGGCATCCTCGCCCGCCCGCTCAAGGCCGAACTGGGCGATGCCGGATGAGTGCCGCCGCGCAGGATGAAGACCTGACCGCCCTCGCCAAGGGCGGGCGGCAGAATTTCTTCGGCTTCCTGCTGCGTCTGCTGGCGCGCCTGCCTTTCCTGTTCATCGCGGGCCGCCTTTACGGACCCGATGCTCTGGGCCGCTTCGCTTCCGCGCTGGTGGTCGTCGAGCTGGTCGCGCTGCTGTGTTCCATGGGCGAGAAGCGCGGCCTTGCGCAGCGCCTCGCCGAAGGGGAGGAGGCGCATCCCGCAAACCTCGTTTACGACGGGATGCTCCTGGCGATCGTGTTTTCCGCAATTGCAGCGGTCTTCTTCTGGTTCGTGCCCGCCCCGCTCTTCCCGAGCGGCGAGTTCACCCAGCTCGACCGGCTGATAGTGCTGGCCATTCCCGGCTATGCCCTGACCGAAATCGTGCTGGCAGCGCAGGCCTATCGCTATGACATTGCCACCACGGTGCGCGCCCGCGCGGTGGTGGAGCCGTGGACGATCTCGATCATGGCGGGCGTCTTCGTCTTCATTCCCGCGCTTGCCGACAGCGGGCTTGCGCTGGCCTATCTCGCCTCGATCTATGCGGGCCTCGCGGTCGGCCTGTGGTCCTTCTTCCGCAGCTATGGCCCGCCGCGCCGCTGGCGGCCCGAGTTCGGCTATATGCGCAAGGTCACCGCGCGCGCCCTGCCGCTGGCAACGGCCGATGCGATCGAATGGGGTACGCGCCGCCTCGACATCTTCATCCTCGGCCTCTTCGCCGCACCCGCCGCAGTCGGCGTCTATTACATCGCGCAGCAGGTCGCGAGCCTGCCGCAGAAGCTGAAAACCAGTTTCGAGCCGATCCTCGGGCCCGTCATCACCAAGAACCTGAAGACGAAGAACTACGAGGCGATCGCCAAGCAGGTCTGCCAGGTGGGCTTCTGGATCATCGCCGCACAGGCCGGCATCGCGCTGGCGCTGGGCGTTCCGGGCGAAGCGGTCATGGGCCTCGTCGGGCCCGAATTCGTCGGCGGTACGGGCGCGCTGGCCTTCCTGCTGGCGGCTGAAGTGGTCGCCGCGACTGCGGTCGTGTCCGAAGCGGTGCTGATCTACGTCGCGCGGGGGCGCAACCTTGCCATCTCGGTCGGCACCATCGCTTTCCAGGCGGCGCTGACGATCACGCTGATCCTGCTGGTCGAGCGGCTGGGTTACGGAGAGCCGTTCAAGGCCGCTGCAGCCGCCATCGCCCTGATGGTCGCGCTGGGCGTGGCAAGCCTCGTCAAGGCCCTGCTGCTGACCCGGATCCTCGGCTATCCGATCAACAACTGGCGCTGGGCGCTGGTCTATGCAGTTGCCCCCGCTGTGCTGGTCGGCTGGCTTGCCACACAGCTTCCCGAATGGGCCGAACTAGCATTCGGCATACCGGCGATCCTGCTGACATACGGCTTCATCATCTGGAAACGGGGCTTCGGCCCCGAAGACCGGGTGCTTTTCCAGCGAAATAAGGCAGAAGCGCCCGATTAGGGCGCGCCCTGCCTCTTTTTCCCAAAACACAATATATTCAACATTTTGCTTGCGTCTCGCAGCCGGTTTCGGCGCGCACAAACGCACGTCCGATTGACTCTCGCCTTATTTGTGCCACAATTTGGCCTTGTTGATGCCATTATTTATGTAATAACATCACATCCGGGAGAACGAATCGTGGAGAGGAAGAAAATGGACAATCGGACACGTCTTGCCGGCGGCTCGATGGCGCTGGCATCCACCATGGCCTTGCTGCTGCTTGCCGGATGCGAAGCGACAAACCGGAACGAGCAGGTCGAACACGTCACCACGGTGGATATTGCCGAACCGGCCTATGCGCCGATGTACGAAAGTGCCGAGGCCGTCGCCGCTCCCCCGCCCGTGATGGCGCACTGGACCGGCGATCCTGCGCTGATCCCGCCGGAAGACCGCGAACGCTATGCGGGCGAGGCGGTGTCGCCCATCCGGATCGCCGCGGTGGAGCCGGTGTCCACCTTCTCGGTCGACGTCGATACGGGCGCCTATGCCAATGCCCGCCGCTTCCTGACCATGGGGCAGCTGCCCCCTCAGGACGCGGTGCGGACGGAAGAGATGATCAACTACTTCCGCTATGACTATGCCGCGCCGCAGGACCGCACCAAGCCGTTCTCGGTCACACTCGACACGGCGGCCAGCCCGTGGAACGCGCAAGCGAAGCTGGTGCGGGTGGGCCTGCGCGGATACGACCTCCCGCGCGAGGATCGTCCGGCGGCCAATCTCGTCTTCCTCGTCGATGTGTCCGGATCGATGGACAGCCACGACAAGCTGCCACTGGTCAAGCAGGCGCTTTCCGGCCTTGCCGGGGAAATGACCGGCAAGGACAAGGTGTCGATCGTCGTCTACGCGGGCAGCACGGGCGTCGTGCTCGAACCCACCAGCAGCCCGGCCAAGGTACGCGCCGCCCTCGCCCGGCTCGGCGCAGGCGGATCGACTGCCGGCGCGGCGGGGCTCGAACTCGCCTATGCCATGGCCGAGCAAGGCTTCATCAAGGGCGGCGTGAACCGCGTGATCCTGGCCACGGACGGCGATTTCAACGTCGGCATTTCCAACACCGACACGCTGGTCGACATGATCGAGCGGAAGCGCGACAGCGGCATCACGCTGACCACGCTCGGCTTCGGTACAGACAATTACAACGAGGCGATGATGGAGCAGATCGCCGACCACGGTAACGGCAATTACGCCTATATCGACACCGCGCTGGAAGCGAAGAAGGTGCTGCGCGACGAGATGAGCTCCACGCTCTTCACCATCGCCAAGGACGTGAAGATCCAGGTCGAATTCAATCCCGCCGCAGTCAGCCAGTACCGCCTGATCGGCTACGAGAACCGCGTGCTGCGCGAAGAGGATTTCGCCAATGACCGCGTCGATGCCGGCGATATCGGGGCAGGTCACCAGGTCACCGCGCTCTACGAGGTGATCCCCGCAGGCGCGAAGGGCTGGGTCGGCGAGCGCCGCTACGACGCGAACAAGGGCAAGGCCGCTTCCGGCCCCGCCGACGAGGCCGCCTTCGTCCAGCTGCGTTACAAGCTGCCCGGCGCATCGCAGTCGAAGCTGCTGCAGTACCGCCTGCCTGCAACTGCCCTCGAAACGCGGCGCCTGCCGCAGGGCGACTTCGCCTTTGCCACTGCCGTTGCAGCCTATGGCCAGAAGCTGCGCGGCGATGCGCTGCTGGCCGATTTCGGCTGGGACCAGGTCGTCCGGCTCGCCGGAAACCAGCGGGATTTCTGGCGGCAGGAGTTCGTCGAGCTCGCCCGCACGGCCGAAGCGCAGATGTAATACCCCGCCCCGCGCGCCGCAGGTCTTGCACCCACGCGGCGCGCGGCTAGAAGGCGGGGCGATGACGTCGCGCCCCGCCCTTACCATCGCGCTCGGTGCCGCCTTTGTGGCGGCGCTCGGCTATGTGGCGAGCGGACCGGGCGCCGACGCCATGGGCACTCGCCTGGCCGAACAGGCCGATGCGGCACTGAAGGAAGCCGGCCTCGGCATGGTCAGCGCCAAGTTCACCGACCGCTTCGGTGCGCCCACGCGCCATCCCATGCTCTCTGGCGGCGAGAAGCTTGACGAAGGCCGCCGCGCCGAAGCCGCGCGGCTGGTCGCCTCGCTCCCCGGCGTGGGCGGGACGAGCTGGGAAGACGGTTTCGCCAATGCCGCAGCGGGCGCGATCGAATACGAGCCGCTGCACTGCCAGGAAGACGTCGAAGGCCTGCTGCGCACCCGCTCGATCCGTTTCGAGGAAGCAAGCGCGGAATTGCTGCCGGTCAGCATGATCCTGATCGACGAGGTGGCGGACGCGCTGCGCCCCTGCCTCGGCTCGATCATCGCGATTACCGGCCATACCGACGACACGGGCACCGAGCCGGGCAATATCGCGCTCAGCATGGACCGTGCGCGCGCCGTGCGCGAGGCGCTGGTCCAGCGCGGCATCCCGCGCGACGGTCTGCGCGCGCAGGGCGTCGGCTCGGCCGAGCCGGTCGAGGGCCTAGCCCCCAATGATCCGGCCAATCGCCGCATCGAATTCTCGGTCGTCCGGATCGAGCCGCTCAAACCCACGCCAGTCGATACGCCGGGACCGCGCTGATGCCCATCTGGCTCGAAACCACCGCCCTCATGCTGGCCGCCTACGGGATCGGCCTCGCCATCGGCTGGACCGTCTGGGGCCGCGCACCGGCGCCGGATACGGAAGATATGCAGGAGAAGGATACGCTATGAGCGAACTCATCGCCGAACAGTGGCTGCTGGTCGTCGTCGCCCTCGTCATCGGGCTGGTCGTCGCATTCTACCTCTTCCACGCAGGCAAGCGCACCCGCGTCACCGGCGCGAAAAGCGACGTGCTGGACGAAGGCGCGGAAAAAGCGCAGCGCAATGCCGCGCTGATCGACAGTGCGCCCGCCGCTACCCGCGATGCGACGCAGGCCGCTGCACCCGCAACCGCTGCGTCCGGAGGCGACGACCTCACCCGCATCAAGGGCGTCGGTCCGAAACTGGCCGCAACGCTGACCTCGCTCGGCGTCACCCGGTTCGAGCAGATCGCCGCCTGGGACGATGCCGAAATCGACCGGATCGACGCGCAGCTCGGCCGTTTCGAAGGCCGCATCCGCCGCGACGACTGGGTCGGCCAGGCCGCCTTCCTCGCCAAGGGGGACACGGCGGGCTTTACGCAGAAATACGGCGCCACTGCCTGATCCGGGAACCATCCCCTCCCCACGCGTTAATCCTATGGGTCGAGAGCGCGTGAGGAGACACGGATGGGACATTTGCAGCAACCTTTGCGCATTCTCGTGGCCGAGGATGAACTGATTATCGGCTACGACCTGTGCGATACCGTGGCGGAAGCCGGTTACGTCGTGGAAGGCCCGTTCGACGACCTGTCGTCGGCCATGCTCGCCTACCAGAAGAACAAGCCCGACATCGCGATCCTCGACGTCCAGCTTGGCGATGGCATCGTCTATCCGCTCGCCGAACAGATGATGGCGGAAGACGTGAAGGTCATCTTCCATTCCGGCCAGCTGACGCCCGACCAAGTGCACGAACGCTTCCCCGGCGCTCGCGCCTTGGCAAAGCCCTGCCCGCCAGCCGAAGTCATCCATTCGGTGCAGGAAGCTGCCCTGACCCACTGATTCTCGCTTGCCGGAATGTTTGCTGCGCTATGCAGCCAGCAGAACAATCCGCACCGCCAGCTATGCGCCACCATGTGCCGCGAATGCGCCGAGGATTGCCGCAAGGCCCTGCCGCTCGTTAAGTGAGGCAAAGCGCGCCGGCACGTGATATGCTGGGCGCTTCATGTCGAAGCTCCAGTCCTTCCTGGCCCTAGACGGCGCCGACCGGATCGCCACTTTCGAGGCGATGGGATTGCTGCTCTACGCAAGGCTGCTGGTCGCGATGGTGCCGCCGCGCCGCTGGCGATCGCGCTTCGGCTCGATCGGCTGCGCTGCGCCGCAAGGCGGAAGCGGGGCCGTCGATCTCGGCACGGTCAGGCGCATGCGCCTTGCCGTGATGCGCGCGCTGCGCAACGTGCCCGGCGCTCCCAATTGCCTGCCGCAGGCGCTGGCAGCCCGCTGGATGCTGGAGCGGCGCGGGATCGCCTCCGACCTCTACATCGGCACCCAGCGCGCACCGGGCGACCACCCCCGGTTCCACGCCTGGCTGAAAGTGGGCGAGGAATGGGTCACGGGACTATGCGACGAGGGCGAATATGCCCTCTTTTCTACAGGCGATGCGGAAGTGGCCTGAAAGGGCGCTTGTCCGGCCTTGCACCGCGCCGCGCTTGGTGCCAGTGCCCGACCCGTAACAAAGGAGACTATATGGCCGGCCCTAACAGCGGGATGGTGCCCTTCGACTGGGAAGACCCGTTCAACCTCGACGACCAGCTGACCGAGGAAGAGCGGATGATCCGCGATGCAGCCAATGCCTTTGCACAGGGCGAGCTGCAGCCGCGCGTGACCGACGCCTATCGCGAGGAAATGGACGCGCCCGAACTCTTCCCGCTGATGGGCCAGGCCGGCCTCTTGGGTGCGACCGTGCCCGAGGAATACGGCGGCGCAGGCGCCAGCTACGTCGCCTACGGCCTCATCGCGCGCGAGATCGAGCGCGTGGACAGCGGCTACCGCTCGATGGCCTCGGTCCAGTCCAGCCTCGTGATGTACCCGATCCACGCCTATGGTTCGGAAGAACAGAAGCGCAAATACCTCCCCGGCCTCGCCAGCGGCGAACTGATCGGCTGCTTCGGCCTGACCGAACCCGACGCGGGCTCCGACCCGGCAGGCATGAAGACCGTCGCGAAGAAGGATGGCGACGGCTACAAGATCTCCGGCTCCAAGACCTGGATTTCCAACGCCCCCTTCGCCGACGTCTTCGTCGTCTGGGCGAAGAGCGAGGCGCATGGCGGCGGCATCCGCGGCTTTATCCTCGAAAAGGGAATGGAGGGGCTTTCCGCTCCCAAGATCAAGGGCAAGCTGTCGCTGCGCGCCTCGACCACCGGCATGATCGTCATGGACGAGGTCAAGGTGGGTGCGGATGCGCTGCTGCCCGAAGTGCAGGGCCTCAAGGGTCCTTTCGGGTGCCTCAACCGCGCACGCTACGGCATCAGCTGGGGCGCGCTGGGTGCAGCCGAATTCTGCATGCACGCCGCGCGCCAGTACGGCCTCGACCGTCACCAGTTCGGCGTGCCGCTGGCATCGAAGCAGCTCTACCAGCTGAAGCTTGCCGACATGATGACCGAAATCTCGCTCGGCCTGCAGGGATCCTTGCGCGTCGGGCGCCTGATGGACGAAGGCAGGTTCTCGCCCGACATGATCTCGATCGTGAAGCGCAACAATGTCGGCAAGGCGCTCGATATCGCGCGCAAGGCCCGCGACATGCACGGCGGCAACGGCATTTCCGAGGAATACCAGGTGATCCGTCACATGGTGAACCTGGAAACGGTCAACACCTACGAGGGCACGCATGACGTCCATGCGCTGATCCTCGGCCGGGCCATCACCGGGATTGCCGCGTTCTGATGCCCTTTCCTACTTTTGCGCGTGGTGGCATCAGGGTCTCATGAGAGAGCCGAGAACCGCAGCAACCCGCGCAAAAGCAGGCTCTGGTACGCCCGGCGCTTTTTCCGCCTGGACCGTGTTCCATCTGTTCCAAGCTGTAGGAGAGGCCGCATGATGAAGCTGCATGGCTACTACCGCTCGTCGACCAGCTACCGCCTGCGCATCGCGCTGGAACTGAAGGGGCTGGATTACGAATACGTGCCGGTGAACCTGCTGACTTCGGAACAGAAGGGCCAAGCCTTCACCAGCCGCAACCCGTTCGGCTCGGTGCCGTTGCTCGAAGCCGACGGGCGCGACCGTGCGCAGTCGATGGCGCAGCTCGAATGGCTGGACGAAGCCTATCCCGAAAACCCACTGCTGCCGGCGGATGTCGAAGACCGCTACACCGCGCGCGAACTGGCCTACGCCATCGCCACCGAACTGCACGCGCCGCTGAACCTGCCGGTGCTCAAGTACCTCGCCAATGAATACGGCAAGTCGCAGGACGAGATCGGCGTGTGGTACCGCCACTGGCTTGCCCGCACGCTCGAACCGCTCGAAGCGCGGCTTGCGCAGCTGGGAACGGGCGACTTCCTGTTCGACAAACCCGGCTTCTTCGAGGTCTGCCTGCTGCCGCAGGTCTACAATGCGCAGCGCTTCGCCTTCGACTTCGGCGCCATGCCCCACATCACCCGGGTCGAGCAGGCCTGCCTTGCCCTGCCCGCCTTCCAGCGGGCCCATCCGGACAACCAGATAGACAATCCTGAGAGGAAATAGCCCCATGAAGCTCGCCACAATCAAGGACGGAACCCGCGACGGCAAGCTGGTGGTCGTCTCCAAGGACCTCACCCGCTACTGCGCCGCCGACAACATCGCTCCGACGCTGCAGGCCGCGCTCGACAATTGGGACGAGATCGCGCCCAGGCTAGAAGCGCTCTACATCGATGTCGAACACCAGGTCGTGCCGTGCGCACGCTTCCACGAGCGCGAGGCGCATTCGCCGCTGCCGCGTGCCTACCAGTGGGCCGACGGCTCGGCCTACATCAACCACGTCGAACTGGTCCGCAAGGCACGCGGCGCGGAAGTGCCGGAGAGCTTCTACCACGACCCGCTGATGTACCAGGGCGGCAGCGACAGCTTCCTCGCCCCGCGCGACGACATCCCGCTGGGCGACACCAAGTGGGGCTGCGACATGGAGGGCGAAGTCGCCGTCATCACCGACGACGTGCCGATGGGCGTCACTTCCGAACAGGCAGCAGGGCACATCAAGCTGGTCATGCTGGTCAACGACGTGTCCCTGCGCGGCCTGATCCCGGGCGAACTGGCCAAGGGCTTCGGCTTCTTCCAGTCCAAGCCTGCCAGCGCCTTCTCGCCGGTCGCCGTCACGCCCGACGAGCTGGGCGATGCGTGGCAGGGCAATGTCATCCACCTGCCGCTGATGGTCGATTACAACGGCCAGCCTTTCGGCCGTGCCAATGCGGGCGTCGATGCGACCTTCAGCCTCGCCGACCTGGTGGCCCATGCCGCCAAGACCCGGAACCTTTGTGCAGGCAGCATCATCGGTTCGGGCACCGTCTCGAACCAGGGCCCCGATGGCGATCCGGGCAAGCCGGTCGCCGAAGGCGGTCTCGGCTACAGCTGCATCGCGGAAATCCGCATGATCGAGACCATCGCGGACGGCGAGCCGAAGACCCCTTTCATGAAGCCGGGCGACACGGTGCGCGTCGAAATGCGCGACGGCGAAGGTCACTCCATCTTCGGCGCGATCGAACAGAAGGTGGTGGAGGCCTGAGTAGCCCCTCCCCGAATTCCCTGGGACCAGATCACTAGCCCCGAGGATCGAGTCAGAACACTACATCGAGCGCGCAATCACCATTTTCATGACTTCGTTGGACCCGCCGAAGATGCGGGTGATGCGGCTGTCACGATACATGCGCGCGATCGGGTAGTCGTTGATGAAGCCTGCACCGCCATGGAACTGGAGGCACTTGTCGACCACTTCACCCTGCAATTCGGTGACCCAGTACTTGGCCATGCAGGCCGTATCGACACTGAGTTCGCGCTTGAGGTGCTTTTCGATGCAATCGTTGACGAAAATCCGTGCCGCAGTCGCGCGCGCCTTCAGGTCGGCCATCACGAACTGCGTGTTCTGGAAATCCCAGATGGTCTGGCCGAAAGCCTTGCGCGACTTGACGAATTCCATCGTGGTCTCGAGCGCCTTTTCGATGCCGGTCATCGCGCCCATGGCGATGATCAGGCGTTCCTGCGGCAGTTCGCCCATCAGCTGATAGAAGCCCTTGCCTTCCACACCGCCGAGAACGTTTTCCGCCGGGACGAAGACATCGTCGAAGAACAGTTCGGAGGTATCGGCCGCGTCCAGCCCGATCTTGTCGAGCTTCTTGCCGCGCTGGAAGCCTTCGGCCCCTTCCGTCTCGAGCAGCATGAGCGAAATGCCCTTGGCGCGCTCGTTCGGGTCGGTCTTGGCGACGACGATGATGAAATCGGCCGTCTGCCCGTTGGAAATATAGGTCTTGGCCCCGTTGATGCGGTAGCCATTGCCGTCCTTCAGCGCTGTCGTGGTGACGCTCTGGAGGTCGGACCCCACGCCCGGCTCGGTCATGGCGATGGCGCTGACGAGTTCGCCAGTGACCAGCTTGGGCAGGTACTTCTTCTTCTGCTCTTCGGTGCCGTGGCGCACGAGATACGGCAGGATCACAGTGTTGTGCAGGCTGGCGGCAAAGCCTTCGACGCCGTGCTTGGCCTGCTGGTCGATCACCACCATGTCATGACGGAAGTCGCCGCCATGGCCGCCATATTCCTCCGGCACCGACACGCCGAGTAGGCCCGCCTCGCCCGCCTCGCGCCAGAAATCGCGTTCGACCTGGCCTTCCTCGCGCCATTTGAGCACGCGCTTTTCAGGGGCATGCTGCTGGTAGAACTTGCCCACGGCATCGGCGAAGATCGAGATTTCCTCGTCGTCCATGAAAGCGGGCTGGGGTACGTCGATGACGGGCATTCCGGGGGTTCCTCTCTCGTGACTTTCTATCGCTTCTTAGGGTCTTACTTGCCCTTCCAGTTCGGCTTGCGCTTCTCGGCGAAGGCAGCTGCGCCTTCGCGGGCGTCTTCGGAAACGAAGACCGGCGCGATCAGTTGGGCCTGGCGATTGTAGCGTTCGTCCATCGGCCAGCCGCGCGATTCCTTGATGATCTGCTTGGAGACGCGCACCGCAAGCGGGCCATTGGCAACGATCCGGTCGGCCAGTTCGCGCGCACCGATCAGCGCCGAGCCATCGACCACGCGGTTGATGAGGCCGAGTTCATAGGCGCGGTCCGCACCGATGAAATCGCCGGTCAGCGCCAGTTCCATGGCAACGCGTTCGGGGATCTGGTCGGGCAGCATCATCACGCCGCCGGCCGCAGCAACAAGTCCGCGCTTCGCTTCGGGGATACCGAACTTGGCATCCTTGTTCGCCACCACGAGATCGCAGGCGATCATCAGTTCGAGCCCGCCGGCCAGCGCATAGCCTTCGACGGCCGCAATCAGCGGCTTCTTCGGCGGGGCCTGCACCACGCCGCCGAATCCGCGACCTTCGATGCTGGGCGATTCGCCGCGCAGGAATCCCTTGAGGTCCATGCCCGAACAGAAGGTGCCGCCAGCGCCGGTCAGGATGCCGACGCGCAGGTCGTCGTCCGCATCGAGACGGTCCATTGCCGCCGCGATGCCCTCGGCAGCGGCCTTGTTCATGGCGTTCTTGGCTTCGGGACGGTTGATCGTGACAATCAGGACGCCGTTGTCGACCTCGGTCAGCACTTCCTCGGACATCTCGCTCTCTCCATTGCAAACTGAAACTGTTCTTGCGCCCTTGCTGCTTGAGGTTTACGCAAACGTCAACCGGCAAAAGCCGCAAGATTCGACAAGACGAGAGAGGATCAAGCCATGTCCGAAGCCTATATCATCGACGCCGTCCGCACCCCGCGCGGGATCGGCAAGCAGGGCAAGGGCGCGCTGGCCGCAATGCATCCGCAGCACCTCGCCGCGACCTGCCTGAAGGCGATCAAGGACCGCAACCACCTCGACACCAAGACCGTCGACGACGTGATCTGGTCGGTCAGCACGCAGGACGGCATGCAGGCGGGCGACATGGGCCGCATGGCCGCGCTCGACGCAGGCTACGACATCACCTCCTCCGGCACCACGCTCGACCGCTTCTGCGGCGGCGGTATCACTTCGGTTGCCCTCGCTGCGGCACAGGTGATGAGCGGCATGGAAGACTGCGTCGTCGCAGGCGGCACGGAAATGATGAGCCTTACCGCCCAGATGTCGAAGGAAAAGATGGCCGCCGGCCTGCGTCCGCCGATGATGGGCAGCTATAACGAGCGCCTGATGCGCACCCACCCGCAGAGCCACCAGGGCGTGTGCGGCGATGCCATCGCCACGATGGAAGGCTTCACCCGCGAGGAACTGGACGAGGTCGGCTATCGCAGCCAGCAGCGCGCTGCGCAGGCGATCGCGGAGAACCGGTTTGCAAAGTCGGTCGTGCCCGTGGTCGACGACGACGGCAACGTCGTGCTCGACCGGGAGGAATATCCGCGCCCCGAAACCACCATGGAAGGCCTCGGCCAGCTGGAGCCGGCTTTCGCCAAGATCGCCAATGTCCCGCTCGACAAGAACGGCACGACCTTCGCCGGGCTGGTCAACGCCAAGTATCCCGACCTCGAGATCAAGCACTTCCACCACGCGGGCAACAGCTCGGGCGTGGTCGATGGTGCCGCCGCCGTGCTGGTGACCAGCAAGGATTATGCGCAGAAGCACGGCCTCAAGCCGCGTGCCCGCATCGTGGCGACTGCCAATATGGGCGATGACCCCACGCTGATGCTGAACGCTCCGGTCCCGGCCGCCAAGAAAGTGCTGGAGAAGGCCGGCCTGACCAAGGACGACATCGACCTCTACGAAATCAACGAGGCCTTTGCCGTGGTTGCGGCCAAGTTCGTGCGCGACCTTGATCTCGATTGGGACAAGGTCAACGTCAACGGCGGCTCGATCGCTCTCGGCCACCCGATCGGGGCGACCGGTTCCATCCTGATCGGCACCATGGTCGACGAGCTTGAGCGCCAAGACAAGCGCTACGGCCTTGTCACCATGTGCGCGGCAGGCGGCATGGCCCCGGCAATCATCATCGAGCGAGTCGACGATTTCGTCGACTGATCCGGCCCGCCACTATTTGAGAGGCAGGATCTTAGAGATCACGTAGTCGGCAGCCTCTTCCGGGGTCATTTCCACCGTGTTCACGCGGATTTCCGGGTTTTCCGGGACTTCGTAGGGGCTGTCGATGCCGGTGAAGTTCTTCAGCTTGCCTTCGCGCGCCTTCTTGTAGAGGCCCTTCACGTCGCGTGCCTCCGCCACTTCGAGCGGGGTATCGACGTGGATCTCTATAAACTCGCCCTCGCCCATCATGTCGCGGACCAGCTGGCGGTCGGCGCGGAACGGGCTGATGAAGGCGGTCAGCACGATAAGTCCTGCATCGGTCATCAGCTTGGCGACTTCGCCGATGCGGCGGATGTTCTCGATGCGGTCGCTCTCGGTAAAGCCGAGATCCTTGTTGAGACCGTGCCGGATATTATCGCCGTCCAGCAGGAAGGTGTGGCGGTTCATCATAGCCAGCTTCTTTTCGACCTCGTTGGCGATGGTCGACTTGCCGGAGCCGGACAGGCCGGTGAACCACAGCACGCGGGGCTTCTGGTTCTTCATCGCGGCGTGATCGTCACGCGTGATATCGGTCGCCTGCCAGTGCACGTTCTGCGCGCGGCGCAGGGCGAAGTGCATCATCCCCGCCCCGACCGTGCGGTTGGTCAGCTTGTCGACGAGGATATAGCCGCCCAGCGTGCGGTTCTGCTCGTAAGGCTCGAACACGACGCGGCGGTCGGTGGTGATTTCCGCGACGCCGATCTGGTTGAGGTGGAGCGTCTTGGCCGCGAGGCGGTCCATTGAATTGACGTCGATCTCGAACTTGGGCTCGGCCACCGTCACGCTGACAGTCTGGGTGCCGAGCTTGAGCCAGTAGCCGCGCCCGACGACCAGCGGTTCCTCGTCCATCCACACGATGGTGCTTTCGAACTGGTCGGCAACCTGCGGCGGATTGTCGGCTGCTGCCAGCACATCGCCGCGCGAACAATCGATCTCGTCCTCCAGCGTGAGCGTGACCGACTGGCCCGCGCCTGCTTCGGGAAGATCTCCGTCCATCGTCACGACCGCCTTCACGCGGCTGGTCTTGCCAGAGGGGAGCGAGCGCACTTCGTCGCCCGGCTTCACGCTGCCCGAGGCAATCAGGCCGGAGAAGCCGCGGAAATCGAGGTTCGGGCGGTTCACCAATTGCACCGGCATGCGGAACGGGCGCGCGAGGTTGGCGTCGCTGCGCACCTCGACCGCTTCCAGGTGCTCGATCAGCGTGGGGCCATCGTACCAGCCGGTATTGCCCGAGCGCGCGGTGATATTGTCGCCCGCAAGGCCCGAGATCGGGATCGCCGAAAAACCTTCGATACCGATGCTCTGCGCGAAATCCGCATAGTCGGCCACGATCGCGTCATAGGCGGCACGATCGTAACCGATCAGGTCCATCTTGTTCACCGCCAGCACGAGATGGCGGATGCCGAGCTGGTGGCACAGGAAGCTGTGCCGTCGCGTCTGCGTCAGCACGCCCTTGCGCGCGTCGATCAGGATGACGGCGAGGTCGGCAGTCGAGGCGCCGGTCACCATGTTGCGCGTATATTGTTCGTGGCCCGGGCAGTCCGCGACGATGAACTTGCGGCTCTCGGTCGTGAAGAAGCGGTAGGCGACGTCGATGGTGATGCCCTGCTCGCGTTCGGCGGCGAGACCGTCGACCAGAAGGGCGAAGTCGATCTCCTGCCCCTGCGTTCCCACCCGCTTGCTGTCGCTTTCCAGCGCAGCGAGTTGGTCTTCGAAAATCATGCGGCTGTCGTAGAGCAGGCGACCGATCAGCGTGGACTTGCCGTCATCGACGCTGCCGCAAGTGATAAAGCGCAGCATCGATTTGTGCTGGTGCTTGTCGAGATAGGCGTCGATGTCCTCCGCGATCAGCGCGTCGGTCTGGTAGGTGGGCGGTGACATCAGAAATAGCCCTCCTGCTTCTTCTTCTCCATCGAGGCATCGCCGCCATCCTTGTCGATGACGCGGCCCTGCCGTTCCGACGTAGTGGTCAGCAGCATTTCCTGGATGATTTCGGGCAGCGTCGCCGCCTCGCTCTCGACCGCGCCGGTCAGCGGGAAACAGCCGAGCGTGCGGAAGCGGATCGAGCGTTCGGTGATCTCGGGCCGGCGGCCCATGACCTTTTCCAGCCGTTCGATATCGTCCGCCATGAACAGCCCGCCCTCGTATTCGAAGGTCGGCCGGCGGGCAGAGAAATAGAGCGGCACGATCTCGATGTTTTCCAGATGGATGTATTGCCAGATGTCGAGCTCGGTCCAGTTCGACAAGGGGAAGACGCGGATGCTCTCGCCCTTGGCCTTCCTGGCATTGTAGAGGTTCCAGAGTTCGGGCCGCTGGTTCTTCGGGTCCCAGCCGTGGCTGGCAGTGCGGAAGGAGAAGATACGCTCTTTCGCGCGGCTCTTTTCCTCGTCGCGGCGCGCGCCGCCGAAAGCGGCATCGAAACCGTATTTGTCGAGTGCCTGCTTCAGCCCTTGCGTCTTCCACATGTCGGTGTGGAGCGGGCCATGGTCAAAGGGGTTGATGCCCCGTTCCTCGGCTTCCGGATTGCGGTGGACGAGCAGTTCCATGCCGGCATCGCGCGCGCTCTTTTCGCGCAGATCGTACATGTCGCGGAACTTCCACGTCGTATCGACATGGAGCAGCGGGAACGGCGGCGGCGAAGGATAGAATGCCTTCTTCGCCAGGTGCAGCATGACCGCGCTGTCCTTGCCGATCGAATAGAGCATCACCGGCTTGTCCGCTTCCGCCACCACTTCGCGCATGATGTGGATGCTCTCGGCTTCGAGGCGCTGGAGATGGGTAAGGGTCATCGACGGTCGGGCCCGGGGTCTGCGTAATCTCTATCGGCGAGCCTGTGAGATGGCCAGAAGCCTCCTATCCCGCAAGCGCCATTTGGTCGCCTGCGGGATAGGATTGTTTTCAAGCCGGAAACGGCGGGCGCCCGGTGCGGCCCTATTCGCCCTTGGTCGAAAGCAGGCGGAAGCCCCATGCCGGCAGCGTCACGCTGTCGCCTGCTTTCAGCGTCACCTTGTCCTTACCGCGGAACTCGTCATAGGTGCCGGCGGCCAGCCCGTCGGCCAGCTTTGCGGTCACTTCCGAGCCCGAGAAGTTGAACAGGCCGACGACCTTGTTGCCATCTTCCTGGCGCGCCCATGCCAGCACTTCCTGCGGCCTGTCGGTGACGACCTGGTGCATGCGCGCACCCCATTTGCCGTTTTCGAGCGCGGAGTTCGCCTTGCGGAAGGCGATCAGTTCCTTGACCAGCGCCGCATAGTCGCAGCCCTCGCCCTGGCTCCAGTCGATCGCGTCTTTCTCGAAGAATTCGAGCCGCTTGGCATTGCAGGCCTCCATTCCGTTGTGGACCATGGCGAGCCCTTCGCCGGTGAAGGACAGGGCCGTCATGGCATTCAGCGCGGGGCCGTAGTTTTCGGCCATCGTGCCTTCCCAGGCGTTGCTGTCGTGGTTCTCGATATAGGTCATGCGCATGGCCTGGCGCGGCCACAGGCTCTCGTTCTCGGCGTAATAGCCATAGAAGCTGGTCGCATTGCCCTTGCCCTGCGCCACGTTCTTCGAAGTGACGTGCCAGTCCCAGCCATAGGTCGCGTCGAAGGCCTTGTGGTGCCACGCGGTCTGCTGCACCTCGCCAAGCATGAACACCGGCCGGATTGCCTCGAGGCGCGGTCGCATGGTTTCCCAGAAATCGAGCGGGACGTATCCGGCCACATCGGCGCGGTAGCCGTCGATGCCGAATTCGCGCACCCAGTATTCCATCGCCCCGCCGACGTGTTCGCGCACGCCGGGCTTGGTCCAGTCGAGATCGACGATATCCGACCAGTCCCACCATGGCGTGGGGCGGAAATCGCCGTCCCAGCTCTTCTCGTACCAATCAGGATGTTCGGTGCGCAGCGCATTGTCCCACGCGGTGTGGTTGGCGACGAGGTCGAGGATGACCTTGAAGCCTTGCGCGTGCGCGGCATCGACGAAGGCCTTGAGGTCCTCCTTGGTGCCGAATTCGGGGTTCACACCGTAATAGTCCTGCACCGAATAGGGGCTGCCGAGTGTACCCTTGCGGTTTTCCTTGCCGATCGGGTGGATCGGCATGAGCCACAGCACGTCGACGCCCAGCTCCTTCAGGCGCGGCAGTTCCTCCTGCGCGGCGCGGAAAGTGCCCTCTTCAGTGAACTGGCGGGTGTTGATCTGGTAGAGCACCGCGTCGCGCGCCCATTCCGGGTTCTCGAGCGTGACCACGTCGCGCGGTTCCCAAGGCGAGGCCGCAGGCTCTTCGGCAGGCGAGGACATGGCATAGGCGCCTCCGGCCAGCGCGGCGGCGGCGGCGGTCCCGATTACGAACTTACGCATGTGCAGTCTCTCCCGGAACGCTGACGCGGAGCATTGCAAAGCCGGCGAGCGCCCAGCTCGCGGCGGCAAACAGCATGGTCCAGATGGGATCGGCCGGGAAAAACGCGTTCATTACGCTGCCCATGACCGTCGCCACCAGCAATTGGGGGACCACGATGAAAATGTTGAACAGGCCCATGTAGATGCCGAGCTTCGACTGCGGCAGGCTACTCGCGAGGATCGCATAAGGCATGGCGAGGATCGAGGCCCAGGCGATGCCTTTCAGGATTTCGCAGATGATCAGCAGGTTCGGATCGCGCAGCACGAAATAGCCAAGGAACCCGAGTGCGCCGAGCAGGAGGCAAGTCATGTGCGTGCGCGCCTTGCCGATTTTCCTCGAAAGGACCGGAAGCAGGGCGAGCGCAGCGACAGCCGCGACACCGTTCTGGACGGTGTAGATCAGGTTCCACCAGTTCGCGCCCTCGTTGTAGGCGGCGGTGGTCGGGTCGGCGCTTCCGTAGAAATATTGCGAAACGATCGGGCCGGAATAGATCCACATGATGAAGAGCGACGACCAGCTGAAGAACTGGACCACGGCCAGCCGCTTCATTGTGTCGGGCATCCCGCTGAAATCGCCCACGATGCTCGACAGCATGTTGGCGTGCTGGCCCTTCTTCGCCATCGAGATGGCGATCATGCTGAGCAGGCCGTAGCCAGCTAGCAACGCGCCGAGCAGGAGGATTTCCTTCTCCAGCCCGAGCGGGCTCACGCTGAGAGCGACTGCGAGGCCCAGAGCCATCCAGACGGCGGCAGAAGTATAGTTCTTGGCCGCCAATGCCCGCACGCTCTGGCCAGCTTCGGCCTCGCGCTCGGTCTCGAAGGCGGCCATTTCCTCGGGGCTGTATTCCTTGGTGGTCACGACCGTCCAGCCGATGGCGACGAACAATGCTGCAGCACCTGCCCAGAAGCTCCATTTGACCGTGTCGGGAATCTCGCCTGCCGGGGCCACGTTGCTCACCCCGAATTGCTCGAGCAGCCACGGGAAGATTGCGGCGACCACCGCGCCAGCGCCGATAAAGGCGGTCTGGACCGCGTAGCCGGTTGCGTGCTGCGACTTGTCGAGCATGTCGCCGACGAAAGCCCGAAACGGCTCCATAGAAATATTGAGGCTGGCATCGAGCACCCACAGCAGCGCAGCAGCAAACAGCAGCGGCGCGCCGAATGCAGGCGCCAGCGGCATGAGCAGGAGCGAGATCGCTGCCAGCAGCGCACCGGTCATGAAATAGGGTCGGCGGCGGCCGAACCGGTTCCAGGTCTTGTCCGACAGGTGTCCGATAATCGGCTGGACGATCAGACCGGTGAGCGGTGCAGCCACCCAGAGCGCGGGCAAGTCGTCAAGCGAGGCGCCCACCGTCTGGAAGATGCGGCTCATGTTGGAATTCTGCAGCACGAAGCCGATCTGGATGCCGAAGAAGCCGAAGCTGATGTTGGCCAGCTGGCCCCAGCCGACCTGCGGCTTGCGTGTTTCTAGCTGTGCGGTTTCGGCCGCGCCCTTGGTCGCCATGCGAACAGTCCTCTCCCGGCCGGGTCGTCATGCCCGGTCTATCCGGAAGGTGGCTCGCACGAAGCGGGCCTTTGCGCAAACACGTATACGAATACGTAGCGCCTCAGACGGGCGCGGTGCTGCCCCTCGTGACGAGCTTGCCGGGCAGCTTGTGCGGCGGAATTTCGCGCCCTTCGATCTGTGCCAGCAACGCGTCGACAAGCGCTTCCCCGGCCCCCTTGATGTCCTGCATCACGGTGGTGAGCGGCGGGGTGGTGAGGCTGGCGGCAGGGATGTCGTCGAAGCCGACCACGGCAATGTCCGCCGGCACCCGCTTGCCCGCTTCGGCAAGCGCGCGCATGGCGCCGATCGCGATGAGGTCGCTGGCGGCAAAAATGGCATCGCAGGCCCGGCCGCTGGCAAGCAGGGTCCGGGCCGCGGCATAACCCGCCTCTTCCGTGGTGATCGCAGCGAAGCAGGGCGGCGCGGCAAGGCCTGCCTCTTCCAGAGCGGAGCGCAGCCCTTCGTAGCGGCCGGCGAATTCCGGGCTGGTGTCCCCCGCCTCGCCGAGGAAGACCACGTCCCGCCGTCCGGTCTTGAGGAAATGGGCGGCCACCTTCCTGCCGGCATCGACATTGTCGGTCCCCACGGTGGCGCCGCTGGCATCGTGGCTGACCGAACCCCAGCGCGCATAATGCGTGCCCTGGTCAACCAGCTTCTGCAGCTTGGGCGTGTAGAGCGTGTAGTCGCCATAGCCGAGCAGGATTAGCCCGTCGGCACGGTGGCTGTCCTGGTACTTCACGTGCCAGTCGTCTTCCATGCGCTGGAACGAGATGAGCAGGTCCAGCCCGCGATCCGCGCAGGCCCGCGTGATCGAACCCAGCATCGCGAGGAAGAACGGGTTGATCATGCTCTCGTCGGGCGTCGGATCCTCGAAGAAGAGCAAGGCAATCGTGTTGGAGCGCTGCGAGCGGAGCGAGGATGCGTTCTTGTCGACCGTGTAATTGAGATCCTGGGCGATCTGGCGGATTTTCTCCCGCGTCTGCGCGCTCACGGAACGGTCGCCGCGCAGGGCGCGGCTTACGGTCGGCTGCGATACTCCGGCAGCATAGGCAATGTCGAAACTGGTCGGGCGACCAGTCGGCTTGCGTCCCATCTCTCTCCTCCGGACCGGAAAACCGGTCCACGGCCGGACCATAAGCGCGACAAAGCGATCATGCAAAGCGGCAGGCCCTTCAAAGCGAATAAAAACGCGGTATTGGACGTGGTGAAGATGGAAAGCCCCCTCGCCCTTTCGCCCCGAGCCGCAGTCTCGATGGAGACATTCGGCGCAGAAACGCAGCCGGTCGTGACCGTGGCCGATGTGCTGACCGATCCTGATGGGGTAATCGAGATCGCTGCCCGGCACCGGTTCGGGACTCACGGGGCATTCTACCCCGGCATTCGCGCGGCCGTGTCCGAAAAGATCGGCATGCCGATGGTCGCGCCGCTGCTGGAACGCTTGGTCGAGGTCTTCTCCCTGCCGCGGCTGCCCCGCTTTCGCGAATGTTACCTTTCGGTCGTAACCCATGCGCCAGCGGAGCTCGCCCCCATCCAGCGCCTGCCGCATTTCGACGGTACCGAGCGCGAGCGGCTGGCCGTGCTGCTATACCTCGACAAGGCCGATCGCGGCGGGACGGCCTTCTACCGCCAGCGGGCAACCGGTTTCGAAAGCGTGGATGGCGAGCGGTTCGACACCTACCGATCGCAGCTGGAGGCCGCGACTGCCGAACACGGGCTTCCGGGCCCGGCTTACATCTCCGGCGACACCGCGATTTTCGAACAGATCCACCGCGTCTCCGACACGTTCAACTCGATGGTCATCTATCGCGGAAACACGCTCCACTGCGCTGATTTGGGGGCAGATTTCGTGCCCGACCCCGACCCGAAAACGGGCCGACTGACGCTCAATCTGTTCCTCGACTGACCGGCTTCCAGCTGTGTGACATTTCCGCGACTCGCCCCCCTGCGAACCGGTTGCGTATACGTATGCTGTCTTCCTGAGCCCGCCTGCTGACCCGTATTCAAGCACCAATACGGGCGGGCTTTCGCCGCCTGTGGGGTTTCGAGTCGGTCCATAAGAAAAGCCGGGGCCGGCCATCAGGGAGAGCACGATTATGGCATTTCGTTCCAAGCTCGTCGGGGGCATCAGCGCCGGCGCCGTCACTATCGCACTGGCCGCATTCGCAACGCCCGCAATGGCGCAGGAAGCCTCGGTTGAGCCGGGCGATGAAACCGCCTCGCAGGAACAGCCGGGCGAAGACAACATCATCGTCGTCGAAGGCTACCGCCAGGCGCTCGAAACCGCGATCAACCTGAAGCGCGACGCGCCGGTTATCGCCGAAGCATTCAGCTCGGAAGACATCGGCAAGCTGCCCGACGTCTCGATCGCGGAAACGCTGGGCCGCCTGCCCGGCCTCGCCGTCCAGCGTATCGACGGCCGTGCACAGAGCCTCTCGATCCGCGGCCTTGGCCCCGACTATTCGACCTCGCTGCTGAACGGCCGCCAGCTCGTTTCCTCGGGCGACAACCGCGCCGTCGAATACGACCAGTATCCGGCCGAACTCATCGACCAAGGTGTCATCTACAAGGTGCCTTACGCCGGTCTCATCGGCCAGGGCCTTGCCGGTACAGTCGACCTTCGCACCATCCGCCCGCTCGCCAAGGGTGAGCGTATCGTTTCGCTCTCGGGTCGCCTCGAGTTCAACGAAGACGGCTCGCTCAACCCCGACGTGAAGGGCTGGGGCTATCGCGCCACCGGCACCTATGTCGACCAGTTCGCCGACGACACGCTCGGCCTCGCGGTCGGCGCTGCCTATCAGTCGAGCCCGAGCCAGGTGAAGAAGTTCAACGCCTGGGGCTATCCCAACGATGCCGGCTACAGGGTCCTTGGCGGCATGAAGCCGTTCGCCAAGTCGGTCGACCTCGATCGCCTGGGCGTGTTCGGCACCCTCGAATGGGAACCGAGCCTCGAGTGGAACACCACGATCGACATCTTCTATGCCGACTATCGCGAGCGTATCCCGCAGCGCGGCATCGAATTCCCGCTC
This sequence comes from Qipengyuania gaetbuli, assembly GCF_020171365.1. NCBI lineage: Bacteria > Pseudomonadati > Pseudomonadota > Alphaproteobacteria > Sphingomonadales > Erythrobacteraceae > Qipengyuania > Qipengyuania gaetbuli. The sequence continues at coordinate 2,009,538 of NZ_JAIUZO010000002.1, read as the reverse complement.
AACCCCGGCTGGGGTTCGGGTGCGACGATCACCGACAATAGCGGCGGCGATTTCCCGAACAGCGTGACCTTCACCGGCGTCCAGCCCGTGGTCCGCAACGACTACGACCGCAAGGACACCGAAACCTTCGCTGCCGGCTGGAACACCAAGTACGAGAACGACGACGTCATCCTCAACTTCGACGTCTCCTACTCGAGCTCGGACCGCCGCCTGCAGCAGATCGAAAGCTATTCGGGCCTGACCTACGCGGCCAATGCTTCCGGTCCGTCGGACACGGTGACCTACACCCGTCCGTCGAGCGGCTTCCCGTTCAACTTCACCAACACGATCGACTATTCGGACACCAGCCTCATCCAGCTGACCGACCCGCGTGGTTGGGGTGCCGGCGGCATCGTGCAGGCCGGCTTCATCAACGACACCTCGACGGACGACGAACTGTGGTCGGCCCGTGCAGAAGTCATCGGCAAGGTCGACAGCGGCTGGGTCAAGAATTTGGTTGCCGGTATCGCCTTCGACGATCGCACCAAGTCGCGTGACATCGTGCAGAACTTCCTGAGCCTTGCCGGCGGCCCCTCGGTCTATGCCGCCAACGGCGCAGTGACCCGCCTGCCGATCCCGAGCGATGCGCTGCTGACCCCGATCGCCAGCCTCGACTTCCTCGGCTTCGGTCCGCAGGTCGCCTACGATCCCTTCGTGCTGCTCAACAACGGCACCTATGTCCTGACCGACGTGCAGAGCTCCAGCCTGCCGTTCCCGGGCGACTGGTCCGTCAACGAGAAGGTTTGGAACGGCTGGCTTCGTGCCGACCTCGAAGGTTCGCTCGGCGCGATCCCGGTCGAAGGCAACATCGGCGTGCAGCTGGTCTTTACCGACCAGAGCTCGGACGGCTTCCAGTCGAACGGCGGTATCGGCGCAGCGCTGATCCCCGTGGCCGGCGGCGACGAATATGCCCACGTTCTGCCGAGCGCGACGTTCAACTTCGAAATCTCGCCGGACATGAAGCTGCGCCTGGGTGCGGCCCGCACGCTGGCCCGTCCGCGCATGGACCAGCTGAACGCTTCGTATAACGCCAGCATCGCCAACCAGCCCCCGTCGAGCGGTTTCAACTCGATCTTCAGCGGTGGCGGCGGCAATCCGCAGCTGCGTCCCTATGTCGCAGACGGCATCGACGCCTCGTTCGAATGGTACTTCGGCGGCGAAGGCTACCTGGCGCTTGCAACCTACTACAAGTGGCTGGACGACTTCGTGAACCCGAACGCTCCGGTTCTGCGTGACTTCTCCTACCTCGTCCCGACCCTGACGCCGGCCCAGCAGCTTGCATTCGCTGCCACCGGCAACCAGACGCAGGGCCTCGTGGGTGGTCCGGACAACGGCGCGGAAGGCTACATCTTCGGCGTGGAAGGCAGCATCGCCCTCCCGCTGGGCGACATGACCGGTTTCCTCCCGGGCTTCGGCGTCCAGTCGAGCGCGTCCTACACCGACAGCAAGCTCGACGTGACCCTGTCCAATGGCGACACGTTCAACGTCGACACGCCCGGCCTGTCGAAGTGGGTGGTCAACTCGACCGTCTACTATGAAAACAGCGGCTTCGAAGCGCGTGTCAGCCACCGCTATCGTACCGGCTTCCTTGCCGAATTCATCGGCATCTCGGCCAGCCGTTCGTTCCGCCAGACCTATGCGGAATCGATCTTCGATGCGCAGATCGGCTATCGCTTCCAGGAGGGCACGTCGCTCGACGGTCTTGCCTTCACCCTGCAGGCGCTGAACCTCACGAACGAGCCGTTCATCAACTACACGGACGGCAATCGCGAGTTCGTGGTCGACTATGAGGAATACGGCCGGACCTACCTGGTCGGCGTTTCCTACAAGTTCTGATCGGCTATCGACGGCGGGGCGGTTCACATCTCCTCCGGACCGCCCCGTCCCCGATACGCCGGATGCGCAGCCATGCTATGGCCCGCGCATCCGGCGTGACGGGAGCCCAGAGCCATGACCCAGGACACCATTACCAGATACGTGATAGCCGGGGGCGGAACCGCCGGCTGGATGGCAGCGGCGGCCCTTGCCCGTTTCGCCCCGCCCGGGACCTCGATCACGCTCGTCGAAAGCGATGCCATCGGCACGGTCGGCGTAGGCGAGGCAACGATCCCGCAGATCCATCTGTTCAACGGCGCGCTCGGCCTCGACGAGGCGGAGTTCGTTCGTGAAACCAAGGGCAGCTTCAAGCTCGGCATCGAATTCGACGATTGGCGGCGCCAGGGCGAAAGCTACATGCACGCTTTCGGCAATATCGGCCGCGGCGTCGGACTGCTGCCCTTCCAGCATTACTGGCTGCGTGCCGCAAAGCTCGGCATTGCCAAGCCGCTGATCCGTTATTCGCTCAACGAACTGGCTGCGCGCACCATGCGAATGCAGCGCGGGCGCCGCACACCGCAATCGCCCGAAATGCCCTATGCCTACCATTTCGACGCGGGCCTCTATGCCGCCTATCTCCGGCGCTTCTCGGAAGCCCGCGGGGTCGTGCGCAAGGAAGGCATGATCGCGCAGGTCGAACAGCACGGCGACACGGGCACAATCGCTGCCCTCGCGCTCGACGGCGGCGAACGCGTCGAGGGCGATTTCTTCATCGACTGCACCGGTTTTCGCGGCCTGTTGATCGAACAGGCGCTGGGCGCAGGGTTCGAGGACTGGACGCATTATCTGCCCTGCGACCGCGCAATGGCCGTCCCTTGCGCCAATGGCGGCGATTTCACGCCCTACACCCGCTCCAGTGCGCGGAAAGCGGGCTGGCAGTGGCGCATCCCGCTGCAGCACCGCATCGGCAACGGCATGGTCTATTCCTCGGCGCACCTGTCGGACGACGAGGCTGCCGAAACCCTGCTTTCCCACCTCGATGGCGAGCCGCTGGGAGATCCGCGCCCCATCCGCTTCACGACTGGCAAGCGCCGACGCCACTGGCAGGGCAATTGCCTCGCTCTCGGTCTGGCGGCAGGTTTCATGGAGCCGCTGGAATCGACCAGCATCCACCTCATCCAGAGCGCGATAAGCAGGTTCCTGTCGGTTCTTCCCGCCGGCCGGCCCGATCCGGCCATTGTCGACTGGTTCAACGACCAGGCCGATTTCGAATGGACCCGCATCCGCGATTTCCTCGTCCTTCACTACACGGCCAACGAACGTGAGGGAGAGCCCTTCTGGGACGCAGTCCGGCACATGGAATTGCCGGACACGCTGGAGGCCAAGCTGGAAAACTGGCGGGCCTCCGGTTTCATTCATCGCGAGCACGAGGAACTGTTCACCGAAGTGGGCTGGTTCCAGGTGCTCGTCGGACAGGGCGTGGAAGCGCGGGGCTACAACCCGATCGCCGACACGCTTGCAGAAGAGGAACTGCGCCAGCTCCTCGACGGCACCGAATTCGCCCTTATCGAAGAGGTGAAGCAGATGCCGCGGCATCTCGATTTCGTGCAACGATTCATCAATGCCCCTCCCCAGCAGGAAGCCCCCGCATGATCCGCAAGTCCCTTCCCCTCCTGGCCCTGGGCCTCGCGGCCTGTGCGACGGCGCAGACCCCGCCTGCTGCCGTTTCGACCGGGCCGGAAGTGAATTTCAGGGACCGCCTGCCGAGCGAGGAAATCGTCTATTTCGTCCTGCCCGACCGGTTCGAGAACGGCGATCCGACGAACGACCTTGGTGATTTCACAGGCAACCGCCTGCAGACCGGTTACGACCCCACGGCCAAGGGCTTCTTCCACGGGGGCGACCTCAAGGGCCTGACCGACCGGCTCGACTATCTGGAAAAGCTGGGCGTCACCGCCATCTGGTTCGCGCCGATCTTCCAGAACAAGCCGGTGCAGGGCCCTCCCGGTGACGAAAGCGCGGGATACCACGGTTACTGGGTCACCGATTTCACCCGTCCCGACGGCCATTTCGGCACGCGGGAGGAGTTCAAGGCCTTCGTCGGTGCCGCCCATGCGCGCGGGATGAAGGTCTATATGGACATCATCACCAACCATACGGCCGACGTCATCACCTATGCCGATGGCGACGCGACCAATTTCGAATACCGCAGCAAGGGCGACTATCCCTATTCGACGCGCGGCGGCCCCGATGGTGCGCGGATCAACGAAGGCTTCATGGGCGATAGCGACAGCAGCGAGGCGAATTTTGCCAAGCTGACCGATCCGAACTACGCCTACATCCCGGTCGTGCCCGAGGCGGAAAAGGACGTGAAGGTCCCCGCCTGGCTCAACGATCCGATCTACTACCACAACCGCGGCAACAGCTCGTTCACCGGCGAAGACAGCCGCTTCGGCGACTTCTCGGGCCTCGACGACCTGTTCACCGAGCATCCGCGGGTGCGGGCCGGCATGATCGAGATTTTTGGCGACTGGGTGCGCGACACCGGCGTCGACGGCTTCCGCATCGACACCGCGCGTCATGTCGATCCCGGTTTCTGGCAGGAATTCGTGCCCGCTCTCGAAGCCGTGGCGAAAGAAAACGGCATCCCGAACTTCCACATGTTCGGCGAGGTCTACAAGGACATCCCGGAAAACGGCTACATCGCCGAGTATACCCGCCGCGACAAACTGCCCGCCGTGCTCGATTTCGCCTTCCAGGCAGCGATGCGCGAACTGCTCGGGCGGGACAAGGGTACGGTCGTCCTGGCGCATATGTTCGACGGCGACGTACTGTATGAAGGCGGCGAGGATACCGCGGGCAAACTGCCCACATTCCTCGGCAACCACGACATGGGACGGTTCTCGACGCTCATCAAATGGGACAAGCCCGAAATCTCGCAGGACGAGTTGCTGAAGCGCGTCATGCTTGGCCACGCGATGATGCTGAGCCTGCGCGGCAGCCCGGTGATCTATTACGGTGACGAGCAGGGGTTCGTTGGCGACGGCAACGACCAGCTTGCCCGCGAAGACATGTTCCCTTCGCGCACCGCGGTCTACAACGACAATGACCTGATCGGCACGGACGCGACCACTGCGGACAGCAATTTCGACGAGAACCATCCGCTGTTCCGACTGATCGCGGAATTCTCCGCCATCCGGCGCGCGCACTCCGCCCTCACCCGCGGCCGCCAGGAAGTGCGCCATTACGAGCAGGAGCCGGGCATTTTCGCCGTCAGCAGGTTCGATCCCGACGAGGGTACGGAATACCTCGCCGTGTTCAATACCACCGGCGCCCCGCGCAGCGCCAATGTGATGCTCGGCTACGATGCCCGCCGCCTCGATACGCTTGCAGGATCCTGTCCGGCGGCAGTAACCGCGCCGGGCAGCGCCGCCTTTACCCTTCCCGCCTTCGGCTGGGCCGTGTGCCGCGTTTCGGAGACCTCGAAATGAACCGCGCAAGTCCGATTGTGAACGTTCACACCGACGCTACCGACCTGCCCTGGTGGAAGGGTGCGGTGATCTACCAGATCTATCCGCGCAGTTTCCGGGATTCGAACGGGGACGGTATCGGCGACCTTCCCGGCATTACCGAGAAGCTGCCGCACATTGCCGGCCTGGGTGTCGATGCGATCTGGATTTCGCCCTTCTTCAAGTCGCCGATGAAGGATTTCGGATACGATGTGTCCGACTATTGCGACGTCGACCCGATCTTCGGCTCGCTGACCGATTTCGACGCGCTGGTCGCCCGCGCGCACGAACTGGGCCTCAAGGTGCTGATCGACCAGGTCTATTCGCACACTTCGGACGAGCACGACTGGTTCGCCGAAAGCCGTTCCAGCCGCGATAATGCAAAGGCCGACTGGTATGTCTGGGCCGATGCCAAGCCGGACGGCTCGCCGCCTTCCAACTGGCAGTCGGTGTTCGGCGGACCGGCGTGGACTTGGGACGCGCGCCGCGGCCAGTATTACCTGCACAATTTCCTCAACAGCCAGCCGCAGATGAACCTGCACAATCCGCAGGTGCAGCAGGCGGTGCTGGACGTCATGCGCTTCTGGCTGGAACGAGGGGTCGACGGTTTCCGCATCGACGCGCTCAATTTCGCGATGCACGACCCGCAATTGCGCGACAATCCGCCGGCGCCGGCCACCGACCGGCAGCGCACGCGCCCGTTCGACTTCCAGCTCAAGACCTACAACCAGTCGCACCCCGACATTCCCGCTTTCATCGAGCGTATTCGCGCCCTGACCGACGAATATGACGGCGTGTTCACCGTCGCCGAAGTCGGCGGGGACGATGCAGAACGCGAGATGAAGGCCTTTACGGAAGGCGAGAGCCATCTCAATTCCGCCTACGGGTTCAACTTCCTCTATGCCGAGAAGCTGACGCCGACGCTGGTCTGCTCCGCGCTGGCCGAGTGGCCCGACGAAGACGGTATCGGCTGGCCGAGCTGGGCATTCGAAAACCACGACGCGCCGCGTGCCCTCAGCCGCTGGTGCGCTCCGCAGGACCGCGACGGTTTTGCCCGGCTCAAGGTGCTCCTGCTGATAAGCCTGCGCGGCAATGCCATCCTCTATTACGGCGAGGAGCTGGGCCTCACGCAGGTCGATATTCCGTTCGACCAGCTGCACGATCCCGAAGCCATCGCCAACTGGCCGCTCACCCTCAGCCGTGACGGTGCACGAACCCCCATGCCATGGGATGGCAGCGCGGATGCAGGCTTCGGCAGCAGCCAGCCCTGGCTGCCGGTGGGCGACGAGAACCTCGGCAAGGCTGTATCCGCCCAGGACGGTGCGGCGGGCTCGCTACTCGAATTTACCCGCCAGGCGATTGCCCTGCGCAAGGCTAATCCGGCACTGCACCACGGCCCCGTTGTCGCCTGCAAACATGACGGCGACCTGCTCGAACTGGTCCGCGAGGCCGGCGGCCAGCGCCTGCGCTGCCGGTTCAACCTCGGCGCGGGCACGATCGCCTGCGAGGATTGCGACGGGCAGCCGCTGATCGCCATCGGCGGCGCCAGCGCGACCGCCCTTCCCCCCTACTCCGCCATCATCCTGGAGACTGCCGCATGATCCGCCACATTGCCCTGCTGCTGGGCGCATCGCTTCTTCCCATCAGTGCGGCACAGGCGGAAACCGTCACCTCGCCCGACGGCCGGATCAAGGTATCGCTGGACGCGGACGGCGAAGGCATTCCCTACTACGAGGTCACGCGCGACGGCGTGCCGGTGATCACCAAGTCGAACCTCGGCTTCAATTTCACCGACGCCGATCCCATGCGCCGCAATTTCGAAGTCGTCTCCTTCCGCGAGGAAGCGCACCAGAGCAGCTGGGAACAGCCCTGGGGCGAACGCCAGTGGGTGCAGGACTTCCATAACGAGCTCGCCGTCACCTTCCGCCAGCGCGATACGTCCGCCCGCGAAATCACGGTGCGGATGCGCGTGTTCGACGACGGCATGGGCTTTCGCGTCGAATTTCCCGAAAGCGCGTCGCAGCCGGTCTACCGGATCGCCGACGAACTGACCGAATTCAACATCGCGGGCGACGGCACTGCCTGGTCGATCCCGGCGGGCGACTGGAACCGCTACGAATACCTCTACCAGAAGACGCCCGTCAGCGCGCTGTCGACGGTCCATACGCCCGTGACAATGGTCCTGGACAATGGCCTGCACCTGTCCTTCCACGAGGCGGCGCTGGTCGATTATTCGGGCATGTGGCTGAAGCGCATGGACGGCACGCGCCTGCGCGCCCTGCTCTCGCCTTCGCCCCGCGGTCCCAAGGTCATCCGCGAAGGCGCCTTCGCCACGCCGTGGCGCACGATCCAGATCGCCAGCGGGCCAAAGGGCTTGTTCGAGAGCAATCTCATCCTCAACCTCAACGAGCCGAACAAGCTTGGCGACGTGAGCTGGTTCACGCCCCACAAGTACATCGGCATCTGGTGGGAAATGCATCTCGACAACACCAGCTGGGCGAGCGGCGCCAAGCATGGCGCGACCACCGAGAATGCCAAGAAGCACATCGATTTCGCCGCCGAACACGGTTTTCGCGGCGTGCTGATCGAAGGCTGGAACCTGGGCTGGGACGGCAACTGGTTCGGCAATGGCCGCGATTTCGATTTCACCACCGCCTATCCCGATTTCGATATCGAGGCGGTAGCCGCCTATGCCCGCGAAAAGGGCGTGCGCATCATCGGCCACCATGAAACCGGCGGCAACATCAAGGTCTACGAAGAGCAGCTGGCCGACGCGATGGCGTTCTACGAGCGGCTCGGCATCGATGCGGTCAAAACCGGATATGTCGCCGATGCGGGCAGCGTGATCGCCCCCGCAGATGAAAACGGCGAAGGCGAGATCCTGGTCTGGCACGACGGGCAGGAAATGTCGCGCCACCACCTCAAGGTCGTGAAGGAAGCTGCCGAGCACAAGATCGCCGTCAATCCGCACGAGCCGATCAAGGACACGGGCCTGCGCCGCACCTATCCCAACTGGGTCAGCCGGGAAGGCGCGCGCGGTGCGGAATACGATGCCTGGGGCGTGCCCAAGAACGATGCCGGGCACGTACCCGAGATGATCTTCACCCGCCTGCTGGCAGGGCCGATGGACTATACGCCGGGCGTCTTCTCGCTCGAAGGACGCGGGGCCGAAGCGGCAGACATTCCCAGCACGCTTGCCCGCCAGCTGGCCTTCTACGTGGCGATCTATTCGCCCATCCAGATGGTCGCCGACCTGCCGGAAAACATCGCGAAATACCCGCAGGCGCTGGACTTCGTGAAGCGAGTGCCGGCCGACTGGGCCGAAAGCATGCTGGTCGACGGCAAGGTCGGCGAATTCGCGGTTATCGCCCGGCGGGATCGCAACACGCTCAACTGGTACGTCGGTGCGGTGACCGATGAGAAGGAACGGCAGGCGAAGGTGCCGCTCAGCTTCCTCGATCCGGGCAAGAGCTACCGCGCGACCGTGTGGCGCGACGGGGCAAAGGCCGATGGACTTGGGGCCGATCGCCATGCGATGGAGGTCGAGACCATGACCGTAACCTCCGACAAGACGCTCGACCTTCGCCTTGCCCCTGCGGGCGGCTTTGCGATCGAGTTCGTGCCGCTGGGGTGATGGACGCGGCCAAACCGCCCCGTGTCGTCGTGCTGGGCGGCGGCAGTGCAGGCTGGATCACCGCCTGCCTGCTGCACCGCGAATGGGGCGACCGCGGGGGCACCGTCACTGTCGTCGAAAGCCCCGCCATCGGCATCATCGGCGTGGGCGAAGGCTCGACCCCGCAGCTCAAGGCTTTCTTCGACCATCTCGGCATCACCGAGGCGGACTGGATGGCTGCCTGCGACGCAACCTACAAACTCGGCATCCGTTTCACCGGCTGGAGCGAGCGGGAAGGCTGCGAGAGCTATTTCCATCCCTTCCCCGGCCCTGTCGACCTGCACACCGAGCCCGGCTTCACCCACAATTGCGCGCTGCGGCGCCGCGGGGTGGACGTCCCGGCCCACCCGGACGACTGGTTCCTCGCCGCGACGCTCGCTGCCGGGTGCAAGGGGCCGCAGCCAGACGCCAACTTCCCCTTCCCGCAAAGCTATGGCTACCATTTCGATGCCCACAAGCTCGGCGCGTTCCTGCGCGACTGGGCCGTGCCGCGCGGCGTCGAACACCGGGCGCTAAAGGTGGAGGACGTCGAGCTGGATGCGCGCGGCGACGTGGCTGCACTCCTGTGCGAAGGCGGGGAACGCGTGGAGGGCGATCTCTTCGTCGATTGTTCGGGCTTTGCCGCGCTGATCGCCCAGAAAAAACTGGGCGAGCGGTTCATCCCTTTCACAGAGAACCTGTTCAACGACCGCGCGGTCGTCTTGCCCACCCCGCATTCCGGCCCCGTGATCCCGCAGACCGAAAGCGTGGCAATGAAGGCCGGATGGCGCTGGTCTATCCCGCTGACGACGCGCGTGGGGAACGGCTATGTCTATTCCTCCCGCCACATTTCCGACGAGGAGGCAGAAGCCGAACTGCGCGCGGCGCTCGGCCTCGGACCGGACGATCCGCAGGCGCGCTTCCTGCAGATGAAGGTCGGCCGGCTGGAGAACAGCTGGACGCGCAACTGCCTTGCCGCCGGACTGTCGCAAGGCTTTATCGAACCGCTCGAGGCGACTGCGCTGCATATCGTCATCGCCACCGCGCTCGATTTTGCCAGTGCCTACGAAAGCGGCGGTTTCACCGACCGGCACCGCGACGAGTTCAACCAGCGTATCGCAGCCCGCTACGACGGGATCCGCGACTACATCGTCGCCCACTACCGGGTGAACCAGCGCAGCGACACGGATTACTGGCGGGAAAATGCCGCCAACCAGGCGCTGTCCGACAATCTCAAGTCGATGATGACGGCGTGGTTCACGCACCAGCCCATCATCGAGGCCAATGCCGCGATTTACGGGCAGGAACCTGCCTATGCCGCGATGAGCTGGCATGCGCTGTTCGCAGGCTATGGCACCTTCCCGCCGCGCGAGAAATTGCAGGCCGCACCCCAAGGGCTGGATGTCGCGGATGTGGAGGCGACCCGTGCGATGCTGGCCGCCTGCGCGCGCAATTTTCCCGACTATTCGCCGGTCTGAGGACGCTTAGCGCGGATCCGGCGTATCGACCGGGCCGACCTCGCCCTGCACGACTTCGCCCGACTGGAAGATCGGTCCCTGCGTCGGCAATGCCGTGGTGGTTTCGCCCGTCGCAGGGTTCTGCGTGGCGACCACGACCGGCTGCTGGGCGGAAGCGGGCGGTGCCTGCGTCGAAGCCGTGGCGCTACGCGGCGCGGCTGCCGGCATGGAGTTCACCAGCGTCTGCCCCGGTGCGACATTGACCCGCGGATCGAGCGGGTTCGTGTACCCCTGCACCGTGGTGGTCACGGACGAAGGGCCGTAACGCGAATCCCAGGCGGCCAGATCGACGCGGTACTGCTCGTAAGCGCGGTAGAAATCGTTGAAGACCGACTCGATCCGCGGCAGCGCGACCGCCGCGAAACTGTCGAGCGTGTTCGGCTCTGCCAGCAGCACTTCCTGGCTGACGGAATAGGTCACGTCGCAGAAGTTCTTCAGCGCCGGCGGCAGCGCGAAATAGTTGTAGACCTGCGTCATGTAGGAATCCTGCACGTCGCGGTAGGTCGCCCCGTACTTCTGGCGGAATTCGCTCTGCAGGGCGCGGTTGGTGGCCGACAACTGGCGCGCGTTGCGCTTCAGGAAAGCGCCGTAATTGTCGACGATCGAGGTGCGCATCGGCTCGGGGCAATTGAGCGCCGCCACGTTCATCGCCGAGCGCAGGTTCCAGGTCGTCTGGGACGGGGTCAGGTTGGCATTGACGGTCTGGCGCACGCCGTTCGCCACCAGCGGGATCGTCATGCCCGTGGTCGCGCCCATCGGCGGGACCGGACGCGGCGGTATCACCACCGGCGGAGGCGGCGGAGGCGGCGGAGGCGGCGGGGGTGGCGGCGGAGTGGCACAGGCGGCAAGAGCGAGCAGACCGCCGGCGACGGCGGTGAAGCGGATTGTGATGTTCGAACGGCGGCTCACGGCGCGCTGGCCCTCCTCAAGCATGTGCGACCCCAACATGCGCCTGTCTGCATTGACCGGCGATGAAGCGTGGCCGAAACCTAGCCGCAAGCAGGACCAAAGAAAATGCCCGGGGCGCAAGTTACGCCCCGGGCACGATGAAGAGAGTCGCTGCTGCGACGGGCGGAGCGAATTACTCGCGGTTGCCCAGGAACTGCAGCAGGAACATGAACAGGTTGATGAAGTCGAGATAGAGGCTGAACGCACCCATCACGACCGCCTTGCCCGCATATTCGGTACCGCGGACATAGCTGTATTCGTTCTTCAGGCGCTGGGTGTCGTAAGCCGTGAAGGCGGCGAAGATCAGCACGCCGAGGATATTGATCACCAAGGCCATAGCGCCCGACTGGAACACAAACTGGTTCAACAGCATTGCCACGATAATGCCGATCAGGCCCATCGTGAGGAAGCTGCCCCAACCCGACAGATTTTTCTGGGTAGTGTAGCCGAATAGGCTGAGGCCCGCGAAAGCAGCAGCCGAGGCGAAGAAGGCCGAAGCGATCGATTCACCCGTGTAGGTTTCGAAGATCGTCGACATCGACAGGCCGAATATCACCGCGAAGGACCAGAACATCGCCTGAAGCGTGGTCTTGCTGAACCGCGCCACGCCGCCGAAGCTGAGCACGAGAATGAAAGCCAGTGGCGAGAGCGAGATGATCCAGCCAAGCATCGTCGGCTGCCTGACTTCACCCATCGTGGTTGGTACTGCCTGATATGCTAGATCGAACAACGGCGAATTGACGAACAGCAGCGCGACGATGCCGGTCAGCAGCACGCCCGATGCCATCATGTTGTAGATCGACAGCATGTGCTGGCGCAGGCCAGCATCGAAAGTGGTCTGGCGGGATACGGCGTCGCCCGCGCGCGGTACGGACGTGGCGCCCGTCCTACGGTCGGTGTCGTTCCAGTCGGACATTGTCAAAACTCCTCTGCGCGCCTCACACAATAGTGCGGCGCTCCGGACCCGAATATCGGTGTTTCTCCGGTCGATTTCAAGCGAAACCGGAATGCCTTTGGCTAACGCAAATCAACCATTTGGGCCCTGCGGTCAGGCTTCGCCAGCCGCATCCACCATGGCGGCCTTCAGCGCCTCGCGCGGGGTCTTGTCACCCCAAAGCACGAACTGGAACGCCGGGTAGAAGCGGTCGCATTCCTCGACCGCGATTTCGACCAGCGACTGCGCCTGCGACAGGCTGAGCAGCCCTTCGTCGCCCAGGATGGTGCCGTTGCGATAGAGCAGCACGCCGCCGTTCGACCAGATGTCGAAATGGCCGAGCCACATCTGCTCGTTGACCAGCGTCACCAACTCCTGCGCAACCGCCCGCTTTTCATCCGGGATGCGGATTTCCGGCAGGCACAGCAGTTGCAGGACCATGTCTTCCGGACGCCAGATCCCGCGCAGCTGGTAACTCGTCCAGCTGCCCGGCACCTCGCCGCTCATTTCCTCGCCCGACGACCCGCAGGCCCAGCCGCGGGCCTCGAACAGGGCCATCAGCATATCGAGTGGAGCGGCGTCCTCTTCGGCCTCGAACCGGCTTTCCGAGGTTCTCATTCTGGCGATCCCGTGGCTCTCATGTGAGGCCTTTTGCAGAACGGCGTGGCGGCTTGGCAATCGGCCTGCGCGAGGGTGCTGGGGAGAACGCAAGCGGCTTGTGCAAACCCTGTGCACAAGCTGCCGGATACGGATAGGCGAGGCCCGCTCAATCGAGCGGCGCAATCTCCTGGCCTTCGTCGCTGGAGAACGGGAAACTGTCGATTTCCAGCTCTTTCAGGCGGGTCACCATGGCGCGCGCGGCATCGCGCGATTCGTAAGGCCCGGCCAGCAGACGGTTGGCTTCGCCCCAGGGCGTGGTGAACGGGCCCTTTTTGTCGAGCGCGCCGTCAGCCTTGCGCGAAATCCTGCGCCAGTCGTAGCCCAGCGCCTTCAGATCCTTGCCGGTCGCGACCTGCACCCAGTGGCGGGCTGGATGTTTCGGCGGGGGCGGCGGAGGCGGTGCTTCGACCTCGCGCGGGGCCTTGATGCGGGTGATGTCCACTGCACCGGCGCGCGGTGTGGCACTGGTTTGCGTAAGGTCGAAATCGGCGAAAGCATCCGCGACGCTCGGCTCCGGCTCGGCCGGTGCAGGCGCGGGAGGCGGTGATGCTGGCGGAGGCGCCGGAGGAGGCGCTGTCTGCGATACGGCTGTCGTTGCCGGAAGCTCTCCGCGCGCAACAACGACCGGCTCGCTGACGGTCGACGCGATCTGCGGTGTGGGTGCAGGCGCGGGCGTGGGCGCCGGAAGAGGTGGCGGCGGCGGCGCAGGTCGCTGCACAACGGGTTCGATGCGCGGACGGCTCGTAACCGAGCGCTCGAAGGCCGGGATCGTGCTTGCCACCTGCGGCGCGGCGCGGCGCGGTTCGGGCGAAGGGGCAGGTTCCGGCGTCGGTGCCGGTGTTGGCCTTGTGGCCTGTGCCTGCTGCTGCGCGCGGGTGCGCTCGAGCTGCGAACCCATCGGCGGGCCTTGCGGCGCAAGGCCTGCATCCGCGCCGCGCACTGCGGAACTGTCGAACCCGGCGATCGCCGGATCGTCGCGACCGATTGCTGCTGTTCGCGGGAATACGCCGAGCGTCCCTGCGGCCGCCTGCTGCGCGGGCGTCAACTGCGGCATGTAGCGGAGGTAAGGTTCCACACGCGAAGCCATGGGCGTTGGCATCATGTCGCGCGCGATCTTCACTGCTGCCTCGACCTCGCCCAGCACAGCGAGGCCGAACGCGCGGGTGCGGAACGCGGCATTGTCGCCCTGTTGCAGCAGCGGCAGCAACGTCGCCTCGAACCCGGCCTTGTCGCCAGATATCGCCTGGCTGAGCGCGAGATTGCGCCGGATATCGGAGTTCTCGCCCTGCGACAGCGCCAGCCGGTACAGCGCTTGCGCACTCGCCGCATCGCCGACGAGGTCGAAAGCGAGCCCGCGGTCGGCGGCCATCAGCGCCGGTGCAACCCCTGCCCGCTCGGCCTCGGCGAAGAGCTGCAACGCCTCAACGGGGCGGCGGGAATAGGTATAGGCGCGTGCAAGGCCCAGCGTGATGCGCGAATTGGCCGGCGCTATGTCCTGGGCACGGCCGAAGAAACCGATGGCGGCGGGAATGTCACCCAGCTTGAGCGCTGCTTCGCCTGCGTCGAGCAGGGCCGGAACATCACCCGAATTGCGCGCAAGCCGCTGGAGGGCCGAGTTGAGCTCGTCCGTCCCTTCGGGCGGGAGCGGCTGGACCACTTCCTGCGCTGCAAGCGGGGTCGCGGCGATGGCGAGCGCGACCAGGGCCGCGCCGCGCCATCTGCTGTTTTTCATCGGTCGATACATGGCCTGCCCTTGCCGCGCCCGGAGCGCAGCGGGGTTCGGAAACCTTACTGGTTGTTCTGGCGTCCAAGGAAGCGCGGGATGTTGAGCGAGCCGCTGCTGCCCTCATCCTCGTCGCCATCGTCATCGTCGTCGCTTTCCGACTGGGATGAGCCGCGCGACAGGTTCGCCATGCGTTCGAACAGCGTGCTGCCCTGCGAAGCGGGTGCACCGCCGCCGGCATCGCCGCCGCCGCCACCTGCGCCGCCGCCCAGGATCGCCTGCTTGCGGCCGGGCTTGCTGGCGAGCGGGCTCTGCCCGTCGGCATACTGGTCCGCGCCGAGCTGCAGTTCGTCCTGGCCTGCTTCACCGTCGAGCGGGTCGGACAGGTCGAGCGGCGAACCGGCAGCGCCATCGCCATCGTCGGTCCAGCCGTCACCGAAGCCGGTGTCATCGGCCGGCGAAGGCAGGTCGTCTTCGTCGTCGGCGTAATTGTCGAAACGCTCGGTCTCTTCGTTGCGCAGGCCGGCGAGCGGATCGACGATGCCGTCGACATCGTCGTCTTCTTCGTCCTCGTCACCGAAATCGTCGGCGCTGGCAGACGACAGGCCCAGCGAGGAGATGCCCTCGTCTTCGGCCATAGTGTCAAGAACGTCTTCTTCCGGCTCGGCCGAGAGGCCTTCGCTCAGTTCGAAGGGTTCGTCATCGGTCACGCTTTCGCTCGGCAGGTCGAGCACCGGGCGCTGCGGGGCGCGCGATTCCGACATGGAGAAGCTGCGCGTCGGCGCTGCGGCAGACGAACCGCTCTGTTCGATGCCGGTGGCAACCACCGAGACGCGGATCTTGCCCTGCAGGTCGGGGTTGAAAGCGCTACCCCAGATGATGTTGGCGTCTTCGTCGACCAGCTCGCGAATGTGGTTCGCAGCCTCGTCGACTTCGAGCAGCTTCATGTCCTCGCCGCCAATGATCGAGATGATCACGCCCTTGGCGCCGGCCATCGACACGCCGTCGAGCAGCGGGTTGGCAATCGCCAGTTCGGCAGCTTCGAGCGCGCGGTTTTCGCCCTCGCCCTCGCCGGTGCCCATCATGGCCTTGCCCATTTCGCTCATCACCGAACGCACGTCGGCGAAGTCGAGGTTGATGAGGCCCGGCATGACCATGAGGTCGGTGATCGAACGCACGCCCTGCTGCAGCACCTCGTCGGCGAGCATGAAGGCTTCCTTGAAGGTGGTTTCCGCCTTGGCGACCAGGAACAGGTTCTGGTTCGGGATGACGATCAGCGTGTCGACGTGCTTCTGCAGTTCCTCGATCCCGGCTTCCGCGGCGCGCATGCGGCGGGTGCCTTCGAACAGGAACGGCTTGGTCACGACGCCGACAGTCAGCACGCCCTTGCGGCGCGCGGCTTCCGCGATGACGGGCGCTGCACCGGTGCCGGTGCCGCCGCCCATGCCGGCCGCGATGAAGACCATGTTGCAACCGTCAAGCGCGTCTTCGATGTCCTCAACCGTTTCTTCGGCCGCGGCCTTACCCACTTCAGGGCGGGCGCCAGCGCCGAGGCCGCCGGTGATATCCGGGCCGAGCTGGATGCGCTTTTCGGCCGACGAGCTGGACAGTGCCTGCGCATCGGTATTGGCCACGATGAATTCCACGCCCTCGATCTCGGCCGCCATCATGTTCGCGATCGCATTACCACCGGCGCCACCGACGCCGATCACCATGATCTTGGGACGCAAATCGTCGCTGGAAGCGGGGCCGATATTGATGCTCATTGAGCTTTCCTCGAAGTAAAAAGTCGACTGAAAACGGTTATGTCACACCTTTGGCAGAAAGCGAATCGCCGCGCCAAAGGTAAATAGCCTTATCCACAAGGCCTAAAGCGCGTGTTACCTTGGCATTCAACCATCAGAAGTACTCCTTCACCGCCTGGACTACGCGGTTGAGCAGGCCGAGGCCGGAATAGCGCCGCGAGGGCTGGTAGCTGGGGCCGATGGACCGGATGTCGACCGGGTCTTCCGAGGCATAGAGGCACAGGCCCGCCAGCGTCGCGAAACCGGGCGTCGCATGCGCTTCGGGCAGGCCGCGCAAGGCCGGCGGCTTGCCGGTCCGCACGGGCAAGCCGAGCGCACCCTGCATGAATTCGGCAATGCCATGGAGTTCCGCCCCGCCGCCGGTGAGGACGACCTGTCCGCCGCTGCTCCCCGAAAAGCCCATCCCCTTGAGAGCCTTGGCGATTTCGGAGGTCATCGCGCCCAGCCGGTCGGTGACGACCGACACCAGTTCTGCGCGCGGGATGCGGTTATGTTCGTCCGCGCCTCGCGCAGGCTGGCCGCTGGGTTCTTCGTCCGGCGCATTCACCGGGATCATCTCGCGGTGGTCGCTCGGCGTCGCGATGGCCGATCCCGAAACGCATTTGAGGCGCTCTGCCTGGCTGCGCCGGATACCCAGCGAAGAGGCAATGGCATCGGTGATGTCGTTGGAGCCGACCGGGATCGATCGCAGGCCCAGCAGCATCCCGCCGGCATGGACCGAGACATTGGTCACCTGCGCGCCGATTTCGACCAGCGCCACGCCAAGTTCGCGCTCTTCAGCAGACAGGCAGGCATAGGCCGCGGCAAGCGGGCTGGCGACCACGCCTTCGACATCGAGATGCGCGCTTTGCACCGCTTCGATGAGGTTCCTCACCGGCGCGCCTTCGGCCAGCGTGACATGGATATCCACGCCCAGCGATTCCGCATGGAGGCCTGTGGGATTGGCAATCCCGTGCGCCCCGTCGAGCGTGTAATGGGCCGGCTGCGCGTGCAGTACCATGCGCCCGTCGGGCTGGATATGGTCGCGCGCCGCGTAGAGCAGGTGTTCGAGATCGTCCTCGTCGATGCGGCGCCCACCGATGGCGATTTCGACGCTGGCAATCTTGCTCGACAGGCCTGCGCCCGCACAGCCGATCCACACGCTCGATACGGAGGTATTGGCGTTCGCTTCCGCCTTTTCGACGGCATTGCGGATGGCGTGGGTGGCGAGGCGCATGTCGGTGACATAGCCGCGCTTGATGCCCTCGCTCTTGCGGTGGGAAGAACCGAGCACGACCATCTCGCCGTCTTCGGCCTGGCCCATGATCATGGCCGACACGCGGAAGGATCCGATGTTCACTGCGCCGAAGACGCGGGTGACGCGCGGCAAGGGAAGCTGCGTGGCCATTACTGCGCGCTCATCCCGCGCGGACAGGGGCCGTCCTTGCAGCGCAGGTAAGCGCGGTCGGGAACGCGCATGTCGATGGCAACCGCCTGCCCCCCGATCAGCCGGTTGCGCCCGTCCATTTCGGCAAATTTGACCAGCGCAGCCGGCCCCTTCTCGCCTTCGGGAAGCGCCAGCATCTGGCCGGTACGGAAGGTGAGGTTCCAGCGGCGATTGCCGACCCATTCGGCGGCAATGATCTGCGGCTTCAGCGCCGGCGCTGCATCGAGCAGGCGGCCGAGGTCGGCGACCTGCTTCTGCGCGCCCGGGCCGGAGATCAGCAGCTTGCCCTTGGCAGCATCGGCCGACACGGGTTCCAGTTCGTGCCCCTCGTCATCGACCAGCATAAGCCGGTCGGGTTTCGCCAGCACGGCATGCGGCTCGCGCTCGACGATATCGATGCGCAGCGTGTTGGGCAGCTGGCGTGAGACGCGCGCATCCTTGACCCACGGTAGTTCGAGCAGGCGCTCGCGGATTTCCTCCAGCTCGACGAGCGGCATCGGCCGGTCGGTTTCGCCCAGCACCTTCTGGTAGACGAGCTGTTCGCTCATCCGCTCGACGCCGGTGACGCGCACGGTGCGCACTTCGTACCCTGCGCGGCTGGCGGATTTCGCCAGCTCGGCGCGCGCGAGTTCGGGAACGCCGGCAAAGCTTGCCACCGTCCACGCGATACCTAGCCCTGCCGCGACGATCAGGAAGAGGAAGAATTTGTTCCACTGCTCTTCGGTGAAGGGCAGCGCAGCCATCACCTTGTCGAGCATCCCGCTGGTATGCCGCTTGGCCGCCCGCGCCTTCTGGTTGCGGCTGCGCGCCGCAGCCGAGCGCCTGACGCCGGTGGGCTTGCGGGTGACCTTAGCCATCGCGCCGCCCCTTCTCGCGCAGGGCTGCGGCGATGATGGTTTCCACCAGTTCGCCATAGTCCATGCCGATGTGGCGCGCCTGTTCAGGCACGAGGCTGAGCGGGGTCATGCCCGGCTGGGTGTTGGTCTCGAGCACGAAGAGCCCGTCCTCGCCCTGTTCCTCGTCCCAGCGGAAGTCCGTCCGGCTGGTACCCTTGCAGCCCAGCACCTTGTGTGCCTTGAGCGCGATTTCGAGGCACAGGTCGCGGATATTGTCGGGAATGTCCGCCGGGCAGACGTGGTCGGTCATGCCGTCGGTGTATTTCGCGTCGAAATCGTAGAAGCCGCTCTTGGGCTTGAGTTCGGTGACCGCAAGCGCGCGCGGACCATCCTCGAAATCGACCACGGCCGACGTCATCTCGCGCCCCTTGATGTAAGGTTCGGCGAGCAGTTCCTTGAATTCCTGCCACGGTCCCTTGGCATCGCGCGCAATCGGATTGCCGTAATTGCCTTCGTCAGTGACGATGGCGACGCCGACCGAGCTGCCTTCGTTGACGGGCTTGAGCACATAGGGGCGCGGCAAGGGATCGCGCTCGAACAGCTCTGCGCTCTTCACGATGCGGCCGCCGGGCATGGGAATGCCATGCGGCACCAGTGCCTGTTTGGTCAGCTGCTTGTCGATCGCGATGACCGAGGTCACGAGGCCCGAATGGGTATAGGTCACGCCCATCAGGTCGAGCATGCCCTGCACCGTGCCGTCTTCGCCCGGAACGCCGTGGAGCGCGTTGAACACGACATCGGGAGCAGCCTCGGCAATGCGGGCCGCGACCTGCCGGTCCATGTCGATGCGTGTGACCTTGTGGCCGCGCGCTTCCAGCGCCTTGGCGACGCCTTCGCCCGACATCAGCGAAACGGGCCGTTCATTGGCCCAGCCGCCCATCAGGACGGCGACGTGGATCTTGGCCTCGAGAATGCTCATCGTATCAGGGCCTTCCAACCCGCTGGATTTCCCATTCGAGCATGACGCCCGAGTTTTCATAGACGCGCCGGCGCACTTCCTCGCCAAGCCCTTCGATATCGGCGCTGGTGGCCGTGCCGGTGTTGATGAGGAAGTTCGTGTGCTTCTCGCTCACCTGCGCGCCGCCCATGGTGAGACCGCGGCAACCGGCCTTGTCGACCAGTTCCCACGCCTTCATCCCGGGCGGGTTCTTGAACGTGGACCCGCCGGTCTTGGTGCGCAGCGGCTGGCTGGCCTCGCGTGCATCGGCGATACGGTCCATTTCCGCACCGATGGCTTCCGGATCGCCGGGCGTGCCCTGGAACCGGGCCGACACCACCACCGCCCCGTCGGGCAGGGCGGAATGGCGATAGGTATATTGGAGGTCCGCCGCCGGCAGCGTCACCAGCGCCCCGTCGGGCAGGATAACCTGGCAGTCGATCAGGCAGTCCGACACCTCGCGCCCGTAGGCACCGCCATTCATGCGCACGAAGCCGCCCACGGTGCCGGGAATGCCGCGCATGAATTCGAGGCCCGCAACACCCGCATCGCGCGCCGCACTGGCGACGAGGATGCCGTGCGCGCCGCCGCCGCAGGTCACGACCTGCCCGTCGACCGAAACCTTGGCGAAGGGCTTGCCCAGCTTGATCACCACGCCCGGCACACCGCCATCGCGCACGATCATGTTGGAGCCGAGACCGAGCGCCATCACCGGAAGTTCGCCTTCCAGCCGTTCGAGGAACAGGCGCAAATCCTCGAGGTCTTCGGGCTCGAACATCCAGTCGGCATTGCCGCCGGTCTTGAACCACACCAGCTTTGCAAGCGGGGCATCCGGCGTCAGCTTGCCGCGCAGCCCATCCGTCGAAACGGGGGTAGCGCCACCGCCCTCGACCTCGCAGTCGGGTGCCATGCCGTTGTCCCAGTTGAAGACGTCGTCGGGCTGCTCCATCACGCGCCGCGCTCCTTGGCGATCGCGTCGGCAAGGCCGGCGGCCCATTTCGTGATGTCGCCGGCGCCGAGGCACACGACGAGATCGCCCTGCTGGACCTCTCCGGCCAGTTGCCGGGCGAGATCGTCACGGTCGGTCACCGTGGCGACGGAACGGTGGCCGCGCGACTTGATGCCGGCGGCAAGCGCTTCGGCATCGACGCCGGGGATCGGGTCTTCGCCCGCAGCATAGACAGGCGTGATGTAGACGAGGTCGGCCTCGTTAAAGGCGCTCTGGAAGTCGTCCATCAGGTCGCGCAGGCGGGTGTAGCGATGCGGCTGCATCACCGCGATCACGCGGTTGCCCGTCGCCTCGCGCGCAGCGCCCAGCACGGCGCGGATCTCGACCGGGTGATGACCGTAATCGTCGATGACGGTCGCCTTGCCGTCGCGCGTGGCAACTTCGCCGACCTTGGTGAAACGCCGGCGCACGCCGCCGAAGCTGGAAAAGCCGTTGCAGATGACATCGTCGGGGCAGCCCATCTCGATGGCGACCGCAATCGCGGCGAGCGCGTTCTGCACGTTGTGGCGGCCCGGCATAGGCAGGGCCACGTTCTGGATCCGGCGGTCCTCCTCGCCGCGCTGGCGGACGATGACGTCGAAGCGGTTTCCGCCCTCGTGCGGTTGTACGTTGACGCCGCAGATGTCGGCCTGGAGGCTGAAACCGTAAGTGATCACGCGGCGGTCGCGGACCTTTGCAGTCACGGCCTGCACTTCCGGGTGGTCGATGCACATCACAGCCGCGCCGTAGAAGGGCACGTTGTGGATGAATTCCACGAAGGCGTCCTTCACCCCGTCGAAATCGCCGTAATGGTCGAGATGCTCGGGATCGATATTGGTGACGACCGCGATCGTCCCGTCGAGCCGGAGGAAGCTGCCGTCGCTCTCGTCCGCCTCGACCACCATCCAGTCGCTGTCGCCGAGGCGTGCGTTGGAGCCGTATTGCTCGATGATGCCGCCATTGATGACGGTCGGATCGATATTGCCCGCATCGAGCAGGGCCGCGATCATGCTGGTCGTGGTCGTCTTGCCGTGCGTGCCCGCGACCGCGATGGTCGACTTGAGGCGCATGAGTTCGGCGAGCATTTCGGCGCGGCGCACCACGGGGATGCGGTTTTCCAGCGCATGGGCGACTTCGGGATTGGTCCGGCGCACGGCGGTCGAGGTGACGACCACGGCCGCGCCTTCGACGTTTTCGGGCTGGTGCCCGATCTTCACCGCGATGCCCTGTTCGCGAAGGCGTTCGACCACCGGGCTTTCGTTGATGTCGGAGCCTTGCACCGTGTAGCCGAGGTTGTTCATCACTTCCGCGATGCCCGACATGCCGATGCCGCCGATACCGACGAAATGGATTGTGCCGATGTCGGTTGGTACGCCCTTCATTCGGCCATCTCCCGGTTCGCGCCCTGCCCCGCCGGGATACCCTGCGACGCCCCGCGGGCATTGTTTCCGCCGACGCGGATGACGTCCATCATGTCCGCCCCGCCGAAGCTTTCGACGAGGTCGGCGAGGTCTTCCACCGCCTTGGGCCTGCCGCAGTTCCACGCTGCATGGGCGGCATTGGCGAGGCCCTTGGGATCGTCCGCCAGCACGCGGATCTGCTTGGCGAGTTCCTTCGCCTCGAAGCGCTCCTGCCGGATCATGCGCGCGCCGCCCGCCTTCACCATCTCGCGCGTGTTGGCAGCCTGGTGGTCGTCTGTCGCGATGGGCAGCGGGACGAGGATCGCGGGCCGGCCCACGGCGGTGAGCTCGGCAATGGTCGAGGCACCCGCGCGGCCGATGAACAGGTGCGCATCGGCAAGGCGGCTGGCCATATCCTCGAAATAGGTGGCGAGTTCGGCCGGAATGCCGTGGCTGCGATAGCGTTCGCGCACATTGTCGAGGTCTTCGGCGCGGCACTGCTGGGTCACCTGCAGCCGGTCGCGGATGGCAGGGGGCAGCATGGCAAGCCCGTCGGGCACGATTTCGGACAGCACGCGCGCGCCCTGGCTGCCGCCGGTCACGAGGACACGCAGCAGGCCGTCTTCGCCGAATGCAGGAAACGGCTCGTCACGCAGCGACAGCACGCCTGCGCGCACCGGATTGCCGACGAGGTGGACCTTGCCCTCGTGCTTGGGCTTGAGGCGCTGCACATCGGGATAGGCCGTGGCGATGGCGTCCACCCGGCCCGACAGCAGGCGGTTCACGCGGCCCAGCACGGCATTCTGTTCGTGCACCACGGTGGGGATGCCCGCCGACGTCGAGGCGAGGATCGCGGGAAGCGAGGGATAGCCCCCGAAGCCCACGACCGCGCTCGGCTGGAAGCTGTCGTAAAGGCGCAGCGCCATGCTGCGGCCCTGCGCAACGGCGCGTGCGCCCTTCAGCCAGTGCAACGGGTTCTTGCCGAACCGGCCTGCGGGCAGGACATGGGCGGGCATGAAATCGGGCTTGCCGGGAATCTCCGCCCCGCGCTCGTCGGTGATCAGCGCGACGTGATGGCCGCGCCGGTCGAGTTCGGCAGCAAGGGCGAAAGCGGGCAGCAGGTGGCCGCCGGTCCCGCCGGCAGCAAGCACGTAATGTCGGTTGGAAGCACTCATTGGTAGATATCGCGCGTCACACGCACCTGTTTGGTATCCATCGGTTCCGCCTGCCCTAATCCGAGCAGGTCGCCAAGCCCCCGGGTCGACCTTTTCAGGAACGGATTACGCCGCGTAATCGCGATGAGCAGGCCGATGCCGAAGCACACGGCGATGGTGGACGAACCGCCATAGCTGATGAGCGGCAGCGTCATGCCCTTCGACGGGAAGAGCTGCAGGTTCACGAGGATGTTGATGAAAGCCTGCCCGCCCAGCAGCGCGGCAAGGCCGGTGCCCGCCAGCAGCGCGAAAAGGTCGTCCTCGTCGATCAGGCGCATCAGCACGCGAATGACCATGCCGAGATAGAGCAGGACGATCACCGCGCAGGCGATCAGGCCGAATTCCTCGCCGATGACCGAGAAGATGTAGTCGGTATGCGCTTCGGGCAGGCTCATCTTGCGGATGCCAAGGCCGTAGCCCGCGCCGGTCCACCCGCCAGCCAGCAGCGTGCGGCTGGCAAGGTCGACCTGGTCATACGCCGTACCGCCGCCGAAGAAGGAATCGATACGGTGGCGCGCGTTGTCGTAGAGGAAATAGGTCGCGGTGATGCCGACGATGCCGCCGCCGATGACCGCGCCGAGGCGCTTTACCGGAATGCCCGCGACCAGGATCATCACCAGCCACATCCCGGCAAACAGGATCGCCTCGCCGAAGTTCGGCTGCAGCATCAGCAGGCAGAAGATGAGGCCCGTGAGCGCGGTGGATATGCCGAGCACCGGCAGGTTCGGATCGCGCATCCGCCAAGCAAGGATCCACGCCATCCCCACGGCGAAGGCGGGCTTCAGGAATTCGGACGGCTGGAACTGCATGCCGAGCCAGATCCAGCGCCGCGCACCGTTGATCTCCACCCCGATGAAGGGGACGACGAACAGCAGCGCGAGCATGGCTGCACCCAGCAGCAGGGCAAGGCGCCGCGCGTTCTCGCGGCTGAGCATGGACACGCCCAGCAGCACCGCCAGCGCGATCGCCTGCCAGGCGAGGTGGCGGTAGAAGAAGTACAGCGGGTCGAGCGAGGTCGCCGAGGTCGACAGGCGGTCCGCACTTGCGGGACTGGCCGCAGCAACCGCAATCGTGCCAAGCGTCATCATCAGCAGCACGAGGCCCAGCAGCGCGCGGTCGATCTCGCGCCACCAGATCTTCAGTTCGCTCCAGCGCGACAGCTTGCCCGCAGGCATATGCGCAGGCTTGCGTTTCGCGCCGGGGACGAAGGGCTGCATGGTGCTCATTTCAGGCCCTCCACCAGTTCGCGGAAATGGTCGCCGCGCGCTTCGAAATCGCGGTACTGGTCGAAGCTGGCGCAGGCAGGTGAGAGCAGGACGGTGTCGCCCGTCCTTGCCTTTGCGGCGGCAGCGCTCACCGCGCGGTCGAGCGTCGCACACTGCTCCACCGGAACGCGGCCTTCGAGGAGGGCGGCGAAGTCGGGTCCGGCCTTGCCGATAGTGTAGGCGGCTTTCACATGGCCCAGTTCGGCCTCGCACTCGCCCAGCCCCGGTTCCTTGGCGAGTCCGCCGAGGATCCAGTGGATATTGTCGAACGCGGCCAGCGCCGGTGCAGAGGCGGCAGTGTTGGTGCCCTTGCTGTCGTTGACATAGGCGACGCCCGCGATTTCGGCGACCCGCTCCATCCGGTGGGCGAGGCCGCGGAAACTGGCGAGCGCAGCATTCACCGTCGGTCGGTCGACGCCAAGGTCGAAGGCGACGGCCCATGCCGCATAGGCATTCTGCGCATTGTGCGGACCTTGCAGCGAAGGGGCATCATCGAGGTCGAGAAACGCGCTGTCCTTCGCCCCAGCCGAAAGCGTGGTCACTTCTCCGGGCCCGTCGATCTGCCTCATCGCCTCGGCAATGTCCGGATCGCAGCTGGCATCGACGCCGGTATGCCCATCCGACTGCATGGCGAACAGGCGCAGCTTCGATGCGCGATAGGCCTCGAACCCGTCGTACCGGTCGAGATGGTCCGGCGTGACGTTGAGCAGCACAGCCACATCGCAATCGAGGGAATAGGTCAGGTCGATCTGGTAGCTCGACAGCTCCAGCACATAGACGCCGCCCTTGGGCAGCGGCTCCTGCTCCAGGATCGGCAGGCCGATATTGCCGCCCATGGTGGTCGGCACGCCTGCGGTCTTGAGGATGTGGTGGACCAGCGCAGTCGTGGTCGACTTGCCGTTGGTGCCGGTGATGCCGACGACACGGTGCAGCGGCAGGTCACCCCGCGCCTGCGCGAAAAGCTCGATATCGCCGATTACCGGCACGCCGAAGCTGTCCGCATGCGGCTTGATCGGGTGCGTATTGAGCGGAACGCCGGGGCTGACGACCACGCCCGCGTAGCCGGTGAGGTCCGCTTCCAGCGGGTCGCCGATGGCGCAGCGTCCGGCATAGGGCTCGCGTGCCTCGGCGCGGTCGTCCCACACCAGCACGTCGGCTCCGGCGGCGAGCAGCGCTTCGACCGTCGCCCGCCCGGACCGCGCGAGGCCGAGCACCGCGTATCTCTTGTCCTTCCAGGCAGGCGAGGTGATCATCGTAGCTTGAGCGTCGCGAGCCCCAGGAGTGCGAGCACGATGGCGACGATCCAGAAGCGGATCACGACCTTGCTCTCGGACCAGCCGAGCTGCTCGAAATGGTGGTGGATGGGAGCCATGCGGAAGACCCGCTTGCCCGTGCGTTTGAACCAGAAGACCTGGATGATGACGCTCAATGCCTCGAACACGAACAGCCCGCCGACGATGGCAAGGACAACCTCGTGATGCGTCGCCACGGCAATCGCACCCAGCGCGCCGCCAAGGGCCAGCGAACCCGTGTCACCCATGAAGACCGCAGCCGGCGGCGCATTGAACCACAGGAATGCGAGCCCCGCGCCCATGATCGCGGCGCAGAACACGGCCATCTCACCAGCGCCCGGCACGTGCGGGATGCCCAGATAGGCGGAATAGTCCACGCGGCCGACGAGGTAGGCGATGATGGCGAAAGTGCCCGCCGCGATGATCACCGGCATGGTCGCGAGCCCGTCCAGCCCGTCGGTCAGGTTCACCGCATTGCCCGCGCCCACGATGACGAAGGCGGCAAAGACGAAATAGAACCAGCCCAGCTCGATGCCGAAATCATTGACGAAAGGCACGTAGAGGAAGGTGTTGATCTGGCTGACGATGATCCAGCTTGCAGCGCCTGCCACGATGAATTCGAACAACAGGCGGGTGCGGCCCGACACGCCCTTGTGGCTGGCCTTGGACACCTTGTCGTAATCGTCGAGGAAACCGATCAGGCCGAAACCGCCGGTCACGGCAAGACAGGCCCAGATGAAGGGGTTCGACAGGTCCATCCACAGCAGCATGGAAATGAACAGGCTGACGAGGATCATCAGGCCGCCCATGGTCGGCGTGCCGCGCTTGGCGAGGTGGGTCTGCGGCCCGTCTTCGCGGATTGGCTGGCCCTTGCCCTGGCGCACACGCAGCATGTCGATGAAGCGCGGGCCGATGACGAGGCCGATCAGCAGCGCGGTCAGCAGCGTCGCACCCGCGCGCGCCGTCTGGTAGCGGACCAGATTGAACAGGCCTTCGAAATTCAGGTACTCGGCAAGGAGGTAAAGCATCGGGCCGCGCGGGCCTCCTATTCAGGGCGAGTGAAACGGTCCACGAGCCGGCCGAGACCGACCGAATTGGAGCCTTTCACCAGCACCGCGTCGCCCGACACGATGCCGAAATCCTCGAGCAGCTCCATCGCCTCGTCGGCGGTCTGGCAATGCTCCCACTCGAGCGGCTTGCCAAGCGAGTTCAACACCGGTTTCCCCAGTTCGCGGGCCAGTGCGCGCATCTCGTCGCCCACCAGCACCGCATAGTCGATGTCGGCGGCAATCACGTGCTGCGCGAGGTCGGCATGGAACTGCGGGCCGAAGTCACCAAGCTCCTTCATCGCACCCAGCACCGCAATGCGGCGGGTGGACGGCGTCGCGCCCAGCTGCGCAAGCGTTGCGCGCATGCTGGCGGGGTTGGCGTTGTAGCTTTCGTCGATCAGCAGCGCCTTGCCGCCCGGCGCGTCGATCCCGTGGCGGGCACCGCGGCCCTTGAGGCCGCCCATCTCGGCAAGCGCGAGGCCGGCAGCCGCCATGTCGCCGCCCGCTGCCCTTACGGCAGCCATCACGGCGAGCGAGTTGATGATCCAGTGTTCGCCCGGCTCGGCCACGGTGTAGCACAGGCGGCCGGTATCGAATTCGCAGGTCACCAGGCTGCCGCCATTGGCGCTGGGGATGGCATCGAGCAGGCGCATGTCCGCATGGCGCGCCTTGCCGAAGCTGACGATCCTGGCGCCGTGACGCTCTGCAGCGGCGCGCAATTGTTCGTAATGGGGCGTATCGGCGGGGATGACCGCCGTGCCGCCCGGTTCCAGTCCTGCGAAGATTTCCGCCTTGGCGTCGGCGATGGCCTCCATGGACCCCAAATTCTCGATATGGGCTGGCGCAATCGTGGTGATGACCGCGACATGGGGGCGCACCTGCGTGGTCAGGCCCTCGATCTCGCCGGCATGGTTCATGCCCATCTCGAACACGCCGAAACGGCTGCGGGCACCCATGCGCGCAAGGCTGAGCGGCACGCCGACATGGTTGTTGTAGCTGCGGGTCGAACGGTGCGCCGCCCCGCGGCTGGCGCGTTCGAGCGCGGCGAAGATGGCTTCCTTGACGCCTGTCTTGCCGACCGATCCGGTGACCCCGATGATACGCGCCTGCGTACGTTCGCGGGCTGCGCGGGCCAGCGCTTTCAGCGCCTCGGTCGTGTCCTCGACCAGGATGTGCGGATAGTCGACCGGGCGGTCCACCAGCGCGGCGACAGCGCCGTTGGCGAAGGCCTTGTCGAGGAAGCGGTGGCCGTCCATCGCCTCGCCCTTGAGCGCAACGAAGAGATCGCCGTGCACTACGTCGCGGCTGTCCATCTCGACACCCGCGACCTGGAAATCGCAGCTGGCCGTGCCGCCCGTCGCCTCGGCGATAGCGCGGGCATCCCACAGGGTGAGCGGCAGGCGGTCGCGCGGGTCGGCAGGCCAGTCGATGAAGGCCGGATGGCGCAATATGGCAGCGCTCATGCGTCACCTCTGGCGAGTGCGGCAGCGCATTCGCGCGCGACTTCCACATCGTCGAAGGGCAGCACCTTCATGTTCTCTCCCGATCCGATGATCTGACCCTGTTCGTGTCCCTTGCCCGCGACGAGCACGATATCGTCGGGACCGGCCTCGCCGATGGCGGCGCAGATGGCGTCGCGGCGGCCTGCTATCTCGCGGGCACCCACGGCGCCTCCAAGCACGGCGCGGCGGATCTCCGCAGGGTCTTCCCCGCGCGGATTGTCGTCGGTGACGATGACTACGTCGCTCGCCTTGGCAGCAGCTTCGCCCATGGGCGCACGCTTGCCGTGGTCGCGGTCGCCGCCGGCGCCGAAAACGGTGATGAGACGGCCCGTGACGTGCGGACGAAGCGCGGCGATGGCCGCCTCGATCGCGTCGGGCGTATGGGCGTAATCGATATAGACCGGAGCACCCGAGGGCGCGATGACCGCGCGTTCCAGCCGCCCGCGCACGGGCTGCAGGCGTGCAACCCCGTCCCAGACGCGGCTTGCATCGATGCCGGTTGCCAGCGCGAGGCCTGCGGCAATAAGCGCGTTCGAGACCTGGTAGGCACCGATCAGGGGCAGGTTGATGGTCCGCTGCGCCCCGGCGTGTTCGACCGTCAGCGATTGGCCGAGCTGGGTGGGTTCGCGCTTGACGAGGCGGATGTCCTCGCCCGTTTCGCCGACCGTCATGACCGCAAGGCCGCGTGCCTTGGCGTGTTCGACCACGCGCGCATTCCATTCGCTGCCGTCGAGCCAGACCACGGCAGTCGCGCCGTCCGATGCTACCTCGTCGAAGAGGCGCATCTTGGCCGCGAAATAGTCTTCCATGTCCTTGTGGTAATCGAGATGGTCGCGGCTGAAATTGGTGAAGGCGGCGGCTTCGACCGGCACGCCCTCGTTGCGCGATTGGGACAGGCCGTGGCTCGACGCTTCATAGGCGACATGGGTCACGCCTTCGCGCGCCAGGCCGCTCATGTTCGACAGGAAAGTGACGATGTCGGGCGTGGTGAGGCCGGTGGAGACGCTCTCGTCGGGGGTGGTGACGCCCAAGGTGCCGATGCTGGCCGCGCGCTCGCCCGCCATGCGCCAAATCTGGCGCGTCATTTCGACGGTGGAAGTCTTGCCGTTGGTGCCGGTGACCGCGACGATATGGTCGGGCACGGGGGTGAAGAACTGTGCGGCCAGCAAGGCAAAGGCCTTGCGCGGTTCGTCGGCGGCGATGTGGAGTGCGCCTTCTACCTTTGCCTCGGGCCGTGCGACGACTGCGATCGCGCCAGCCTCGATGGCGGCAGGGATGTAATCCTCGCCATTGGAAACGCTGCCGCGGAACGCGCCGAAGACCGTGCCGGGCGCGACCTTGCGATTGTCGATCGCAAAGCCCGTCACGCTGGCATCGCCCCCTTCGGGACACGCCATGCCAGCCTTTTCACACAGCCTTGAAAGCCTCACTCCTGCGCCTCCGGGATCAGCGGCTTGATTGCCGAGATGTCGATGTCGCGCGTATCGTCGGGGCGCACGCCGATCAACGGCCCGATGCGCGGGACGAGCCGGCCCACGATGGGCGCTGCATTCCATGCGGCAGTTCGCTGGAAACTGGAGGCGACGGTACCCTTGGGCTCATCGAGCATGGCGATGATCACATAGCGCGGGCGGTCCATCGGGAACGCTGCGGCGAAGGTCGAAACCAGCGCGGTCTTACGGTAGCCGGCCGAGCCACCGGGCTTTTCGGCAGAGCCGGTCTTGCCGCCCACCCGGTAACCCGGTGCATCGGCATTGCGGCCCGTGCCATAGACCGCGATGGCGCGCAGCATCTGGCGCATCCGGCTGGAAGTGGAAGCCTTGAACACGCGGCGACCCTTGGGCGCTTCGCCCGCGCCCAGCTTCTTCAGCGTGGCGGGACGCCATACCCCTCCGTTGACCATGGCGGCATAGGCGCTGGCGAGGTGCAGCGGGGTCACGGCGATACCGTGGCCGAAACCGACGGTCATGTTCGTCAGGCGCGCCCAGTCGCCCCTCGGCCAGAGCGGGAAGCCCTTGGCCGGCAGTTCGATGTGCGGACGCTCGTTCATGCCCATGTCGATCATGTACTGGCGGAGGCGCTCCGGCCCCATGTCGTCGGCAATGCGGGCAGTGGTGGTGTTGGACGAGTGGATCAGCGTTTCCACCGCGTTGAGCGTCGGGCCCATCGCATGGCTGTCCTTGATGGTGAAGCGGCCGACCTTCACCGGCGATGCGTCGTAGCGCTTGCCGAGGTCGCGGATGGTGCCGGAATCGATCGCGGCCGCCACGGTCAGCGGCTTGAAGGTCGAACCCAGCTCGTAGACCTGGTTGGTCACGCGATTGAACATCAGCTTCTGCCCTTCCGCATCGATGCGGTTGGGGTCGAATTCGGGAAGCGAGGCCAGCGCGAG
Source organism: Qipengyuania gaetbuli (assembly GCF_020171365.1). Taxonomy (NCBI): domain Bacteria; kingdom Pseudomonadati; phylum Pseudomonadota; class Alphaproteobacteria; order Sphingomonadales; family Erythrobacteraceae; genus Qipengyuania; species Qipengyuania gaetbuli. The sequence continues at coordinate 1,978,575 of NZ_JAIUZO010000002.1, read as the reverse complement.
CACTTCGCCCGTGTCGACGTCGAGCACGATGCCGGCACCGCCCTGCGCCTGCGTCAGCTTCATGCCGCGGCGCAGTTCGTCTTCCAGCGCACCCTGCACGCGCACGTCGATCGACAGCGCAACCGGCGTGCCGCGGGTGGCGGGGTTGCTGAGATGGTCGTTCAGCACCTGCTCCATGCCGACGCGGCCCGTGCCGTCGGCGGCGACATAGCCGAGCACGTGCGCACCCATGGCGCCCTGCGGATAGTGGCGGTCCTGCTCCATCGGCACTTCGAGCGCGAGCTCGCCGATTTCCTGCACGCGGTTTGCTTCTTCCGGCAGCAGGCGGCGGCGCAGATAGCCCTGCTTGCCCGACGCGAGATGCGCGGTCAGCTTGTTCTCGTCGAGGTCGGGAAAGATCGCGACCAGCTTGCGCGCCACTTCGCGCGGCGAACGCACCAGCGGATCGCCGTCTTCGCCCAGCGCCTTGGGATTGAACCACAGGGCATAGGCCGGGAACGCGCGGGCCAGCGGCACGCCGTTGCGGTCGGTGATCTCGCCGCGCGGGGGCAGCAGGGCATCGGCCAGCGAGGTGGCGCGGGCGCCCTCGCCGTTCATGCCGAGATAGGAAATGCGCATCAGCGCGACCATTGCGGCCAGCGCGAAAGCGAGCGCGATCCACAGCACGCGCCAGCGTGCGAGGTCGAGCGAGCGCTGGCGCAGCGTAACGAGCTGCACCCGCCCGCTTGCAACCGCCATGCTAACCGCGCCGGGCCCGCCATGGATGGCGGAAAAAGCGTTCACCGAGCCACCTCGGCAGCGGCAAGCGTGGCATTGCCCGGCTGCGACAGGCGCTGGGCAAGCGTGGTGGCGAGGCCGTTTGCGACTTCACGCCGGGCGCCGGCGGGAGGTTGTTCCTCCTCGCCGAGCCAGTCCCCGAAGAGGCTCTCTTCGTTTTCACCCTGGCTGACAGGGCGGAGCATGGCGACACGAATGGGCTCCGGGGCATCCATCCCGCGCGGCGAGCCGAGCGCGGCGAGCTGGCGTTCCTGCTCGACATACTGGTCGGCCCGGGGGGCGGAATATCCGAACTCGACCTGGTTCCAGGCGGCGAGCTGCTGCTGGCTGGCGCGGGTCTGGAACTCGGTTTCGAGCATCAGCTTGGCGCGTTCGGCAGCGATGATCTGGCGTTCGACAAGGCGCACGTCGCTCTTCACCGCGTTCACCTTGAAAGTGAGCGCGAGGAGCACTGCAAGGCAGGCGCCGAGCGAGAGGAGCCAGCCGATCTGGCGCAGGCGGGAAGACCGGGCCATCATGCCGCCTCCCTCGCTTCGGTGGCCGTGCGCGTAGCATGGCGCAGCACCGAGGAGCGGGCGCGCGGGTTGCGCTCGATCTCGGCATCGGTCGGCTTGATTGCCTTGGAAACCTTGATGAAGACCGGATCGCGCTGCGCCGCCTGTGGGACGTGACGCGAGGCGCTTGGGGTTGAGGATGCCTCGCGCAGGAAGCGCTTGACGATCCGGTCTTCGAGGCTGTGGAAGCTGACCACCGCGAGGCGGCCCCCTTCGCGCAGCAGGTGTTCGGCGGCGGACAGCCCCTGGGACAGTTCGTCGAGCTCGCCGTTCACGTGAATCCTGATGGCCTGGAAAGTGCGGGTGGCCGGGTCCTTCTTGTCATGGGGCTTGTGCCCCAAGGCGCTGCGCACCACACGCGCCAGTTCGCCGGTCGTCTCCAGCGGGCGCGCGGCGACGATGGCGCGGGCCACGCGGCGCGACTGGCGTTCCTCGCCATAGCGATAGATGACGTCGGCAATCGCCGCTTCGTCGGCGGTATTGAGAAAATCTGCCGCGCTTTCACCGTCCTGGCTCATGCGCATGTCGAGCGGACCGTCCGCGGAAAAGGCGAAGCCGCGCTCCGCCTGGTCAAGCTGCATTGAAGACACACCGATATCCATCACCACGCCATCGACTCGCGCCACCCCGGTCGACGTCATGACGTCGAGCATTTCGGAGAAACGGTGCGGATGGAGAATAAGGCGCGGCGGGTTTTCCCCCGTCTCGCGCCAGGTGCGACCCGCAGCAATTGCGTCGGGATCCCGGTCGAAGGCATGGACCGTCGCGCCGCGCTCCAGCAGCGCGCGCGTATAGCCGCCCGCACCGAAGGTCGCGTCGATGACGACGTCGCCCGGCTGCGGGTCGAGAGCCTCGATTACTTTGTCGAGAAGGACGGGGATATGGGGCGCGGCGCTCATTTGCCCTTCGCCTTCGCTTCGGCGAGGAAGCTTTCGCAGGCCGCCTTCGCGCCTGCCCATTCATCGTCCATCTTGGCCAGTTCTGCGGGGTTCCACAGAGTGAAGAAGCGGCCGCCGCCCTGGAAATAGAGCCCGTCCTCGATCTTGCCGAGCGCACGCAGGTGTTCCGGCATCACGAAGCGGCCGCTGTCGTCGAAGGGCATTTCGATAAAGCCGAACAGCTGGCTGGCGCGGGTGTCGCGGTCGAAATCCCTGCCGAGGCGCACGGCCATTTCTTCCTCGCGGTCGAGCTGGTCGTTGAGCTCTTCCTTGCGGGACAGGCCGAAGCCGACGAGGCAGTCCCACTTGTTGTGCTTCATCAGGCACAGCACGCGGCCGTCACTGGATTCCTTGAGCGCCTTGCGGAAGACCGGCGGAAGCACAAAGCGGCCCTTGTCGCCCGCAGGCGAATAGGCTTGTCCGCTGTACCCTCCGAATTGCACCTACCCCGTCCCCGGCTCGTGTTCGACACCTTGCCCCGGACACACCTCCCCCGTCCCGGGCGAGCAAGGCTCGACCGGCTCGCCCAACCCATTGATCGAGCGCGCAAAGACACTGGCTGTCCGATGTCAGGTAGATTTATCGCGGGAGACGCGGGGATGGAAGGGAAAATTGCGGGAAATTACGGGATAAACCAGCAATACACTGATTTATAACGCGTTTTTACCGAAAAAGCTTGTGGGCAATCTTACCACATCCTTAAGCCAAGTCACGGATTTCTGCGGAGAATCGGGTCCGGTCCCGCAAATTCCCGGCATTCCTCCCGGGTTTTCCCGCGCCTTACCGGCCCCGGAGTCGCGCCAGCAGCGACTCGACTGCAGCACTTCGTGACGCATCGTCGCTTTCGGTGTCGAGAAGTGCAGCGTCCGCCAGCAGCAGCACGCGCCCCTTGCCCACGCGGCAATCGGCCAGCAGGCCCTCGCCTGCGATGGCGCATTCGGCACCTCCACCGCTCTCTGCCGCAACGAAGCGGCCGGCCAGCCGGACGGGTACCGCGAGATCTCCGACCGTGACAACTCGTTCTTCCTCACCCTGCGTGTCGTCGAATTCGAGTGCGAGCCCCCAGCGTGCGAGGATGGGCGAGATCAGCACGACATCGAAGGGCCGGCGCGGATCGCCCAGCGCGAAATCGGAATGCTGGGTGAGGAAGGGATCTGCCAGCACCAGCGCCCTGCCCCCGCCGCGCACCCAGTCGTCGAGCGCGACGTTCTCTTCCGCCGACAGAGCGCGCGGCTGTGCGATGAGGAGGGTGTCGAGGTCCGCAATGACGCCGTCTTCCAGCGTGTCGAGCGGCACCAGCTCATGACGTTCTTCAAGGGCAGCACGCACCCAGGAAGGCTCCTGCGCTTCGGGTTCGAGCATGGCGGCGATGTCCTGCTGCTCGTTCCAGTAGATCGGCAGCGTAGTGAACAGCCCCAGCCGCTCGCGCGGCACTTGGGCCTCTGCCTTGTCCGCCGCACCGCCATCCGCCCCGCACGCGGCGAGCAGGAGGGCGGCAAGCGGAGCTAGGAGGTTATTCGCCCGCAGGCGCGGCATTGCCCACACCCTGTTCGGGCACCGGGGCCGGACTTTGCGATGCAGTCGGGCTGGGCCCGGCGGGAAGATCGGGGACCACGCCCGCCTCCACCAGCGGGTCGGCCTGCGTCGGGCCGGCGCTCGGCTCGGTCGTGGAGGCCGCTTCCGGCACGGCAGCGGCATCGACTTCGCGGGTGCGTTCCTGCACGAGGCTCGCAAGCCCGACGAGCAGGACCATCAGCACCACGCCGGCAACGCCGATCTGCATGCGATGGATGGCCTGCGCCCGGGTACCCCCGAGCGGAACCTCGGGAAGCTCGCCCGGCTCGGGCTTGCTGGTCGACAGATCGAAATAGCGCGGCATTCGGGAGATTCTGCGCTGCTTGGGGCGCGAGGTCAATCGGTGCCTTCGAGCCAGTCGAACACCGGCAGGCCCTTCGCATGCAGCCACTCCGCATTGTAGAGCGTCGAGAGATAGCGGAAGCCGGTGTCGCACAGGATGGTGACCACGCGCGGGTTTTCGCGGCCTTCGGCGATCAGCTGCTTGCCCAGTTCGACCGCGCCGCCGACATTGATGCCGCTCGACAGGCCGAGGCACAGGCCCTCTTCGCGCAGCAGGCGGGCGACCCACTTCAGCCCTTCCTCGTCGGAGATGCGGAACTGCGTGTCGATCGGTGCGCCTTCGAGATTGCCGGTGATGCGGCCCTGCCCGATGCCTTCTGCAACCGAAGACCCTTCGGCCTTGAGTTCGCCATTGGCGTAGTAATTGTAGAGCGCCGCGCCGTGGGGGTCGGTCAGGGCGATGACTACATTCTCGTCCAGTTCCTTGAGGCCCATGCCCACGCCGGCAATCGTGCCCCCGGTGCCCGCTGCGCAGGTGAAGCCGTCGATCCGGCCGCCGGTCTGGTCCCAGATTTCTTTCGCCGTGCCCTCGATATGCGCCTTGCGATTGGCGGTATTATCGAACTGGCCCGCCCAGATGGCGCCCTCGATCTCGTCCGCCATGCGGCGCGAGACGTGCTGGAAATGGTTGGGGTCGGCGTATTTGGTCGGCGGGACGAGGACCAGTTCCGCGCCGAGCGCGCGCAGGGTCTGCATCTTTTCCTTCGACTGGTTGTCGGGCATCACGATGATCGTGCGATAGCCCAGCGCATTGGCCACCAGCGCGATGCCGATGCCGGTGTTGCCGGCGGTGCCTTCAACCACGGTGCCGCCGGGCTTCAGTTCGCCCCGCGCTTCTGCATCGCGGATGATGTAGAGCGCGGCGCGGTCCTTCACCGAGGCGCCGGGATTGGCGAATTCGCACTTGCCGTAGATGTCGCAGCCGGCTTCCGCGCTCGGCCCTTCGAGGCGCACGAGCGGCGTGTTGCCGATCAGGTCGAGCGTTCGCTCGCGAATGGGAATTGAAGTCATGGTCGCTGAGGTAGGCGCGCGGCCCCTACCTCGCAAACAACATCAATCTTCAGGGGCGATAGTAACCTTCATCCCGTCGAGATCGCCGGTGAAGGGGATCTGGCACGACAGGCGCGAGGTTTCGGTGCGGTGGTCGGTCGATTCGAGCAGATCGTCCTCGTCCTCGCTCATCGCCGGAAGCTTGTCGGCAAAGGCGGGGTCGACATGGATGTGACAGGTCGCACACGAACAGCAGCCGCCGCACAGCGCCAGCAGCTCGTCGAAGCCGTTGTCGCGGATCGCTTCCATTACGGTGAGGCCGTCCTCGACCTCGATCTCGCTCGTCTCGCCTTCGCGGGTGGTGACGATCAGCCTGGGCATCGATTGCGTATCCTTGTTGCCTCGCCCGCCTCGCGGGCCCTATGCCGCGTGCTGCTATTCAAAGTGACGCGGGAGCGCAAGGTGGGCCTGACCAATTCGCAATTGCGCGAGCATCTCGATGCCGTCGCCGCGCAGGACAAGGTGGTGGCCGGCGCGCTGGAACGCTGCGGCTATCCCGAAGAGCGCATCCGGCCCACCGGCTATCGCACCCTGCTGCGCACCATCGTTGGCCAGCAGGTCAGCGTGGCCGCAGCCGCCTCGGTCTGGAACAAGCTGGAGGCCGAACTGGGCGAGGAGATGCAAGCCCACGAACTGCTTGCCCGCGATTTCGACACGCTGCGCGCCTGCGGCCTCTCGCGCCAGAAGCAGGGCTATGCCCGGTCCCTGTGCGAACTGGTGGCAAGCGGCGAACTGGAATTCGACAGCCTGCCGGAAGACGACGAGCAAGCCATCGCCGAGCTTACCCGCATCAAGGGGATCGGGCGCTGGTCGGCGGAAATCTACCTGCTGTTCGCCGAAGGGCGGCAGGATATCTGGCCGGCGGGCGACCTTGCCGTGCAGGAAGCGGTCGGACGCCTGCTCGACTTGCCTGCCCGGCCCGGCGAGAAGGAAACCCGCACGCTGGGTGATCGGTGGAAGCCCTATCGCGGGGCGATGGCCATCTTCACCTGGCACACCTATAACAACGCGGCGCTGTGAGGGACACACAAGGGGAGAGACATTCGATGAGCCAGCGTAAGGCCATTTTCATCACTGGCGGCGGATCGGGCATCGGCCGCGCCATCGCGCTCAAGTTCGCCTCGGAAGGCTGGTTCGTCGGCCTCGGCGATATCGACCAGCGCGGCATGGACGAGACGCTGCAGCTGATCGAAAACGGCTTCACCTACACGCACAAGTTCGACGTGCGCGACCGCGCGGCATGGGACACGGCGCTCGACGGCTTCTCCACCGCGGCAGGCGGGCGCATCGACGTGCTCGCCAATAATGCCGGCATCCCGCTGGGCGGTGCGTTGGTCGAGAACAGCACCGAGGAAATCGAGCGATGTCTCGATATCAACCTCAAGGGCGTATTGTTCGGCGCGCAGGCGGCCTACCCCCACCTCAAGAAGACAGCGCCGGGCTCCTGCCTGCTCAACACCGCGAGCGCTGCGGGCATTTACGGCACGCCCGGAGCAAGCGTCTACACGGCGACCAAGTTCGGGGTGAAGGGCATTACCGAAAGCCTCGACGGCGAATGGGCGGATGACGGCATCCTAGTGCGCTCGCTGTGCCCCAGCTTTATCGACACGCCGCTGCTCGAACACGCGCCCAATGCGCAGAGCAACGAGGCGATCCGCCAGCGTGTGAAGGACGCGGGGCTGGAAATCACGCCGGTCACCGATGTCGCGGAAGCGGCCTGGGCCGCAGTGCATGGCGACAAGCTTCACACGCTGGTCGGCAAGACCGCGCGCAGCCTTGCCTTCGGCGCGCGTTGGATGCCCGGACGGGTGCGCAAGCAGACCCGCTCCAGCCTGAGGCCGCTCGGCCAATAGGAACCTGTTCGTGAAAATCAGCCATTTCCTGCCGCTTGCGGCACTCGCCCTCGCCGTGCCCGGTGCCGCGCAGCTTCCGCAGGCAGAGCCTTACGTGCTCGGCCAGACCTACACGGTTTCGACCGAAATTCTCGAAGGCGAGAGCCGCAAGGTGACGGTGCGCCTGCCGGTGGAATACGAAGCCGAGCCCGAACGGCGGTTCTCGGTCGTCTACCTGCTCGACGGCGGGCCGGACCAGGATTTCGCGCATATCGCCGGCATCTCCCAGAGCCGCGAGATGAACTATTCGTTCGAGCCGTTCATCCTCGTCAGTATCCAGAGCGTGAACCGGCGGCACGAACTGGCCCCGCCCGTGGCCGACCCGCGCCCTTACGAGCAATTCCTCAACGCGACGCCCGGCGGTTCGCCCGCGTACCGCCGCTTCCTGCGCGAGGAACTGAAGCCGCTTATCGAGGCGAATTTCCGCACCGACGGGCACGATGCGATCATCGGAGAATCGCTTGCTGCTTTGTTCGTGGTCGAGACGCTGCTCGAAGACCCCGAACTGTTTGACGACTACATCGCGATCTCGCCCTCGCTGTGGTGGGAAGAAATGAAATACGGGCGCGAGGCGCCACGCTATTTCGCGCGTCATCCGGCGGGCAAGCGCCGGCTTTACCTCACCACCGCGAACGAGGGTGACTGGCACCGCGAAGGGACCGAACGGCTGGTCGCGGCGCTGCGCAGCGATGCACCCGAAAGCCTGCGCTGGACCTTCGTGGACGCAGGCGAGAGCGAGACGCACGGCACGCTCCTCCACCCGATGGCGCTCGACGCCTTCCGCGCGCTCTACGGCACGCCCAGCCGCGAATATCGCGGCAGCCCGCTGATCGGCGGCCCCGCGATTACCGAGCGTACGGCAGAAGAGAAGGCCCTGCTCGAGAGCGAATGCACGCGCGACAACAGCAGCGCGATGACGCCGGGCACCGCCGAACGCGGGCGCGAGGCGCTTTATTATCGCTGCCTGCTGCTGGAACTCGGCCCTGCCCCGCGGGAAGGGACGCTGGGCGACTAGACCAGCGCGTCGATCTTCTTGGCCATGTTGACATCGCGCAGCGACAGCCCGCCCGCGTCATGGGTGGTCAGGGTGATCTCCACGCGGTTGTAGACGTTGAACCATTCGGGATGGTGATCGCGCTTTTCCGCCATGATGGCGACGCGCGTCATGAAGGAAAACGCCTCGGCGAAGTCGGAAAATTCGAACTTGCGCTCGATCGCAGCGCCGTCGCGAGCCAGCGACCACTTGGGCAGCGCACGCAGCCAGGTGGTGCGTTCTTCCTCGGTCAATTGTTCGACGGCGGCCATTTGCGAATCTCTCCTGCTTGTCGCTGCGGGCGCTTTTGCCTATCGCTCGCGCCCATGCAAGCGCGCCTCGCAGCAATGGACCTCGCCTGCCGCCGCGGCGAGCGGCTGCTTTTCCGTGGGCTGTCCTTTTCCTGCGAACCGGGTGCCGCGCTGCAGGTCGCAGGCGCCAACGGCGTCGGCAAGTCGAGCCTCATCCGCATCCTTGCCGGCCTGCTGCGCCCGTTTGCCGGGCGGGTCGAAAGCGAAGGCGCCATGGGCCTCGTCGACGAACGGCTGGCGCTCGATGCGAACCTGCCGCTGGGCCAGGCGCTCGGTTTCTGGGAAAGCCTCGACGGGTGCCGCGATGCGGGCCGCGCGTTCGAGGTCCTGCAGCTGGATCCGCTGCTTGACGTACCCGTGCGCTACCTGTCCACCGGCCAGAAGAAACGCGCCGCGCTTGCCCGCTTGCTCAATCGCAACTGCCCGATCTGGCTGCTCGACGAGCCGCTGAACGGTTTGGACACGCAGGCGATGAAGAGCGTGGAGGCGCTGGTGGCGCTGCATTGCGGGCGCGGCGGCATTGCGGTCGTCGCCTCGCACCAGCCGATGGCGCTGCCCGATCCGCAGAAGATCGACCTTCCGAGGTTCTCGGCATGAGCGGGTTTGCGACCCTGCTGCGCCGCGATCTCGGCCTGCTGCTGCCCGGCGGACGCGGCGGCGCGGGCGTCTTGCCGCTGCTGTTTTTCCTTGCCGTCGCCATGCTCTATCCCTTCGCGGTCGGGCCCGATGCGCAATTGCTCGGCCGGACTGGCGGCGGCGTGATCTGGGTGGCGGCGCTGCTGGCGGCGATCCTGCCGCTGGAAAAGCTGGTGTCGGGCGATCTGGAGGCCGGGGTGTTCGACCAGCTGGCCCTGCGCGGCGTGAGCGAGGAATGGGCCATGGCCTCGCGCCTCATCGCGCACTGGCTCGCCTTTGCGCCGCTGCTGTTGGTGGCAACGCTGCCCGCTGCAGCCCTGCTCGGCCTGTCGGGCGAGACGACGCGAACGGTACTTCTCGGCCTGCTGGCGGGCACGCCGGGACTTGCCGCCGTTGGACTTGCCGTCGCGGCACTGACCGCCAGCCTGCGCGGCGGCGCAGCGCTTGCCGGATTGATGGTGATCCCGCTCGCCGTGCCGATCCTGATCTTCGGAGCCGGCAGCCTCGCCCGCCCTGATCCGAGCGGGATTCTACTGACCGCTGCTATCAGCCTCGGCCTGTGCGCCCTCGCCCCGATTGCCGCAGGCGCGGCGATCCGGGCTGCACGGGAAAGCTAGAACCGCTTACGAGTAAGGCGGCTTGTGGAGGCCCTTGGGGCTTTCGGTGAAGATTTCCACGCCGTTCTCGGTGATGCCGATCGAGTGTTCGAACTGCGCCGAAAGCGACTTGTCGCGCGTCACGGCGGTCCAGCCGTCGCTGAGCATCTTGGCGTGCGGACGGCCAAGGTTGATCATCGGTTCGATGGTGAAGAACATCCCCGGCTTCAGCAGCGGCCCGGTGCCCTTGCGGCCGGTATGGATCACTTCGGGCGCATCGTGGAACAGGCGGCCGAGGCCGTGGCCGCAGAATTCCTGCACCACGCCGTAACGGTTCTGGCGCGCATGCGCCTCGATCACTGCACCGATATCGCCGAGACACGCGCCCGGCTGCGAGGCCGCCTCGATGCCGAGCATGAGGCATTCGTAGGTCACGTCGACCAGCCGCCTGGCCTTCAGCGGAACATCGCCGACCAGGTACATCCGGCTGGTATCGCCGTGCCAGCCGTCGAGCAGCGGGGTCACGTCGATATTGATGATGTCCCCGTCCTTGAGCGCCTTGTCGCCCGGGATGCCGTGACAGATCACGTGGTTGATCGAAGTGCAGCAGCTGTGCGCATAGCCGCGATAGCCCATGGTCGCGGGCACCGCGCCGCCATCCAGCGTCATGGTCCGCACGAGATCGTCGATCTCGCCCGTGGTCACGCCCGGCTTCACGAAATCGGTCAACTCGTCGAGGATCTGCGCAGCCAGCCGCCCGGCCTTGCGCATGCCTTCGAAGCCTTCCGGCCCGTGGAGCTTGATGGTCCCGTCGCGGTAGACGGTCTGTTCGCTGTCGATCACCTGGTATTCGGTCATGGCCGCCACATAGCGATGCCGGCCCGAAATTGCGAGGGGATCAGCGCGCGACGCGAAACGCCTCGGCGAATTCGGGCTTCACGGCGTCGAGGACGGAGGCGGTGACGGGAAAGTTCAGCTCGTAGGCTCCCTCGGCATAGGATCCGGCGACATAGGGGCCGAAATAGATCCCGATCCGGTCGAAATGCTCGCCGTCGGAAGAGCCGACCAAAACACTCGCCTCGTCGAGCCCCGGGCAATCGTCGAAAATGCCCCCGGCTGCCCTGTCCACCTTCATGCCGCGCTTGCGCTCGCGCTGGCGGTCGAGCGCGTCGCAAAGCTTGCGGCCCAGCGCATTCTCCAGCGTAACGGGCGACTTGAACAGCGCGATGCCGTCCACTCCCTCGCCAGTTTCGCGGTTCCACAAGAGCGAGCTGCGGCCGTAATTGCCGTGAGCTCCGCCGGTGAAAACGTAGAGGTCCTGCGAAAGGCTGAGCCAGCCGGGGATGTCGGCGACGACCTTCCATTCGACCTCGAAACCGCGGTTGACGCAGGAAACGCAGTCTTCGGGCGAGGTAGCCAGCGCTTCGGCCCACTCCGCCTTCTGTTCGGCCAGCGCCTTGTCACGCTCGGCAGTCAGCCGCCGGGCAAGCGCAGGGGTAGCCGACACGGCAGCGGGCCATTTGTAGGCGAACTCGCGTACCGCCTCGCCCTCCTTGTCACTGTCCTCGAAGTCCACCGCCTTCGCGGTGTCGGCGGCCGGTGCCCCGGCATCCTCCGCCGGGTCCGCAGTCGCGGCAGGAGCTGGTTCGTCCGCCGCGTTCTCGGCTGGAGATTGCGAGCAGGCGGCACTCGACAGGGCGAGCGAAATCAGGAACAGGCTTCTACGCATCTCATTTCCATGCCCGAGATCAGATTAGTACGGGGTGAACTTCATGGCCGATACCGCCGCTCTCATCCAGCCCGACCAGGGCCAGGACGCAACGCTTATCCACCTTGTGAACAAGGACGGGTTCGAAACCTGGGCGAAGAAGCTCTCCGCACCCCAGCGTGCAGCGCTCAAGGCGCAGAAATTCGACGGCAGCGGATACCAGGTGGGCATCGTCCCCGATGGCGACGGCTGGTTCGCGGTCGGCGGTGTGGCCAATCCCGACAAGCTGTCGAGCTGGTGCATGGCCAAGCTGGCCGAAGTCCTGCCCGAAGGCACCTATCGCCGTGCCGATGGCCAACCCGGTCCGGCGCTGCACGGCTGGCAGACCGCGCAATACCGCTTCGAACGCTACAAGAAACCCGAACAGCCGGTCGGCCCGCGTATCCTGCTGACCAAGGACGCCGGCCGGATCGAAGGCGCCATCGCCGAAGCCAAGGCGGTCTGCCTCGTGCGCGATCTCGTCAACACGCCGGCCGAGGACATGGGCCCGGCAGACCTCGAGGACCAGGTGGAGAAGCTGGCCAAGCTCCACTCGGCCAAGGTCAGCGTGACGAGGGGCGACGCGCTGGAGCGCGATTATCCCATGGTCCATGCGGTCGGGCGCGCTGCGGCGCGCAGCCATGCACCGCGCCACATCCACCTCACCTGGGGCAAGGAAAGCGATCCCGTGCTGGCGATCGTCGGCAAGGGCGTGTGTTTCGATTCCGGCGGTCTCGATGTGAAAAGCTCTGCCGGCATGCTGCTGATGAAGAAGGACATGGGCGGCGCGGCCCATGCCATCGCGCTGGCCGGGCTGATCATGGGTGCCAAGCTGCCCGTGCGCCTGCACCTGCTGGTCCCGGCGGTCGAGAATGCCATTTCCGGCAACAGCTTCCGCCCGGGCGACGTGCTCAAGACCCGCAAGGGACTGACCGTCGAGATCGGCAACACCGATGCCGAGGGGCGCCTGATCCTGGGCGATGCGCTGACCCGCGCGAGCGAGGAAAAACCCGACCTCGTCATCGACTTCGCCACGCTGACCGGCGCGGCGCGCGTGGCGCTCGGCCCCGACTATCCTGCCCTGATGACGCGCCGCGACGAAACCGCGCAGGCGCTGATCGAGGCGGGCAAGGCCAATGACGACGAGCCGTGGCGCCTGCCCCTGCCCGAAGCCTATCGCGAATGGCTCAACTCCGACATCGCCGACACGAACAACGCCCACGCCAATTCCTTTGCCGGGGCGAGCGTGGCGGGCCTGTTCCTCGACAAGTTCGTGGGCGAAGGCATCGACTGGGCGCATTTCGACACTTTCGCATGGCGTCCGATGCCCAAGCCGGGGCGGCCCAAGGGCGGCGACGCCTATGGCCTGCGCGCCGCGTGGCATATGCTCAAGGCGCGCTATGCGGGGACATGAGGGGCAGCCGTCTTGCGGGAATGGCCAAGCGCGGCTAAGCGCGCGGGCTTGTATCCAATAGCATGACATCCGGTTTCGTGAGCGAGCATACCAGCTATTCCCTGCCCGAAGGCATCGTCGGACTGAAAGGTCCGGTCACCCGGCCCGCCCCCGGGACGCTGCCGCTGCGCGGAGACCTGGCGCATATCGCGCTCGCCGGACGCTATCTGGCAGCGCATTATGTCGTTCCCGTGAAACGCCGGATCGGCGATGCCGATGTCGTCCTGAAGGTTGGCATGCGCGACGATGCCGACAATGGCGCGACGCTGTCCGCCGGCAGCGACGTCGAACTGCTCGACATTGCCGGAAACTGGGCGTGGATCGCCGTCGGACCGGACGGGCCGAGCGGCTACGTCCATATCGGCGCGCTGGCTGCCGAAAGCGGTGCATAAGGTCTTCATCGACGGCGCGGCCGGGACCACCGGCCTCGAAATCGCCGCACGGCTGGAAGGCCGCAGCGAATTTACGCTGATCACTCTCGACGACGAACGCCGCAAGGACGCATCCGCCCGGCGCGAGGCGCTGAACGAGGCCGATGTCGCCATCCTCTGCCTGCCCGACGATGCCGCGCGCGAAGCGGTCGGGCTGATCGATCCGGCCAGCGGTACGCGGGTGATCGACGCCTCGTCCGCGCATCGCACCGCCGAGGGCTGGTGCTATGGCTTTCCCGAGCTGGTCGGTGCCGACCGCGTGACCGATGCGCGCCGGATCAGCAATCCAGGCTGCTACCCCACGGGTTTCCTCGCCCTTGTCGCGCCGCTGGTGCGCGAGGGCCTGCTGCCCGCCGACTGGCCCTATACGGTCAATGCCGTCAGCGGATATTCGGGCGGCGGCAAGGCGCTGATCGAACGCTTCGAGGCCGGGGGCGCGCCCGCATTTCGTGCCTATGGCTACGACATGGCGCACAAGCATTTGCCTGAAATGAAGCGTCATGCCGGGCTCGAACATCCCGTGATCTTCGCCCCTGCCGTGGTCCCCGCCTATCGCGGCATGATCGTTGAAGTCCCGCTGCATCTCGGCGCGATGGCCACCGATCCCGGCGCCGATGCCCTGCGCGATGCGCTGCGGGCATTCTATGCCGGATCCGAGGTCGTGACCGTTCGCGATGCGGGCGTGCCGGGCGAACTGTTGCTTGAACAGGATGCCGCGCCGTGGGACGGGATCGAGCTTGCGGTGTTCGGCAACGAAGGCGGCTGGAACGCGCGGCTGGTCGCGCGGCTCGACAATCTCGGCAAGGGTGCGAGCGGGGCTGCGGTGCAGAACCTCAACCTGCTGTGCGGCCTTCCCGAAACCGCCGGCCTCCAGCTTTAGGCCTGCCTAAAATTTAGGCAGCACCCGACTGCGCTTTAGGCAGCGGCGGCGCGTAAATCTTCCCCGATTGCGCAGTTGTGGCAAAACTCTTGCCGAAAATGACGCAATCCCGCCACAGGGCTTGCCGAATCCCTCCCGCACCGCCATCGCGCCGCTTGGCACGATTCTTGGAACACCGCGCGAAAGCGCGCATTCGTTCACCAGGGCGCGCGCAATTCTGACCAGGCGGGAAACAGGCCACGTGAAAAAGATCGAAGCGATCATCAAGCCCTTCAAGCTCGACGAGGTGAAGGAAGCGCTGCACGAAATCGGCGTATCCGGCATCACCGTGACCGAGGCCAAGGGCTTCGGCCGCCAGAAGGGTCACACCGAGCTGTATCGCGGCGCCGAATATGTCGTCGATTTCCTGCCCAAGGTGAAACTCGAAGTCGTCGTCACCGACGACATCGCCGAACGCACCGTCGAAGCGATCGCTGCCGCCGCGCAGACCGGCCGCATCGGCGATGGGAAGATTTTCGTCTCGTCGATCGAAAGCGCGCTGCGCATTCGCACCGGCGAAAAGGACGAAGACGCAATCTGAGCTACCTGTCCGGCAATCCGCCGGGCGCAACACGAACTACCCCATACGGAGGCAATACAATGGCTAGTGCTAAGGACGTCCTCAAGCGCATCAAGGACGAAGGTATCGAGTGGGTCGACCTGCGCTTCACCGATCCCAAGGGCAAGTGGCAGCACCTGACCATGGTCGCCAAGATCCTGGGCGAGGACGAGTTCGAGGACGGCCTGATGTTCGACGGTTCGTCGATCGCCGGCTGGAAGGTCATCAACGAATCCGACATGATCCTGAAGCCCGACCTCGAGCGCGTCTACATCGACCCGTTCAGCGCCGAGCCGATGATGATTATTTTCTGCGACATCGTCGAACCCTCGACCGGCGAATGGTATGCCCGTGACCCGCGCACCACCGCCAAGCGCGCCGAAGCTTTCCTCAAGTCGACCGGCATCGGCGACACCATCTACGTCGGCCCCGAAGCCGAATTCTTCATGTTCGACGATGTCCGCTTCGAAGACGGCTATGCCGGCTCGGGCTACGCCATCGACGACATCGAACTGCCGACCAACACCGGCAAGGAATACGAGAGCGGCAACCTCGCTCACCGTCCGCGCGCCAAGGGCGGCTACTTCCCGGTGGCCCCGGTCGACAGCGCCGTCGACATCCGCGGCGAGATGGTTTCGACCATGATCGAAATGGGCCTCAACTGCGACAAGCACCACCACGAGGTGGCCGCCGCGCAGCACGAACTCGGCCTCACCTTCGGCACGCTGGTCGAAACCGCCGACAACATGCAGATCTACAAGTATGTCGTGCACCAGGTCGCCCACATCTACGGCAAGACCGCGACCTTCATGCCCAAGCCGATCAAGGCGGATAACGGCAGCGGCATGCACACCCACATGTCGATCTGGGACAACGGCAAGCCGACCTTCGCCGGCAACCAGTATGGCGGCCTGTCGGAAAACTGCCTCTATTTCATCGGCGGCGTCATCAAGCACGCCAAGGCATTGAACGCCTTCACCAACCCGACCACCAACAGCTACAAGCGCCTGGTGCCGGGCTTCGAAGCGCCGGTGCTGCTGGCCTATTCGGCCCGCAACCGCTCGGCATCGTGCCGTATTCCCTACGGCACGGGCGACAAGGCCAAGCGCGTCGAATTCCGCTTCCCCGACGCGATGGCCAACCCCTACCTCGCCTATGCCGCGCTGCTGATGGCCGGCCTCGACGGGATCCAGAACAAGATCCACCCGGGCGAAGCCATGGACAAGAACCTCTATGACCTGCCGCCGGCCGAACTGGCCGACGTGCCGACCGTGTGCGGCAGCTTGCGCGAAGCTCTGGAATCGCTCGAAGCCGACCACGAGTTCCTGCTCAAGGGCGATGTCTTCACCAAGGACCAGATCGACGCCTATGCCGAACTGAAGTGGGAAGAAGTCCTGCGTGTCGAAACGACGCCCTGCCCGGCCGAATTCGACATGTACTACAGCGCGTAAGCAAACCCGCCCTCAAGCAGCGAAGCGGTAGGGCAAAAAGAAAAGGGCCGCCCGGAGAAAATCCGGGCGGCCTTTTCGTATGCGCAGGACAGAAGCGGGCTCAGCGCATCGTCATCATGCCCTTGCGCGCCGTTACGATGAAGCTGGCCAGCAGCATCATGGCCCAGAACAGCGACAGCCAGTCGAGCGCGCTTGCCGCAGGCGCAAGGCCGAAGTGGGTGAGCACCGCCCAGCCGCCTCCGAAAAGCAGGACGAGGTAATAGCCCGTGGCCGCCGCTTCCTGGCCGATCGACTTCATCAGCTCGTCCTGCTGGCGATAGGACTTGAAGGACAGCCACGTGGCCAGCGCCATGCACAGGGCAAATCCGATACCGGCCACCTCTACAGGCACCGGTCCCACCGGCGCGGACAGGGCCAGCAGGAACAGCGCGAGACCGGACGCACCGAAGGCCACGCTGGCGAGGCCGAGCATGGATTTCTGCTCCTCCAGTTCTTCCGCATCCTCGACATTGAGGAAGGCCGCGCCCTTGTTCGGAGCCATCACGCCGAAACCGACCGCGCCTGCAGTGAGCAGGTAGACGAGGCTGACCAGCGCCGCGATTTCGCGCGAAGTGCCCAGTTCGCCAAGGCTCCCGGCATCGACCACTTGCATAAAGGTGAAAGCGACCACGAAGCCGGCGACGCCGCCCAGCCCGGTGGCGAACACTGTCTTCTTCAACCGCTTCTTCCGTTCGTCGGGGGCATTCGCTTCAGTCGTCATTTTCCGGTTCCCATTCGTCGATGAAGAGTTCGGGCACGTTCACGCCGAACAGCTTCGACATGCGCAGCGCCAAGGGCAGTGACGGGTCGTACTTGTCGGTTTCGACCGCGTTGATCGTCTGGCGGGACACACCGAGCCGGCGGGCAAGTTCGCCCTGGCTCCAGCCTTTCCCTTCACGAAATTCTCGCAGCCGGTTCTTCAAGGAATCGCCTCCAAAGCCTGTAAAGAGCTCTTTACTGTAAAGACCTCTTGTCAGTCAAGAGCTCTTTACAGGTATGGCGAAAGGGTTTTCCTACTCGCACGCCTTGGGCCTAATTCCCCCGCCTCGACTTTCCACACGAGGTGCCGATCCATGAACCGCAAGACCATCTTCGACCACGTCCGCCGCCTGCTTGGCCGGGGCTTTCGCCAGAGCGAGGTCGAGGCGCTCGACCGCGTGCTCGACGAGGCGGGCGGAATTCTTCCCCAGGACCGTGTTCCATCCGTTCCATCCTGTGGTGTCTCGCCAGCGGGCATCCAACTGGTGAAGCGGTTCGAGGGATGCGCGCGGCTGCGGCCCGACGGGCTGGTCGAAGCCTATCCCGATCCGGGCACAGGGGCCGCGCCCTGGACCATCGGTTGGGGCGCCACGGGGCCGGACATCGGCCCGGCCACTGTCTGGACCCGCGAGGAATGCGACGCGCGGCTCGAGGCCGATCTGCAGCGCCATGCCGCCGACGTGCGCGAGGCCATCGGCGATGCCCCGACCACGCAGGCGCAGTTCGATGCGCTCGTCAGCTTCCACTACAACACCGGCGCCATCCACCGCGCCAGCCTGACCCGGTTGCACCGCGCCGGCCGGCATGCCGATGCGGCCAACGAGTTCGCCAGGTGGAAATATGCAGGCGGCCGCGTGCTCAAGGGCCTCGTGCGGCGGCGCAACGAGGAAGCGCGGCTATACCGTTCCTGAGGCGAGACGGTTTACCAACCTTGCCAGCAGCTTAATCGGAACCCGAATCGGACAAGGCCCGTTACCCGAGGCAAAGGAGTTAACAAATGCGAGTTCTACTAGCAGGTGCCGCCGCGCTCGCCCTTGCAGCGAGCGGGGCCGCGGCACAAGGAAACGGTAATGGAAACGGCAAGGGCAATGGCGGTGACAAGCCGGCCGCTGCCCAGGCCAAGGGTAACGGCAATGCCAAGGCCGATCGCGGTCCGCAGCGCATGGAAGCGCGCGGAAACGGGAAGGGTAATGCCAAGGCGGAGCGCGGAAACGACCGCCGTCCCGCACAGGCCGGCAATGCCAACCGCGGCAACGGCAAAGGCAATGACCGTGTCGTCGAACGCCGCGGCAATGGTAACGGCAACGGAAACGACCGCAACGATGTCCGTGTACGCTACGACGACCGCGGTCGCGACGGCCGTAGCGTAAACGTGCGCTACGACGGCGGCGGCTTCTGGCTGGCCGGCGACCGCGAGCGCGGGCTGATCGACGGCTGCCCTCCGGGACTCGCCAAGAAGCGCAATGGCTGCAACCCGCCGGGCCAGCTCAAGGACGATTATCGCCGCAGCCTGTTCGGCGTGGACTATCGCCCGAGCCTGTTCGGCCTCACCAGCTATGGCCGCGGCGACTACTACTACCGCGACGGCTATCTGGTGCGGTACGGCAATGACGGCATTTCCGGCTGGATCCCGCTGCTCGGCGGCGCCCTGGGTGTCGGCAACCTCTGGCCGGTCGGCTACACCAGCTACCAGGTGCCCGACTATTACGTCGACTATTACGGTCTCGGAGGGCCCGACCGCTATCGCTATGCCGACAACGTGATCTACCGCGTCGATCCCGAGGATGCGGCAATCATGTCGATCGCAGCCCTGATCACCGGCGACGAGTTCGCCGTCGGCCAGCCTATGCCGCGCGGTTACGACGTCTACAACGTACCTGCGCCCTATCGCGACCGGTATTACGACACGCCGGATGCCTATTACCGCTATTCGGACGGGTACGTGTACCGCATCGATCCGGAAACGCAGCTCGTGGCTGCCGCCATTGACCTGCTGATCTGAGGAGACGCGAGCAATGCTGACAAAAAACAAGCCCTTCGCCCACGCCTTCGCAATCGTGGGATTGGTCGCCCTCTCCGCCTGCGGTAGCGGCGCGGAAACCGATGCCGCCGATGCATCGACGCAGATCGACGAGACGGAAACGCTGGCCGCTGCCCTCGGCAAGCTGCCGGAACTGTCGACGGTGAACTCGGCGATCGTGACTGCCGATCTCAACACCGTGTTCGACGGCGTCGGCAGCTACACGCTGCTTGCCCCCAGCGACGAGGCCTTTGCGGCTCTCGGGGAGGCCGGGAAGCAGCTGATGGCCGAGGAGCAGAAGCCGATCCTCGTCGGCGTGCTGCGCAATCACATCCTGCCGGGCTATCTGCAGCCCGAAGACATCGCCAAGGCGATCGATGCCAAGGGTGGCGCGGTGACCATGACCACGCTCGGCGGTGGAGATGTAACCTTCACAAAGGACGGCGAGACGATCACCGTCACGCGCGAGGACGGCGCAAGCGCGCAGTTCTCGGGCAAGGCGGTCGCCGCGTCGAACGGCGTCGTCATCCCGATCGGGGCCGTCCTACAGCCTCAGTAATCGCGACTGATCTCGGCAACGACGCTTTCGCGTCCGATAGTCGAGACACTCGCCAGCAGCGACACCCAGCTCGTGACACGGAACTCGACCTGGGTGGCGCTGTAGCCTTTCCCGTCAGTGATGATCTCGACGTAGAAGCGCCGGCCGATGTTCTTGCCCAGCGCAATGCCCGTGCCCCTTCCAAGCGCCGGATCGGCGCTGACGATGCGCAGGCGGTCGAGGCCAATGGCAGAGCGCAGCTGGTTGATCGGGTCCATGCCTCCGCCTCCGCGCAGGCTGGCCACAGCGGCACCGAGCTGCAGTGCGTCGGTCGCGGACAGCGTGGTGATCGAACCGCCGAACAGCAGCCGGGCGAGAATCTCCTCTTCCGGCAGTGACGGGTCGGACGCAAAGGTGATTTCGGGCTGCACGGCATTGCCGGTGATCGTGACGATGACGTTGGTGTCACCAGCCTCCGTCTCGGCCCGGATGTCGAGGCGGGGGTTGATGGGGACGCTCTCGTCGAAATCGATCTCGCCGCGGGTCAATTCGAAGCGCGTGCCCGCGAACGTGTAATCACCGCGCACGACCTCTGCCGTTCCGCCGATGCGTGGATCGTCGGTCGTGCCGCGCAGGATGATGTCGCCGCGCCACTCGCTGTCGAGGCCCATTCCGTCGACGTCGATCCGGCTCTCGGCCCTTGCATCGATCAGGTAGCGCCACGGCCTTGCGGTCGCCGCGCGGCGCCGACGGTCTGCCGGCAGGTTGATCTCGCGCGTGCTGATCCGCGGCAGGCGCAGATCGTCGGCTGCCGTGCCGAGGCGCCAGCTGGCGCGGTCCACCCGCACTCGACCTGCGATCGTGCCGCCGAGCCCGTTGGAGATGATCCGCAAGGGTCCCGTGACCGTCGCCGAAAGGCCGTTCGCATCGACCAGTCGGGCATTGCTGGCCGCGGCGCGCAAGTCGAGGGTTGGCCCGCGAATTTCGACGAACCGCCCTTCCACACGCTCGCCAAGGCCTGCGAGATCGACGATCCCGCTCCCCGAAACCTTGCCCCCATTGACGGTCGTTCCGGCAAACCGGGTGAGACGAAGGCGCGAACCTGCAAAAGAGCCGCGCACGCTCACATCGTCGACATCGGTGCCGGACAGGGCGCTGCGGACCCGCAGGTCATCGCTGGCCACCGTGCCCCGCACCCTTGGTTCGGCAAGCGAACCGCTGGCATTGGCCGCGATCGATACAGGGCCGGTAAGATCGAAAGCCTCGACTGCCGCCAGCCGCCAGAGGCTTTCCGCGGCCCCCTGAAAACGCAGCTGGCCATCGAGGCGCCCTGCCCTGAGACGCCGGGTCAGATCGCCCTCTGCCGGCAGGCCCGTGATGTAAGCCTGCACACGCCCTCGCCTGATCTCGTCGCTTTCCATCACCGCGCGCGCTTCGAAGCTGTTGGTTTCCAGCCGCGCCACGAGCGACAGGTCCATGGGCTTCGACGACAGGACGAGGCCCGAGCGCGTGAGGTCATCGACCTTCACGCGCGCCGAGCCGGTCGGCAACCCGCCTGCGGGGCTACGGTACTCGACCACACCGGAAATCGTGCCGCCAAGGCCAAGGTCCGACAGGGCGACATCGCCAAGCGACAGCGGCATGCGCGCCAGTTTCAAGTCGAGCGCAAGATTGCCGCCGCCGAATTCGCCCGAGGCGACCATGCCGCCATCGCCATAGGACAATTGCGTCGGCGACAGCCTCCACCCGCCATCCTCCATCTTGGTGAGGTAGGCCCGGCGCGGCATGTAGATGGCCCGTCCGGCGAACTCGCCCTGTGCGGCGACAGCGATGCGTTCCGGCTGGAAACGTCCCTTGAGGTCGAGCGCGAAACGGACCCCGCGCTGGCCGGTGATACGGGCATCGACGCTGCCAACCCCGTTCTCGACCTTCCCCTGCGCCGCGAGCCGGGCAATGAAGAGCCTGCCGTACTGGACCCCTTGCGCATTGGCCGTGCCCGAAAAGCTGGAATTGCCTTCGCCCAGCAGTCCCTCGACGTCGATGTCGGCGCGCGCGATGGTCAGCGACGTATCCCCGCCGAAGCTGGCGTCGCGAGCGGTCAGGTCGATGACGAGCCCTTGCCGTCCACCCTGCGGAGCGAGCGCTATCGTGCCTTCCAGTCCGCCCCGCGTAAGCGCGAGCACTCCGTCGACCCCGCCGTCAACCAGCGTCAGGCCGCCGCTTACCGACGTCTCGGAAACCGTGAGCCGTTCGACGTCGATATGCGTCGGACCGTTTGCCGGAGCGAACAGGGCCAGGATCCCGTCGAACGGGCCGAGCACTGAATCGCCCTGCGTGTCGATGGCAAAGCCGTCCTCGCTCGGGGCGATGGCCACACGTACGTTCTCGAGCCCGGTGAAAGGCCTTGCAAAGACAAGCTGCGCAGTGGGGCCGTCGTCCGCGATGCGCGCTTCCACGGTAAAGTCGCCATATTCGGTATGCGTGCCGGACCCTGCCAGCTGTGTCGCCCCGCCCGAAACCGACCCGTCGAGCGCCATCTGCAGCTTTTCGGCACTGACCCGGACGCGATTGAAATCGAGCGCCGCGCCGCTGCCGGTCGCGATGCCGCCACGCACGCGGATTGCCGGACCTGCCAGATTGGCGAGGGTCGCATTGGTCACCGGCGAGACGCGCGCATCGAGGTCCGCGCCAAGCTTCCACCCGCCGGGATAGAGCTCGAAATCGGCCATGGCGGTCCCGCCTGCCCGTCCGACATTGTCGAGCACCAGCCCGTCCGCCCGCACGGGACCGCGCAACTGGTAGCGCCCGGCATCCAGATCGCCGCGCAAGGCAAGATTGGCGGCAAGGCCGCGGAAGGCGACGCTCAGGTCATCGGCAACCAACCGGTTACCTGACAAGGCGAGCTGGCCGCGAAGAACGCCGTCCACGAGGCGCGGATCGACCAGCGCATTGCCGGTCGAAACCCGTCCTGCGGTGACAGCCAGCGGGACAGTCCAGGTCTTGCCGTCATAGCGGGCCGTGCCTTGCTGCCTGAGGGAAGTGACCCGGGTCTCACCCGAAACGAGCTCGCCGATCCTGAGTTCGTGGACGATGTCGAGCTGGTCGAAAGCACCGTTCAGCGTTGCAGTCGCGGTCGTACCGTTGAGACGCAGGCCATCATCGAATAGCGCCGGATCGCGGAGCCGGGCGGCGAGCCGGTAATCCTCGACACGGTTTTCCGCGAGATCGAGCAGGCCGTTGCCATCGAGCAGTATGCCCCGCCCGACGAGTATCGTTCGCCCGTCGAATTTGCGGTCGTCGATGGTCAGCCTTGCCTTGATCGCCGTGTCATTGCCGAGCGCCCGTTCGGGCAGGCCGTCGACGAAGTCGGTCGCGTCGAATTTGCCGAGAACTCCGAACACGCCCTCACGATTGGTGATGCGGAGCGCTGCGATACGGTCTTCCCCGCTGCGAACCAGCAAGCCGCCCTTCCACGCCGACCAGGTGCCCTCGCCGCGCAGGCGCGCCTCGTAAGGCCCCTCGACACCCAGAATGCCGGCAATCGCCCCGCCCTCGCTTGCGCTGATATCGGCGGAGAGGTCGAAATCGTCCCCGTCCGGCTCTGCGTGCAGTAGCAAGGCCAGGGAATCGTCCGCGCCCAGCTTGGCATCGCCATCGACGAACAGGAGCCGGTCACGGACCTGGACTTCGGCAGCAAGATCCACGCGCTGGGAGGCGTCGCCGGCAATTCCCGGCGCAAGCGTGAGATTATCGATTTCGAATCGGTCGACCGCGATGTCGAAGCCGGGAAGCACCGGACCGTCATCCTCGCTCGGCAGGAATTCCGGTATGCGCGACAGGTTTCCGCGGCGGGCGACGAAGCTGTCGATATCGAGCCGGTTGCGCAGCCAGCCGCGCGGGTTCCAGTCGATCTCGGCGCGCGGGATGGTCAGGAAGACGCCTTGCGGATCGGACACGCGCACATCGTGCAGGACCGCATCGCCGTAGATATTTCCGTCGATCCGGCCGATGGCGATTTTGAGGCCGTTGGGAAAGACGTGGCGCGCGATCCGGTCAGCGAGGAAACGTTCCCCGATGGGGGTGTTGAGAAGCAGGAGCGCGCCCACGACCAGCAGCACCGCGCCGCCGAGTAGCCCCAGCGACCATTTAGCAATGCGCCCTGCGATGGACCTGCGCTTCGACGCATCGGTAGACACGGCGGCCTCTTCCATCAGAACGCCTGCCCCAGAGAAACGTAGACGGCGACAGGCGAATCGCCTTCGTCGGGGTTGAGCGGCACGCCGACATCGAGGCGCAGCGGGCCGAAGCCGGTATCGTATCGCACACCGACGCCTGCACCGTACTTCACGAAGCGGAAGTCGGGGGTGGAATCGATCGACACGGCCCCGATATCGAAGAACGGAACCACCGATACCGCCCCGTCGAAGAAGCCCGTCCCGATACGTGCTTCGACCGAAGCTTCGACGAGACTGCGTCCGCCGACCGGTTCGCCAAGGTCGTTCTTGGGGCCGACGGCCTGGTAGCCGTATCCACGCACCGATCCGCCGCCGCCTGCATAGAGCCGGCGGGAGGGCGCAATCGCGAACAGGGGCGCGCCCAAGATGCTGGCATAGCGCAGCCTGCCGGCGGCGACGATGTTGCTCCCGATCGACTGGTAATAGGACGCATCCGCCTGGTTCGCGAGATAGTAGAACTGTTCCTTGGCGGTTCGCGAGGTGGCCGGGGCGAGGAAGGCCGAGACACGGAAACCCTTGGTAGGATCGAGCAGCGAATCCGTCGTGTCGACAGTCGCACGGCCATAGACCGAGGCGACAAGGTAAGTCTGGCGCGGCCGCTCGATGCCCTTGAGCACCCGGTTGCGATCGTCCGTGGCGAGAATGAGCGCGCCGAGCGTCCAGCTAAGGGGCTTCTGGAACAACAGGGTGGAGAGCCGCTCGTAAGTCCCCGACAGAGCAATCGAGTTCGCGTCATAGGCGACCGTATCGATCGCGGAGACATAGGCGTCGACCGTCAGGACCTGGTCGCGCCCGCCGAAATTGTTCTTGCGGAAAGTGACGCCCGCAAGCTGCTCCTGTGTCCCCAGCACGCCGCGTATCTTGAGCGAACCTTCGGGCGGGAAGAGGTTGCGGTGCTCCCAGCTTGCCTGGACACGGAAGCCTTCTTCCGAACCGTAGCCGATGGCGCCCGCGATGGTGCGCAGCTTGGCGCGGGTCATTTCGACATCCATCGCCACCACGCCCGGCTCGTCGCCTTGCGGCGCGGAAATCTCGCGCGGCGTAATCGCGACGGAGGACACAAGGCCGGTCGCCGTCACCGCGCGCCGCAGGTCCATCGACAGGCTGCGCTGGTACGTGTCGCCCGGTTCGAAGCGCGCGATGCTGGCAAGGTGGCGGCTGGACAGGAATTCGGGATCGTTGCTGGTGACCTCGCCGAACACGTACTTGCCGCCCGGCTCCACCGGCAGGGTGAGGTCGCCTTCCTGCCGGTCGTGGTCGATCAGCAGTTCGGGTTCCTCGATCCTGGCGAAGGCATATCCGCTTTCGCCCAAGGCCCGGTCGAGGTCGAACTGTTCCTGGATGATCGTGTCGCTCTGGAGGTAATCGCCGGGCAGGATGTTGAAGACATCGCGCAGCGCGTTGTAATCGGGTGCGCTCCTGAGATTGCCGAGGTCGATGGCCCCGTAGCGATAGCGCACGCCCGGAATGACATCGAAGCGCACGACCGGCCTGCCGTCGGCCTCGCCCTCGCCCGGTTCCAGCGCGCCGATCGTGCGGAGGATCTCGCCATTGTAATAGCCATACACCCGCAGGAGGTTGTTGAGCAGTTCCTCGTCCTCGCGCGCACGGGCGGCGATCTGTGCGACATTGGCATCGTCGGCCCCGAGTTCCTCGATAGTCGAAAGCGCCTCGTAACGCGCGACGAAGCCGCCACGCTCGGTAAAGGGAGGTTCGGCCTGCGGGAAACCGAGGATCAGATTGTCCGCGAGCTGCTCGGTCTCGGCATTCTCGAATGCGATCTGCGGGGCGCCCGTATCGAGATCGGCGAACTGGATGTCCTCTTCCGGCTCCAGCGGCTCGAAACCATCGATTTCCAGTTCGTCCGGCCATGCAAGATCGAACCCGGGCGGAGCGTCGATCGGCGTTTCGGGTTCGGGAACCACGTCGCCGGTGGTCTCGGTGTCTTCAACCGTACCCTGCGCTGCCCACTCTTCGGGATTGTCCAGCGCACTGTCGGGGATCAGGTCCTCGAGCCGTTCGGGCGCCTGCTGGTCCTGCGCAGCCGCAGGTACCGCCACAAGGGCGAGCGCGGCAACACAGCTTTTCAGGAATGCGCGTATCGGTTCAGTCGGCCAGCTTGTATTCGCGCTGGCTTCCGTCCTTGGCCGGCAGGGGCTCGGCAGTGCGAGCGACGCGCGGCCGGGTTGCTGCGGTGATGAGGCGCTTCTGCTCGTCTTCGGGCATGCGTTCCCATCCGCCCCGGGTAAGGCGTTCGAGCGGGCGGTAACGCACCTTGTATTGCATCCGCTCCGACCCTTCGACCCAATAGCCGAGGTAGACGTAGGGCAGGCCCTGCGCGGCTGCCCGGCGGATGTGGTCGAGGATGATGAAATTTCCAAGCCCGGCACGATCCTCAATATCAGGGTCGTAGAAGCTGTAGATCATCGACAGCCCGTCGCCCTGCACGTCCGTGAGACAGGCGCCGATCAGCCGTCCCGGCTGCGCCCCAACTCCCGGCTCCCGATATTCAACGACATAGCTGGATACCGGAGTGTGTTCCACCATATCCGCAAAGTCGGATTCGTCCATCTCTGCCATGCCGCCGCCGGGGTGGCGATGGGCAAGATACTTGCGCAGCAATTCGTACTGTTCGTCGGTCGCCCAGGGGCGGCATTCCGCGACTTCGATATCGCTGTTCGCCTTCAGCGTGCGCTTCTGGCTGCCGGAAGGCTTGAATTCATTGGCGACGACGCGGACCGAAACGCAGGCCTGGCAGTCGAGGCAGGAGGGCCGGTAGGCGACCGTCTGGCTGCGGCGGAAACCGATTCGCCCGAGCGCTTCGTTGAGTTCATCCGCGCTCTGCCCGCGCAGTTCCGTGAACACCTTTCGCTCGCTCTTGCCCGGCAGATACGGGCACGGCGCGGGGCTCGTCACGAAGAAGCGGGGGAAGCGGATCGGGGCCGTCACGGGTTGATGACATCCTCTGCGTTGCGGGCGACTTATATGTTTAACGACTCCTTTATGCCCGAGAGGTGCCCGGGTTAAAAGTGCCTTAACCACGAAAGTGGACCCAAGGCCGTTTGCGGCCCCGCCGTTCGCCCTATTCCAGTTCGGCCAGTTCGACCGAATAGCCCTTGGCTTCCAGCGCCTTGACCAGGCGGTCGATCTGGCTGCCGTCGCGCGCCTCGCACTCGATCTCGGTGATCAGGCCCTTGGCGGGAAGCGCGGTGAAAATGCGCTGGTGGTAGATCTCGATGATGTTGACGTTGTGGTCGTTGAACTCGCGCATGACCTTGTAGAGCGCGCCGGGGCGGTCCTGCAGCGTGATCCTGAGGCGCGCCAGCCGCCCGCTGCGGGCAAGGTCGCGCAGCAGCACGTTGGCGAGCAGGCGGGTGTCGATATTGCCGCCGCACAGCACCAGGCCGACGGTCTTGCCGGCAAAGCGTTCGGGGTAGGACAGGACCGCGGCAAGGCCCGCAGCGCCCGCACCCTCCACGACCGTCTTCTCGATCTGGAGAAGCAGCGACACGGCGTGTTCCAGCTTGGGTTCGCCGACCAGCAGGACCTCGTCGACCAGTTCGCGGATCACCTGGCTGGTAAAGGCACCGGGCTGCTTGACCGCAATGCCTTCCGCCAGCGTGTCGCCGCCGCACGGCAGCTCCTTGCCGGTCACGGCCGAATACATCGAGGGGAACAGCTGGGCCTGCACGCCCACCATCTCGATATCGGGGCGCAGCGCCTTGGCGACCGTCGCCATGCCGCTCATCAGGCCGCCGCCGCCGATCGGCACGACGAGGCAGTCGAAATCGTCCTTCGCCTCGAGCATCTCGAGCGCGACCGTGCCCTGCCCTGCAGCAACATTGGGATCGTCGAAGGGGTGGACGAAGGTGAGGCCGCGTTCGCGCTCCAGTTCGCGCGCATGGGAATAGGCCTCGTCGAAGGTCTCGCCGAACAGTTCGACCTTCCCGCCCACGCTTTCGGTCTGCATCACTTTCACGCTGGGCGTGGTCGAGGGCATCACGATGGTCACGGGAACGCCCAGCCTGCGCCCGTGATAGGACAGGCCTTGCGAGTGGTTGCCTGCGGACGCCGCGATTACGCCGCGGCGGCGCTGCTCTTCCGAAAGGTG
Organism: Qipengyuania gaetbuli; assembly: GCF_020171365.1. Taxonomy (NCBI): domain Bacteria; kingdom Pseudomonadati; phylum Pseudomonadota; class Alphaproteobacteria; order Sphingomonadales; family Erythrobacteraceae; genus Qipengyuania; species Qipengyuania gaetbuli. The sequence goes on along the minus strand of NZ_JAIUZO010000002.1, from coordinate 1,950,609 downwards.
GAGCAAGGCATTCAGCGCGCCGCGTTCCTTGTAGGCGGCCGTGAACTGGTGGTTTTCGAACTTTAGCCAGATGTCCGCCCCGGTAATCTCCGAAAGGGTGATGGAATGCATCAACGAGGTCTTGACCACTGCGCCTTCGATACGCGCAGCGGCAGCCCTCACATCGTCGAGGGTCAGGAGATCGGTCGCCTTCTCTCCGGTCGGCAGGGGATTGGCCTGTGTCATCGCCGGGGAAACTACGGCCCCCTCCTTGGCGGCGCAATGAGCGAAAGGGTTTGCCCGTGCCAAGCTTTGCCTTATCGCAGGCCCCGAACACGGATTGGGAAAGCCTGATGAAGAAGACACTTATCGCCGCCCTGCTCGCCACCACCGTCGCCGTGCCCGCACAGGCCGACGTGCTGGTCGACAACGTGACCGGCATCACCATGGATGCCGACGGCAAGGTGAAGCGGTTCGAGGCGCTGGTGATCGACGACGATGGCAAGGTGGCGAAGGTCATCGGCCGGGGCGAGGACCGCCCGCGCACCGACTACCGCGAGGATGGCAAGGGCCGCGTCATGCTGCCGGGCATGATCGATGCGCACGTCCACGTGATGGGCGTCGGTTTCGGCGCGCTGACACTGGACCTGTCGGAAACGAATTCGCTCGAGGAAGCGCTCGACAAGATCCGCACCTTCGCTGCCGAAAACGAAGCCCGTCCGTGGATTCTCGGGCGCGGGTGGAACCAAGAAAAATGGGGCCTCGGCCGCTTCCCGACCGCTGCCGAACTCGACAGCGCCGTGGCCGACCGACCGGTCTATCTCGAGCGCGTCGACGGCCATGCCGGCTGGGCCAACAGCCTCGCGATGCAGGCCGCCGGCATCACGGCGCAGAGCAAGTCGCCTGCGGGCGGCAGGATCGAAACCCTGCCCGGTTCGAAACAGCCCAGCGGCGTTTTCGTCGATGCTGCCGAGGAACTCATGCGCAAGGCCATCCCGGCCCCGCGCGCCAACGAGCGCGACCTGGCGCTCGCCGAAGCGCAGAAGGTCTTCCACCGCTACGGCATCACGGCAGTCGCCGACATGGGCACCACGATCGAGGACTGGCAGGCCTTCCGGCGCGCCGGCGACATGGGCTCGCTGAACCTGCGCATCATGTCCTATGCCTCGGGCCCCGAACAGATGGTGCTGATCGGCGGATCGGGCCCCTCACCGTGGCTCTACGACGACAAGCTGCGCATGAACGGGGTGAAGCTCTATCTCGACGGCGCGCTGGGCAGCCGCGGGGCATGGCTCAAGCGCCCTTATGCCGACGATCCGGGCAATTACGGCCTGCCGCTGCAGACGCCTGCGCAGCTTCGCAACATCCTCGTGCGCGCCGCACAGGGCGGCTTCCAGCCGGCAGTCCACGCCATCGGCACGGCTGCCAATGCGGAAGTGCTGAACGCGGTGAACGAGATCGCGGAAAGCTTCGACGGCGATCGCCGCTGGCGGATCGAACACGCGCAGATCATCGACCCCGTCGACCTGCCCAAGATCGCGCAGAACGGCATCATCGCCTCAATGCAGCCGCTCCACCAGACGTCCGATCGCCTGATGGCCGAGGCGCGGCTGGGCATGGACCGCCTCGAAGGTGCCTATGCCTGGAACACCGTGCTGCAACTGGGCGGCAAGCTGGCCTTCGGCTCGGACGCGCCGGTGGAACCGTCGGACGTCTTTGCCGGCTACGCAGCCGCGATCACGCGCATGGATGCCAACGGCCAACCCTTCGGCGGCTGGCTGCCGAAGGAGCGCGTCAATCGCGAGGAAGCACTTGCCGGGTTCACTTCGGACGCGGCCTATGCCGGATTTGCGGAAGGCCGCTTCGGAAGGCTGCTGCCGGGCGAGCGGGCCGACTTCATCCTGGTCGACCGCGACCCGCTGATGGCGACGCCGGAAGAAATCCGCGCGACCAAGGTACTGGAAACCTGGGTCGGCGGCCGGAAGGTCTACGACGCGGACTGATCGGCGGCGGTTTCTTCCGCTGCCTTTTCCTTCGCGTCGCGCTTCTCGAAGATGCGCATCAGCACGAGCGAGCCTTCGAACAGCAGCAGCAGCGGGATCGCCAGCAACAGCTGCGAGCCCGGGTCGGGCGGCGTAATGACCGCCGCCACGATCACGACCAGCACGATCACATAGCGCCTTGCATTGACCAGCTGTTCGCGCGTCACGATGCCTGCGCGATGCAGCAGCAGCAGCAGGACCGGGAGCAGGAAGCTCATCCCGAAGGCGAGGATGAACTGCATGACGAGGCCGAGATATTCGTTGGCCGTCGGCAGTGCGTTGATTTCGAGCCCGCCTGCCGTGCCCTCGAAGCCGAGAAACCACTCGAAAGCCGTCGGCATCACGACGTAATAGGCCAGCGCCGCGCCGCAGGTGAACAGGAAGGGCGTCGCGATCAGGAAAGGCAGGAAGGCCTTCTTCTCGCGCGCATAGAGCCCGGGCGCGATGAAGGCCCAGAGCTGGTTCGCGATATAGGGAAACGCGATGCAGAAGCCTGCGAACAGCGCCACTTTCAGCTCGACGAAGAACACCTCGTAAAGCTTGGTGAAGATCAGCTGGCCCTTGCCGTCGGGAAAGGACGATTTGAGCGGTTGGATCAGGAAACCGAGGATTTCGTCCGCGAAATAGAGGCACACGCCGAATGCCACCACCAGCGCTGCGACGCAGCGAACCAGCCGCGTGCGCAGTTCCATCAAGTGGTCGAGCAGCGGCGCCTGGCTCTCGTCGATATCCTTGATCTCGAAGGCCATGTCAGCTCTCGCCCTTGGCCGGCGGAGGGGGCGGCACGTCGCCGAGCGGCAGGCCCGGCTCCGCATCGGCTACGCCGCCATGTTCCGGCGCTTTCTTCGGCGCGGCCCGCTTGATGGCCGCCTCTGCCGCGGCATCGGCATCCGCCGGATCCGCCGCAGGAGCCATGGAATTCATTTCGCCATCGGGCGCGCCGCCTTCCGGCTCGTTGCCGGTCGGATACTTGGCCATGATTTCCTTGTTCCGGTCGGCCCACTGCTTTTCCATGTCCTCGATTTCCGCCTGCCGGACCATCTCGTCGATGCCGGCGCGGAAATGGGTGGACATGCGGCGCAGCTTGCCGATCCAGCGACCCGCAGTACGCATGGCACGCGGCATGTCTTTCGGGCCGATCACGAGGATCGCCACGATGACAATCACCAGCAGTTCGCTGGCGCCGATATCGAACATGCGTGCCTCCGCCCTCTAGCGGATTACTTGGTGTCGGACGTCGACTTGACCTGGTCTTCGGTCAGCCCGTCGCTGGCGGGCTTCGCCTCGTGTTCGAGGTGCTTGGTCGGCTTGGCATCGTCTTCGTTCATGCCCTGCTTGAAGCTTTTGATGCCCTTGCCGAAATCGCCCATCATCTCGGAAATGCGGCCGCGGCCGAACAGGACGAGGATGACGATGGCGATAATGATGAGCTGCCAGGGGCCGAGCGACATGGGGATACCTTTGTAAGTGGGTTTCTGCCGATATAGGCGCTCGGCCGGCGCAATGCCAGTCAGCTTGCGTCCTCGCTCTCGTCTTCCTCGTCCGGCATCGCGGTGAGTTCCTCGAAGGCGTCGTCGACAGGATCGAGCAGGCCGGTCGCACGCAATTCCGCGATTCCTGGCAGGTCGCGGCGACTGGAAAGACCGAAATGGTCGAGGAATTCGGGCGTCGTCGCGTAGATCGTAGGGCGCCCGGGCACTTCCCGCCGCCCGGCGATTTTCACCCAGCCCGCTTCCATCAGCACGTCGAGCGTGCCGCCCGATGTCTGCACCCCGCGGATCGATTCGATTTCCGCGCGGCTCACAGGCTCGTGATAGGCGATGATCGCCAGCACTTCGGTCGCGGCGCGGCTGAGGCGGCGGACCTGCTCCTTTTCCTTGCGCAGCAGGTGGGCAAGATCGGGCGCGGTTTCGAAATGCCAGCGCTTGCCGCGCTCGACCAAGTGAACGCCGCGTTCGGCATAGGTTTCCGCCAGCACGGCCAGCGCATCGCGCACATCGGAAGTCGCCGCATCGCCCAGGAACCCGGCCAGCGCATCCACGCTCATCGGCTCCTCGGCCGCGAACAGCGCCGCTTCGATCGCGCGTTCCAGTTCGGTCACGACACGCGCCTCAGGCGCAGCGGACCGAAGATGTCCTCCTGCGCAAGCTCGGCCTTGCCGAGCCGGGCGAGTTCGAGCGCGGCCACGAAGCTCGATGCGAGCGCCGAGCGCTTGAGACGCGGTTCGGCGTGTGGCGGCAGGAAATCGCGGATTTCCATCCATTCCAGCGTCACGCCCAGCATGTTCGACACGCGCTCGAGCGCGCTGTCGAGAGTCATCACGGGCCGTTCGCGCACCATGTGGATGGCGGGCGCAGTGCGCGCCTTGACCCGGCCATAGGCCTCGATCAGCGCGAACTGGTCGCAGTGCCACTGCGTCTTGCGGACAATGGCGAGGCCTTCGGGTGCCCCGCGCAGGAACACGTCGCGCCCGATGCGGTCGCCGCCCATGAGGCGTGCTGCCGCATCGCGCATCGCGCCAAGCCGCTGGAGACGCAGCTGGAGCTTGAGCGCCAGTTCTTCCGGGCTCGGATCTTCCTGCTCTTCCTTGGGCAGCAGCATCGCGGACTTGAGGTAGGCGAGCCAGGCGGCCATCACGAGGTAGTCCGCCGCCAGTTCCAGCTTCAGCGCCTCGGCCTTGTCGATGTAGTCGAGATATTGCTCGACCAGGGCGAGGATTGAAATCTCGCGCAGGTCGACCTTCTGGCGCCGCGCGAGGTCCAGCAGCAGGTCGAGCGGCCCTTCCCACCCGTCGAGTTCGAGATAGAGCGCGCCGTCGTCGACCGGCGCCTCGGCGGCAATGCCGTCCCAGTCGTCCGCCTGCTCGGGCGCGTCGCCGAAGAGCAGCCCGTCGCTCATGCCGCCTGCTCCGCCACCGCGAGCAGCGCGTCGCGCTTGGCCAGGAGATGGCCGATCTCGACCTCGTCCGCCGGGTCACCCATCAGCGCGTGGACTCGTTCGAGGCGCGTGCTCGCTTCGTCGCCCATAGCACCGATCCGGTTCGCGATGGCGACCTGGTCGTCCATGCGCGCCCAGCAGTTGAGAGCAATGTCGCATCCGGCGGCCAGCGCCTTCTCGCAGCGTTCGGGGATCGTGCCTTCGAGCGCCTGCATGTCGATATCGTCGGACAAAAGCAGCCCGTCGAAGCCGATCTTCCCGCGAATGACATTGCCGATCACATCGGGCGAAAGCGTTGCCGGGCGATGCTCGTCCCAGGCAGTGAAAACGATATGCGCGCTCATCCCCAAGGGGTGGCTGGCAAGCGAGCGGAAGGGTTCGATATCGACTTCGAGCTCCGCCTCGCTCGCATCGACGCGGGGGAGCTCCTTGTGGCTGTCGACCGTGGCGCGGCCATGGCCGGGCATGTGCTTGAGGCAGCCGACCACGCCTGCGTGCCCCATCCCGTCGAGCACCGCGCGGCCGAGCGCTGCCACCTGCATCGGATCGCTGCCCAAGGCCCGGTCGCCGATGACATTGTCCGTTTCGGGCCGCCGCACGTCGAAGGGGGCGTGGAAATCCACGCTGACGCCGACGCGGGCGAGTTCGCGGGCAATCGCTTCCGCATTCACGCGGGCTGCCTCGATTGCGGATGCCGGGGCGATTTCGAACAGGCGCGCGAATGCCTCGCCAGCGGGGAATTTCGGCCATTCCGGGGGCTTCATGCGCGAAACGCGCCCGCCCTCCTGGTCGATGGAGACGATCAGGCGGTCGCGGCCATGGATGGCCCGCAAATCGTCGGTCAGCCGGCGCATCTGGTCGCGGTCTTCGCAATTGCGCGCGAACAGGATGTAGCCGGCCGGATCGGCGTCCTTGAAAAAGGCGCGTTCCTCGGCCGTCAGTTCGGGGCCGGAAATGCCGAAGATTACGGGCAACATGCGAGGAATTTGCGCCGCTTGCCCCTCGCAGGCAAGCGGGTTGCCGACGGGAGGTGTGGAAAGCGCGCCCTATTCGGCCGGCCGGGCGCTATTTCACGAAACAGGGCAGGCCATCGGACTTCAGCCGGCCGCACAGCGCGTTTGCCGAACCGCGATCGCCCGCGACGGCCTGGAGGCGGTAGACCTTGCCGATATCGACCTGCGCCTCGATGACGCGGTGGCTTACCCCGCTCAGCGCCTCGGTCTGGCGGATGAGGCGAGCCCAGGCCGCTTCCGCTTCCTCGCGGCTCGGGAATGCGCCGACCTGGACGCCGACGCCCGAACGCGGTTCCGGCTTCGGGGCAGGCGCGGCTGCGGGCTCGTCCCCGGCATTGAGCGTGGTCGCAAGCGACGGGGCGGCGGCGCTGCCGGGCTTGTCGGCCAGGCGACCTTCGCGGGTCTGCCCTTCGCCCACGGCAAAGCTGGTGTCGCCCGTGCCGGCATAGGTCTTGCCGCCCGGGTTTTCGGGCCGCGACTTGTAGGGTTCGTCGGGAGCGGCAATCAGGCTGCCGTCGGCAGGCGGTTCGCTGGCCGCGCCGCCGAGAAAGTACCAGGTGCCGCCAAGGATCGCACCGATCAGTACCACGGCGAGCACGCCGATCAGGACGATGCGCGAGGTCGCATAGCCACCTTCGTCGCCTTCTTCCTCGTCGGCTTCCAGCCACGGCAAGCGCTCGTCGCTGTCGATCAGCTCGAGATCCTCGCCTTCGTCCCAGTCTGCGCCCTGGTCGTAGCCGCCTGCGGCCATTCCTACATCTCCTCGACCGCCTCGACCCCGAGAATGCCGAGGCCGTTGCGGATTACCTGCCCGATCTGCGAAGCGACGAACAGCCGCGCTCCGGTCAATTCGGCATCCCCCTCCTGGATGATGCGCTTTGCCGGATCATCGTTACCCGCATTCCAGTAGCTGTGGAAGGCGGCGGCAAGATCGCCGAGGAAAAAGGCGATGCGGTGCGGTTCGCGGGCGCGCGCGGCGGCCTCGACGATACGCGGGAATTGCGCAGCTTCGCGCACCAGCGCCAGTTCGTCCGCGCCGAGGCGATCAAGATGCGCATCGCTCGGCTCGACACCAGCCTTGCGCAGCGTCGAGCGGATACGCGCATGGGCGTACTGGAGGTAGAAGACCGGGTTGTCCTTGCTGGCCTCGACCACCTTGGCGAAGTCGAATTCCATCTGCGCTTCGGGCTTGCGGGTCAGCATGGTGAAACGCACCACGTCCTTCCCCACTTCCTCGACCACGTCGGCCAGCGTCACGAAAGTGCCCGAACGCTTGGACATCTTCACCGGCTCGCCGTCGCGCATCAGGTTGACCATCTGCACCAGCTTCACGTCGAAGGGGATCGGCTGGCCCTGCCCTTCGGAAAGCGCGGCGACGGCCGCCTTGATCCGCTTGACCGTACCGGCATGGTCGGCGCCCCAGATATCGATCAGCGCATCGGCCTTCTCCGCCTTCTGCAAGTGATAGGCGAGGTCGGCCCCGAAATAGGTCCAGGTCCCGTTCGATTTCTTGATCGGGCGGTCTTGGTCGTCGCCGAACCGGGTCGAACGGAACAGCGGCAGTTCGACCGGCTCCCAGTCTTCGGGCGGGGCCTTGCCCTTGGGCGCTTCGAGCACGCCGTCATAGACGAAGCCGTGTTCGCGCAGCCACTTTTCGGCATCTTCGGGCTTTCCGGCGGCCTGCAATTCGGCCTCGGAGGCGAAGGTGTCGTGATTGATGCCCAGTAGCGCGAGGTCGGCGCGGATCATGTCCATCATCGCCGCGACCGCCTTCTGGCGGAACAGCACCAGCCACTCTCCTTCGGGAGCAGCGGCGTATTTGTCGCCGAATTCGGCAGCCAGCGTCTTGCCGACCGGCTTCAGATATTCGCCCGGGTACAGGCCTTCGGGGACTTCGCCGATGTCTTCGCCCAGCGCTTCGCGGTAGCGAAGGTGTGCCGAGCGGGCGAGCACGTCCACCTGACCGCCCGCATCGTTGACGTAATATTCGCGGATCACCTCGTGGCCGGAAAATTCCAGCAGGCCCGCCAGCGCATCGCCCACCACCGCGCCGCGGCAATGGCCCATGTGCATCGGGCCGGTCGGGTTGGCCGAGACATATTCGACATTGACCTTCTGGCCGCCGCCCATCGCGGAACGGCCATAGTCTGCGCCCATGGCGGCAATCGCCGACAGCTCGCGCAGCCACGCCGTGTCGGCAAGGCGCAGGTTGATGAAGCCCGGGCCGGCAATGCTGGCCTCGACGATATCGGGTTCGCGCGTGAGGTGATCGACGATCAGTTCGGCCAGCGCGCGCGGATTGGTCTTCGCCTGCTTGGCCAGCACCATGGCGGCATTGGTCGCCAGGTCGCCATGCGAGGGATCGCGCGGCGGTTCCACCGTGACGTTCGATCGGTCGGTCCCGGACGGAAGCTGTCCTTCCATCTCGAGAGCATTGAGAACAGCGTCGATTTTCGCCGCGAAAGAGGCGTGGAGTGTCTGCATGTCAGCCATGCCCGCGCGCCTAGACGAATCGGGCGAAATGGCAAGATGCGAGGGGCGCTGGCGCCCGCCCGGTCAACGGGTGACGTTGTAGCGCAGCTGGTCTTCGGTCAGCTGGAAGCCGACGAGCAGTTCGAAGGTCGCGCGCTGGACGGCGGCACGCACTTCGGGATCGGCCAGCGGATCAAGCGCGGCATCGGGATCGCCCGCCTCGCGCTTGCGGGTGATGCGTTCGCGCACGTCGGCGGGCAGCGTCGCATCGGCGCGGTTGACGAAGGCACCTGCCTTGGCCGACGCGCTGGCGCGTTCCTGGCCATCGGCAAAGGTCAGCGTCACGGTGCCGACACGCTTGGTGACGACCGCGCTGCCACCGCGCAGGACGGTGGAGAAATAGGGCAGTTCGACCGTGCGCGCGCCGCGCACATCGCTGCGGCGGGCGACCACGTCGAAGCTCGCTTCGGAATAGACGCGCTCCACGTCTTCCGAGCAGGTCGAGGTCAAATTGGTGATCGCGGCCGTCACGTCGAGATCGGCCTGCGTCTTGGTGCCCGTGTTGCGGAACACGGTGATATCGCCGGTATAATCGGGGATGCCGACAGCCGGGCAGGCCGTGCGCACTGCGGTAATGCCGACCGCGTTTCCGGACACCACCAGTTCACCATCGCTCTTGCATCCCGCCAGTGCGAGACCCATTCCAAGTGCGGTCAGGAGGCGAAAGCGATTGGTCATGTCTGCGGCATTCCTCGTAAGTTCGTATTCAAAGACCCGACCGGGGCGAGCGTGCCCTAGCTTGGCGCGATGCAAAGCGCTAGAGGGGCGCGCATGAACGCCCCCTTTCCATCCACCGCTGCGGGCAATGACCCCCGGCTGCCCCTGAAGCTGCTGATTGCGGCACCCCGCGGTTTCTGCGCCGGCGTCGACCGCGCGATCGAGATCGTGGAACGCGCGCTCCAGAAATACGGTGCGCCAGTCTATGTGCGGCACGAAATCGTCCACAACCGCTACGTGGTCGATTCCCTGAAGGCCAAGGGCGCGATCTTCGTCGAGGAACTGGACGAGGTGCCCGACGATGCACCGGTCGTCTTTTCCGCCCACGGCGTGCCGAAATCGGTCCCGGCCGAGGCCGAACGGCGCAAGCTCCTTTATGTCGATGCCACCTGCCCGCTGGTGAGCAAGGTGCACCGCCAGGCCGAACGCCAGATCGAAAAGGGGCAGCATATCCTCTTTATCGGCCATGCCGGCCACCCCGAGGTGATCGGCACCATGGGCCAGGTCCCCGAAGGCCAGATCACCCTGGTCGAAACGGTCGAGGACGTCGCCGCCCTGCCCTTCACGCAGGATGACGACCTCTCCTTCCTCAGCCAGACCACGCTGTCGGTCGACGACACGCGCGAAATCATCGAGGCGCTGCAGGACCGCTATCCGCAGATCGTCGCGCCCAAGGCGGAGGACATCTGCTATGCCACCAGCAACCGGCAGGCGGCAGTGAAGGAAATCGCGGGCGGCTGCGATCTCGTCCTCGTCATCGGCGCGCCCAATTCGTCGAATTCGCTCCGCCTCGTCGAAGTGGCCGAGCGCATGGGCACCGATTCCCGCCTCATCCAGCGGGCCGAGGATATTGAGCCCGAATGGCTCGAAGGCGTGGCCACGCTGGGCCTGACGGCAGGCGCCTCCGCACCCGAAAAGCTCGTGCGCGAAGTGGTCGACCGCCTGTCCGACTGGCGGCAGGTGAGCGAGGAAATCATCACCACCGCCGAGGAAAACATGGTGTTCAAGCTGCCCCGACAGCTGACCGAATAGCTTGGCGGTCTACACCCATCTCGGTGCCGAGGAGCTTGCCCGGCTGATTGCCGAATACGACGTCGGCCAACTGGTTTCGGCCAAGGGCATCGCGGAAGGCGTCTCCAATTCGAACTGGCTCGTCGAAACGACGCAGGGCCGGTTTATCCTGACCATGTACGAGCGACGGATCGACACGGGCGACCTGCCCTTCTTCCTCGGCCTGCTCGACCACCTGGCCGAACGCGATTGCCCGGTGCCGGCAACGATCCATGATCGCAGCGGCGGCCTCTATCGGCTGATCGAGGGCAAGGCGGTGGCGCTGATCGAATTCCTGCCGGGCGTTTCGCCCAATGCCCCAACGCCGGGGCAGGCCCGCGCGGTCGGCGCTGCCCTTGCCGAAGTGCATCTCGCCGCGCGCGAATTCCCGCTCGACCGGACCGACGACCTCGCACCCTGCAATACGCTGGCCATACTGGAGCGGTGTGGCAGCAGCGCGCTCGCTTCCATCGATGCCGACCTTCCGCGCGCTCTCGAAAAGGGCCGCGAGGTGGTGGCTGCGTGGCCGGACGACCTGCCCGGTTCCGTCATCCATTCTGACCTCTTCCCGGACAATGTCCTGATGCTGGGCGAGCAGGTGACGGGGATGATCGACTTCTATTTCGCCTGCAACGGGTCGATGGCCTACGACCTTGCCGTCACCCATGCGGCATGGTGCTTCGACAAGCGCGGCGAGCGGTTCGACGCGGCCATCGGACAGGCCCTGATGGATGGCTATTGCGGTGTCCGGCCGCTCGGCGATGCCGAAAGGTCGGCCCTGCCGCTGCTGGCGCAAGGGGCGTGCCTGCGCTTCGTTGCCAGCCGGGCCGAAGACTGGCTCGACACGCCGGCGGACGCGCTGGTGACGCGCAAGGATCCGATGGATTTCGTGCGGCGGTGGGATTTCTACGTCGAAAACGGCACCAAGGTCTTCGCCTGAGCGGAACAGGCGGCTAGGGCGCACGGCGATGAAACACGTAGAACTCTTCACCGACGGTTCGTGCAAGGGCAATCCGGGCCCGGGCGGCTGGGCCGCGCTGCTGCGCATGGGACGTCACGAAAAGGAAATGTCGGGGGGCGAGCCTCACACGACCAACAACCGGATGGAAATGACGGCGGCTATCCGCGGCCTGTCCGCCCTGATCGAACCCTGCAAGGTCGATATCTATACCGACAGCAAGTACCTGATCGACGGCATTACCAAGTGGGTGCACGGCTGGAAGAAACGCGGCTGGGTCAATGCCAGCAAGAAGCCCGTCATGAATGCCGAACTGTGGCATGACCTCATCGAGGTGACGGCGCGTCATGATGTCGAATGGCACTGGGTCCGCGGCCATTCGGGCCACCCGGAAAACGAACGGGTGGATGCCCTCGCCAACCAGGCCGCCGACAGGGCGGCGGTCGGCGAGGGGTCATAGGGTCAGCTTTCGTCGACCGTTTCGGCGCCGGGGCCGTTCTTCTTGACCGATTCAATTGCGTTCTTGGCGCTGGCCTTCGAGCTGTAACCCTCGGTCCAGAAGATCGCTTCCGAATTGTACATGAAGTAGGCGACGAACTCGCCGGCCTTGTTCTTCTTGATCTTGAAATGGTGAGCCATCGATCTTCTCCCGTTTTTGCGGCTTCGGATGCCCCACACTAACAAATGATATGCGCTTGGCTAGGGGAAGCGGGCCGGCGAATAGAGTGTTGCATCAATTGTGCGGGTCATTTCATCGCTTGTGGCGCCCGTCAGCAGCTGGGCTCCCAGCCGCGCCGCCGCCGGTGACGTCTGGATGCCGAAGCCCCCCTGCCCTGCAAACCAGGCAAATCCCTCGACCTGCGGATCGAAGCCATAGACCGGCAACCGATCCGGCGCGAAGCTCCTGAGCCCCGCCCACTTGCGCTCCAGCGCGCGGACTTTCCAGTCGACGACCTGTTCGAACCGCTCGATCGCTTCGGCGACTGCCAGTTCCTCCGGCGCGGCATCGCAGGCCTCGACCGGATCCTCGTCATGCGGGCTGAGCCACACCCGGCCCGTCTCCGGCTTGAAGTAGAAGCTCCCCGCGATGTCGAGAACGAGCGGCAGGTCCGCGTCCGGTGCCGGATCGGTGCGCAATTGGGCAACGGTACGCCGATAGGGCTGGATGCCCAGGGGCCTCACCCCCGCAAGCGTGGCCACCTCGTCCGCCCAGGCCCCGGCGGCATTGACCAGCACTGCGGCGCGATAGGTCTCGCCCTTTGTGTCCTTCAGCGTCCAGGCACCGTCGTTACGGAAAGCGGTAGCCAGCCGCGCGCGGCACGCGATGTCTACGCCTAGCTGGCGAGCACGGCCGAGATAATGCGCATGGAGCCCTGCCACGTCGATGTCGGCACAGGCAGGTTCCCAGATGGCCGAGGTCCAGCTCTCGCGCAGGCCGGGGACACGGCCTTCCAGCTCGTCCCGGCCGATACGTTCGATCGTCGCGCCGCTATCGGCGAAGCGGGACATGAAGGCGTCGAGTTCTCCGGCGTCGCTTTCCCGCCCGATGTAGAGCGCGCCGCGCGGGCTCAGGAAACCGTGTTCCCGCAGGTACGCACCCGAGGCGATCGTCAGCGGGACGATCTCGGGGCCGCCGTAGCATTCTTCCCAGAAGGCTGCCGACCTCCCCGTCGAATGGTAACCGGGCTGGTCCTCCGCCTCGAGCACCAGCACGCTCGCACCGGCCTCCGCTAGTTCGGCGGCAAGGCTGGCTCCGGCGATGCCGGCCCCGACGATGGCAAAATCATAAATCTTCACGACGAGGCGGGCGCCACCCGGTCAAGGAATTCAGTCACTGCGCCGAGCGCGCGGTTTCGCACGGCTGGCACCTCGCGGAATATCTCGTGATGGGCCTCGGGGCCGAACTCGACCAGCTCGCCGCGCGGCAGGCGTTCAGCCGCGCGTTTGGCCGCGGCGTGGCTGACCAGCTTGTCGTTCGCGGTGGAGACGATGAGCACCGGCACGTCGATGCCCTCCATCGCGCCCGAAGCCTCGATCGCCCGGGTCGAGGCATAGGCACGCTCGACCCAGCCCCAGCTGCCCGGACCCATGACCAGTTCGGGACGCTTCTCGCGCCACCAGAGTTCGTCGGCATAGCGTTCACCGTCATGCGTCAGCAGGTCGCGGCGGCGTGCCGGGATTTCGCCGGGCTTCTCACTCCACTTCCAGGCGGGCCGCGTGGGTTCCCCGACCTTGGTCATGACCTTGGCGACGCCGTGAAGCAGCGGCAGCGGCAAGGGCGGGCCGCTCATGCCGAGCATGGGAGCGGACAGGACCACCGCATCTGGCGATACGGCACCGTCTACGAGGGCGCGCATGACGATATGCCCGCCCATGGAATGCGCGGCGAGGACATGCGGCCCCGGGGTCTGTGCCGACCAGTCGCGCCACAGGTTCGCAAGGTCATCGACCCAGTCGGAGAAGTCGCCGACGTGGCCGGTAATCGCATCGTCGCCCAGCCGGCCCGAGCCTGCCTGACCGCGCCAGTCGGCTGCGGTCACCCGCCAGCCGGCGCGGTGCCATTCTTCCAGCGTCTCGAGGTATTTCTCGTAGAAGTCACCGCGACCCGGCAGGAACAGGATCGAGCCGCGCGGCGAGCCTTGGGCACCCGGCCAGTCGATCCGGCGCAGTGCATGGCCGTCTGCTGCCGTCCACACGCCTTCGCTCGCATGGGCCGGGATGGCGCGGCGGTCGATTGCTGCCGGGGCGGTTTTTTCGGTGGCGTCGGGAATGATGTCCTCCGGCATGCGCGTCGATGGCATGGTTACTATTTGGTAAGCATGTTTCGGTAGCACCACCCCCTGAGACGAGTTCCGGGGGCGTGATGCACGACCAGATTTTCACCTACGTTTTGCTTGCCGCCTTGGCAATCGGCCTGCTGTGGGCAGCGGTGACCGATCTGAAGAGCCGCACCATCGGCAATCGCCTGAACCTGGCGATCGCCGCCGGCGCGCCGCTGTTCTGGTGGGCCAGCGGACTTTCGCTCTGGCCCGGCGTTGCCATACAACTCGGTATCGCAGTCGTTACCTTCGCGGTCTGCTGCCTGTTCTTCGCCATTCGCCAGATGGGCGGCGGCGACGTGAAGCTGCTGACCGCGCTGGCGCTGTGGTTCCCGCCGACCAATTTCATGGTGCTGGTCATCATCATGGCCATGGCTGGCTGGGTACTGACCCTGGCCATGGGCATGTGGGGCGTTGCGCATTCGCGCGTCGTGGGCGGACGTCCTGTCCGCGACACGCTGCTGCTGGGTGCCTGTACGCTGGTCGCGGCGAATTTCGCCAGCGCCGTCCTGGGCGGTCCCAAGCTGGCCCTGCCCGATGCGATCATGGAACCGCTGGCCTCGAACGGGGCCGCTTCGATCGCGGTCGCGCTGGTGCCGGTTGCCATTCTTGCCTTCGTTACGCTGGCCTCGATCCGGATCATCCGCCGGCACGACCAGCAGCCGCGCATTCCTTACGGACTCGCCATCGCAATCGCCGGCCTCTGGGTCGCGGGCGGTGATCTCGTTGCAGACTTTTCACGGGCCTCTTTGGGCTGACAACCCGATTTTAACCAATCGGATCGTAGAGACGGAAACCATAGCAGCCCGCCATCGATTCACGCGGGCCTTATGAGGGGGCTTAAAAGCCATGGATAGGAAGAAGCTGGTTCTGCTGGTTGGTGCGCTGGTCGTTGCGATCGGCACGGCACTTGTTGCCCGCAGCATGTTCGCAGGAGCCGCGGCTCCGGATGCCAACGCCGCAGCGCAGGTCGAAGCCGCCGGACCCAAGGTCCTGGTCGCGCAGCGTGCCCTGCCTACCGGCACCATCATCACTGCTGACGCCATCGGCTACCAGCTGTGGCCGGAAGAGCTGGTGCAGGATGCCTACTTCCTCGACGGCGAGGCAGACATCAGCAAGCTGATCGGCACCGTCGTGCGTCATCCTATCACGGCCGGCGAGCCGGTGACCCAGGGTTCGCTCGTGAGCCCCGGCGATCGCGGCTTCCTTGCTGCCGCCCTTACTCCGGGCATGCGTGCCATCACGGTTCCGGTCGATGCTAAGAGCGGTGTTGCCGGCTTCGTCTTCCCGGGCGACCGCGTCGACATGGTCCTCACCCAGACGGTGACTGGTAATGACGGCCTGGCGCTGAAAGCGTCGGAAACCATCCTTCGTAACCTTCGCGTGCTGGCGACCGACCAGTCGACCACGCAGGAAACCATCGATGGCGTTACCCAGGTCAAGGCGTTCCGCACGGTTACGCTCGAAGTGACCCCGGTGATTGCCGAGAAGGTGGCCGTCGCCCAGACGATCGGCACGCTCAGCCTCGCGCTGCGCGCCATCGCCGACAGCGAAGGCGAACTCGAACGTGCCCTCGCCTCGGGCGACGTGAGCATCCCCGACGATGCCACGCCCGAAGAAGAAGAGCGTATCCTGCGCACGGCGATGAGCCGTCCGGACGATGCCCGCGGCACCTATGTGACGGGCGGTGACGTCTCGCGCTTCCAGCGCACCACGATGCCGCCGCAGGGTTCGCGTGGCCGCACTTCGGACAATGACGATGGTACGTTCTCGAACACTTCGCCGCGCAGCTCGGCCCCGTCGGCTCCGGTCGTTCGTGGTCCGATGGTCCGCGTGACTCGCGGCAAGAGCACCGAGGCCGTTCCGGTCGCGATGCAGGGTTCGATCCACAGCATGAACAAGGCCATCGGCGACGGTGCGGGCAAGGCAGCGGACACTGTTCCGGTCGCGCTCAAGACCCTTCGCTAAGATCAAACAAGCTCAGGAAGCCATTCAGGGGGCAATTCCATGAAACGTCGTCTTTCCACCAAACTGCTGCTTGCCGGCCTGGCGATGGCGCCGCTGGCAGCCGCACCGACGACTACGGCCACGGCCCAGTCGGTTGTCCGCCCGAGCCAGGACATCGTCCTCTCGATCGGTCGCGGCGAACTGGTCAACGTGCCCGGCGCAATGACCGACGTGTTCATCTCGAACGAGAACGTCGCGGATGTGCAGGTCAAGTCGCAGCGCCAGCTCTACCTGTTCGGCAAGTCCGGCGGCGAGACCACGGTCTATGCCAGCAACGCGGCCGGCGACATCATCTGGTCGGCCAATGTCCGCGTGGGTTCGAACATCGGCAGCATCGACCAGATGCTCGCCCTGGCGATGCCCGAAGCGCAGATCAACGTAGCCACGATGGGCACCAATGTGGTCCTCCTCACCGGCACAGTGGCAGCTCCGGAAGACGCGGCAGAGGCCCAGGCCCTCGTCGAAGCCTTTGTGGGTGAAGGCACCAATGTCATCAGCCGCCTGCGCATGGCGACCCCGCTGCAGGTCAACCTGCAGGTCCGCATCGCCGAAGTCAGCCGTTCGCTGGTTCGCACGCTTGGCGTGAACCTCCAGTCGATCGACAGCTCCAGCGGCTTCAAGATCGGCATCGGCCAGGGTCGTCCGGCAGCGCTGTTCGCTCCCGGCCAGTCGCTCGGCATGAACGCCAGCACTAACGACGTCGGCATCAACCCCATCACGGGAGAGCAGGTCATCGTCCCGGCGACCTCGATCATGGGTGCCGACCTCGGCAGCACACTCGGCTTTGCCGGCAAGTTCCTCGGCCTCGACATCGGCGGCGCGCTCGACCTTGCGGAAACGCAAGGCCTGGTGACCACGCTGTCGCAGCCGAACCTGACCGCCCTGTCGGGCGAAACGGCGGAATTCCTCGCCGGTGGCGAATTCCCGATCCCGCTCAACCAGGGCCTCGGCAACACCACCATCGAATACAAGAACTACGGCGTCAGCCTGGCCTACACCCCGACAGTGCTCTCGAACGGCCGGATCTCGATCCGCGTGCGTCCCGAAGTGTCGGAACTGTCGGCCCAGGGCGCGATCGAGTTCGAAGGCTTCCGTATCCCCGCGCTTATTACGCGCCGTGCGGAAACGACCGTGGAACTCGGCTCCGGCCAGAGCTTCATGATCGCCGGCCTGCTGTCGAACAACCAGTCGAACCAGATCGAGAAGGCACCGGGCCTCGGTGACATCCCGATCCTCGGCAACCTGTTCCGTTCGACCGACTATCGTCGCGGCGAAACCGAGCTGGTCATCGTGATCACGCCGTACCTGGTGAAGCCGGTCAATGCGAACGACATTCGCCTGCCGACCGACGGTTACCAGAAGCCGACCGAATTCCAGCGCCTGCTGGGCTTCCGCGAAGGCGACAGCACTGGCGAAGGCCCCGCCCGCCCGGTTCCGACCGTGCGCGACGCAGGCAGCGCCGATCCGCAGATCTCCTACGAGACCTCGGGCGACAACAAGCGCGTGGCAAACAAGGGCGAAGCCCGCCGCGAAGAGAAGACCGCCGCTGCAAAGCCCGGCTTCAGCTTTGAATGAGGGGACGAGACGTGACTAACGCAATCAACCGCAAGCTTACCGCTTCGATCGCAGCCTCGCTCGCCCTCGCACTGGGCGCCTGCGGCAGCTCGAACATGGAAAACCGGACGCTTTACAGCGTGAAGCAGCCGGTGGTGGAACGCTCCAACTTCGTGCTCGACGTGAACACGAATGCCGACGGCCTGCCCGTGTCCGAACAGCAGCGCCTCGCCGAATGGTTCGAAAGCATGGACCTGCGCTACGGTGACCGCGTCGCCATCGAGGATGCCACCGGTTCGGCCGCCGTCCGCGAAGACGTCGCCGTGCTCGCCGGCCGCTATGGCCTGCTGCTTGCCGAAGGTGTGCCGGTCACTGCCGGATACGCCCAACCCGGCCAGGCACGCGTGGTCATCACCCGTTCGACCGCATCGGTCCCGGGCTGCCCCGACTGGTCGCACACAGCCGAGGGCAACGGCGGCAATGCAACCAACCCGAACTACGGCTGCGCCATCAACAGCAACCTCGCTGCGATGGTCGCCAATCCCGAAGATTTGATCCGCGGCCAGCAGGGCAGCGGTGAAACCGTCGTCACCACCTCGACCAAGGCCATCAAGGCCTATCGCGAGATGGAGCCGACCGGAAAGGGCGGCCTGCCCGAAGTCAGCACCACTGAAGGGGATTAATTCATGAGCGCTTCCTGGAAATCCGGAATGCCCGGAAATCGCGATCCGTTTGCAGCCTTCATCTGCGACGAAACCGCGCTGGATGTCCTGCGCCCGGTGGTGATCGAACTCGGCTGGCAGCCTGAAAAGTGCAACAAGGGTGGCCTGCGCAACGCGATCCAGTCGCTGTCGGTGTCGGCCAGCCCGAACATCCTAATGGTCGACCTGTCGGAAAGCGGCGATCCGCTGAACGACATCAACGCCCTCGCCGAGGTTTGCGAACCCGGCACGGTGGTGATCGCGATCGGCCAGGTCAACGACGTGCGCCTCTATCGCGACCTGCTCGCCAGCGGCATCCATGACTACCTGCTGAAGCCGCTTTCGGCTTCGGTGCTGCGCGATTCGCTGAATGCCGCACAGGCCGTCTTCCTCGCACCGCGCGGTGGCGAAGCCGACCAGGTCAAGCGTCACATCTCGACCGCAGTCGTCGGTACGCGTGGCGGCGTCGGTGCATCGACCATCGCGACCTCGCTCGCCTGGATCTACGCGGAAAAGCACATGCCGACCGCGCTGCTCGACCTCGACGTGCACTTCGGTGTCGGCGCACTCACGCTCGACCTCGAACCGGGCCGCGGCCTGACCGACGCGATCGACAACCCGAGCCGCATCGACGGCCTGTTCATCGAACGCGCCATGATCCGCGCCAACGACAATCTGGCGATCCTGTCGGCAGAAGCGCCGATCAACTCGCCGCTGATGACCGATGGCTCGGCCTTCCTGCAGCTGCAGGAAGAGTTCCGTCACGCCTTCGAGATGACGCTCGTCGACATGCCGCGCAACATGCTGATCAACTTCCCGCACCTGCTGAACGACGTGAACGTCGTGACGCTGGTCACGGAAATGACGCTCGCCTCGGCGCGTGACACGATCCGCATCCTGTCCTGGCTCAAGACCAATGCCGCGCATGCCACCCCGGTGGTCGTGGCCAACAAGGTCCAGCCCGGCATGCAGGAAATCAGCAAGGCCGACTTCGAGGCTTCCATCGAACGCTCGATCGACGTCTCGATCCCGTACGATGCGAAGGCCGCAGTGAACGCCGCCAAGCTTGGCAAGACCTTCGTAGATGCGAACGGTTCGAGCAAGGCGACAGGCGCGATCAAGCAGCTTTCCTCGCGCATCATCGGCCTCGGCGACGAAGAGAGCGACGAGGCGCAGGATGTCGGCGGCAACAAGAAGTCGCTGCTGGGCAGCTTCGACATCAAATCGCTGCTGGCCAAGAAGGACAAGGCCCAGTTCGAGAACGCGGGCGAATAATTATCCCGGAGGCGGGTTGGCCCCAGCGCCCCCGCCTCCCGGACTGACCCAATAATCACGGGACGGGACGGAGAGACACGATGAACTTGATCCAGCTCTTGCTGGTTACCGGCGGGCTCTTCACGCTGCTCGTGCTCGGTTACGTGGCTTTCGCAGGTCCCGACGCCGGCAAGAACAGCCAGCGCCGCTTGCAGCAGCTCCGCTTCCGGCATTCGGAAAGCACCGATGCCAAGGTGGAATCGCAGCTAAAGAAGGCGATCGCGGCCCGCAAGCCCAAGCAGTTCAAGCAGGCCGGATCCGGCTCGCGCGTTGAAGCTCTCGCTATCCGCCTCGACCGGACCGGCAAGGGCTGGACCCTCAGCCAGTACGCCTATGCCTCGCTCGGCATCGCGCTCGTGCTTACGCTCCTCATCTTCCTCAAGAGCGGCGCGTTCCTGCTCTCGATCGGCGTCGGCCTGTTCGCCGGTGCGGGCATCCCGCACTTCATCGTCGGCCGCGCGATCAAGAAGCGCACCAACCAGTTCAACGTGAAGTTTCCCGACGCCATCGAACTGCTCGTTCGCGGCCTTCGTTCGGGCCTTCCGGTTACCGAGACGCTGGCCGTCGTCGCCCAGGAAGTTCCCGGACCTGTGGGCGCGGAATTCAAGGGCATCGTCGAGCGCATCAAGATCGGCCGGACCATGGAGGATTCGCTCCAGCAGACCGCCGATCGCCTGGGCATTCCGGAATTCAACTTCTTCTGCATCACGCTCGCAATCCAGCGCGAGACGGGTGGTAACCTCGCTGAAACGCTGTCCAATCTGTCGGACGTGCTTCGCAAGCGTGCGCAGATGAAGCTCAAGATCAAGGCAATGAGTTCGGAATCGAAGGCCTCGGCCTACATCGTCGGCGCGCTGCCCTTCATCGTGTTCGGCATGATCTGGTGGATCAACCCGACCTACATCGGCGCCTTCTTCGAGGATGACCGCCTGATCGTGGCCGGCCTCGGCGGGCTCGTGTGGATGAGCATCGGCGGCTTCATCATGGCCAAGATGGTCAGTTTCGAAATCTAAGGAAGCAGGGAAGAGTAATCATGGAACCCGCAAGCGGCCCCACCCTCCTCGGCTTCGACGTGATCCTCGTCGGCTCGATCCTTGCCGGGATCGCGGCACTGGCGGTGTTCGTGGCGATCTACTCGGCCGTCACCATCAAGGACCCGATGGCCAAGCGCGTCAAAGCGCTCGAAGGCCGCCGTGAGGAGCTCAAGCTCGGCCTGATCACGACCAGCGCCAAGAAACGCCAGAGCCTCGTGCGCAAGAACGACACGGCGGACAAGGTCAAGGACACGCTCGGCAACCTCAAGGTGCTGCAGCAGAGCCAGGTCGAGGACATGCAGCAGAAGCTGGCCTGGGCCGGTCACCGCAACAAGGAAGTCGCGGTCCTGCTCATCGGCCTGCGCATGGTGCTGCCTATCCTGCTCGGCGGCATCGCCGCGATCCTGCTCTACGGCGTCGAGATCTATCCCGACTGGCAGTTCAAGCGCGTGGCCGCGCTCGCGCTGGCGACCTTCCTTGGCTACAAGGGCCCGGAAATCGTCCTCAAGAACAAGGCCACCAAGCGCACCGATGCAATCCGTAAGGGCCTGCCCGACGCGCTCGACCTCCTGGTCATCTGCGCCGAAGCCGGTCTGACCGTCGATGCCGCCTTCAACCGCGTCGCCAAGGAACTGGGCCGCGCCTATCCGGAACTGGGCGACGAATTCGCCCTGACCGCGATCGAGCTGTCCTTCCTCAACGAGCGCAAGCAGGCCTTCGACCACCTTGCCTATCGCGTGAACTTGGAAGCGGTGCAGGGCGTGGTCACCACCATGATCCAGACAGAACGCTACGGTACGCCGCTCGCCAGTGCGCTGCGCGTGCTGTCGGCGGAATTCCGCAACGAGCGCATGATGCGCGCCGAAGAGAAGGCCGCGCGTCTTCCGGCGATCATGACCGTGCCGCTGATCATGTTCATCCTGCCGGTGCTGTTCATCGTCATTCTCGGCCCGGCGGCCTGTTCAATCTCCGACGCCTTCAGTGGCGGTATCGGATAACCCGGCTACCCGGCAGAAAAGCGGGTCGTTTTCGAGAGCCTGGTCGACTACCTAGTCGGCCAGGCTTTCTGCATCGAAGTCCCCCGCATTGTCGCGCACGCGGGCGAGCATGTCGCGCAGGGCCGCCTGCTCGCTCTCGTCGAGCACCGAGAACATCTCCCGCTCGATCGTCAGGGCCAGCGGCATGATGCCGGCATGGACCGCCCTGCCCTCCGCAGTCAGCGCCAAGAGGTGCGAGCGCCCGTCCTTGGCATTGGGCGTGCGTTCGGCCAGCCCGCGGCTTTCCAGCGTCTTGCAGGCGCGATTGACCGGCACCTTGTCCATCAGCGTGAGCTGCGAAAGCTCGCGCTGGGTCAGCGGGCCGCTGTCGCCGAGCACCGCCATGATGCGCCATTCGGTGGTCTTGAGCGCGAACCGCTTGCGATACTGCTCCGCAATGCGGGTCGAAACCGCGTTGGAGGCGACCGACAGCTGGTACGGCAGGAAGTCCGCTAGGCGCTTGGCAGGTTGGCGTTTCGACATGACGCCACCCTTGCGAAGGCGGCGCGCCTTGGCAAGACCGTTGCGTCTGTAACCGTCACAAGCGTTACTATTCGTAGCCCGGCTCGTCCCACCAGGGGTAGAAGTCGGGCATGTTGCCGCCGACCGTGTCGGGATAGGCGGGCGCACGCTTCTCGAGGAAGCTGGCGATGCCTTCCTTCGCATCGGCACTGCGGCTGAGACGGTAGATCGCGCGGCTGTCCACGCGGTGCGCCATCATCGGATGTTCGAGCGGCGAAATGCGCCACAGCATCGCGCGGGTCATAGCGACCGAAACGGCCGAGGTGTTGTCGGCAATCTCGCGGGCGATACCCATGGCAGCATCCATCAGCTCTGCCTGCGGATGGAGCGAGCGGACCAGCCCCCGGTCGAGCGCTTCCTGCGCATCGAACACGCGGCCCGTCATGCACCATTCGAGCGCGGTCTGCATCCCGACGAGGCGGGGCAGGAACCAGCTCGAGGCCGCTTCCGGCGTGATACCGCGCCGCGCGAAGACGAAGCCGAAGCGCGCATTGTCGCTCGCCAGCCGGATGTCGAAGGGCAGCTGCATGGTCGCGCCCACGCCCACGGCCACACCGTTGCAGGCGCCGATCAGCGGCTTCTTCGAGTTGAACAGGCGCAGCGTCAGCCGCCCGCCGCCATCGCGCACGCGTTCGTCGGACAGGCTGTCCACCGGATTGGGATCGGAGAAGACGTGCCCCCCGCCCTCCGGCGTGAGGTCGGCCCCGGCGCAGAACGCGCGGTCGCCATGCCCCGTCACGATCACCGCGCGCACGCTGTCATCGGCGTCGGTCACGTCGAGCGCATCGATGAACTCGTCCATCATCACGCGGGTGAAGGCGTTCATCTTCTCCGGCCGGTGCAGCGTGACGATGGCTACGCCATCGGCGATGTCGAGCTTGATCTGCGTGTAGGCGCTCATTCGGATTCCCTCTCCTTTAACGCCTACAGGATGGAACACATGGAACAGGGTCCTGGGAGGAAATACATCCCCTCCCGCCCCGCCGGGTCCCAAGGCGCTTTTTCTCGCTGCGTTCCATGCACCACGCCTAGCGGCGAAGACAAGTGGTAGGAAAGCGTGCCCTTACCTCAGCGCCGCTCGAACGCCGCGATCAGCGAGGCAAGGTGGGCGCGGTGGGCGCGCGTTTCCGCGTCCGCCGCAGGCCCTGCCGCTATCGCCTTGATCCGCGCGATCCCTGCCAGCGCGGCCGAGCGCGAGACATAGTCGTAGGTCGGCAGCGGCCGCGGTCCCATGGGGGTCGGCTCCATCCCGCCGCCTGCGCCCGAAGCGATGCCGATCAGGCGGGTGAGGTATTCGACCTGCAGGTTCTGGCGATAGGTGTTCACCGCGCCGACGCGGTCCGCGTCGAACATCACGCCGGTCAGTTCCGCCATGTAAGTGCTGACCGGATAGGCCCCGCCATAGCGGCGCGTATCGGTAAGGCGCGTGAGCACATTGGGGTGCAGCAGATGGTCGAGCAGCGACTGCTGGACGCGCAGCGCACGGGCGTGCGGCTGGGGATCGACATTGGTCCCGTACATGTCGAAGCCGCGGCGTTCGACCTGCAGGCGGTTCAGCAGGTTCTCGCCCGCCGAAAAGGCATCGGGCGCAAAGGCCAGTTTGCTGACCACGCCGAGCGCGCGGCGCTGTTCGGCCACCGAGACAGGGACCAGCGGCTGCTGGGCGCCCGGCTGCCCGACCACCGAACGGTTGTTGTAGACGCCCGCGATCCAGCGCGAGGCGATATTCGCTGCGCGCGCCTTCTGGCCGGTCAGGCCGTAGTAGCTGTTCACCAGCGCCTGGTAGGTATCGCCGCTGTCGACCACGCGGTCGGCAAGAACGGCGAGCGTCTGGTCGACCAGCGCGGCGCGCTGCGTGGCCCAGCCGATCGGATCGTCCGACAGATCGTCGATCATCACGCGCGGATCGATATGCGTCCCGGGCGAACGCATGTCGTCGGCATCATTGCCATAGACCAGCGCCGGTTCGGTCGAGCGCGCCACGATGGCGGGCAGCAGGCTTTCTTCGGGCGTATAGCCGTACTGGATGGCCCAGACGTCATATGGGCCGGGCCGCGCAATGGCGAACTGGCCCTGCGGCTGGCCCGCAGGCGCGATGTTGATCTCGGTGTAATCCATCACCGAATTGGTCGGCAGTGCCGCGCCCGATCCGAGCGAGGACAGCGGTATCGAATGCGAGGAGCGCATGTTGTGCGTCAGGCCTAGCGTGTGGCCCACCTCGTGCAGCACGAGATAGGCCAGTTCCTGTCTCAGCAGTTCGTCCAGTTCCTCATCGCTCGCCCCGCGCGCCGCGAAGACGGAACGTGCGGCCATCATCTTGGCCTGCAAATCGGCGGCAAGCGTGCAGTTGGCTGCATGACGTCCCATGCCCGGAACGGACTTGCCGTAGGTAGGCAGGCCCGCCGTATCGAAAATCTCCGACTGCCATATCCGGCTCTTCAGGTAGACGTATTCCAGCATGATATCCGCGCCGATGATCTCGCCCGTGCGCGGATTGGTGAAGCTGGGGCCGTAACCGCCGAAGGGGGGCCTCGGCGATGAAGTCCAGCGCATCACGTTGTAGCGGACATCGCCTGCGTCCCAGCTCGCATCGTCGGGCTGGATCTGCACCTCGATCGCGTTGGAGATGCCGGCCGCCTCGAATGCTTCGTTCCAGGCCAGCGTCGCGTCGCGGATCGTGCCGCGCAATTCCCTCGGCGTGGTGTTCTCGATCCAGAAGGTGATCGGCTTGACCGGGTCGGACACTGCCGCAGACGGGTCCTTCTTTTCCAGCCGCCAGCGGTTGATCACGTCGCGGTAAGGCGCGTGCTCGACCGATGTCAGGTCGGTCTTCTGGTTGGTAAAATAGCCGACGCGGAAATCGTCGGCGCGCGGCTCGAAACCGGGTGCAGGCATCTTGAGGAAGGAATGCTGCACGAGGATCGCGACCGACCGCGCATCGGTGATGTCGGCCCCGCCGAAATGGAACGGTTTGGGATTGTCGAAGACGTATTCGACGCGGATATCGGTGTTGTCGGGGAAGTTGGCGAAGGTGGAAATCTGGGTCTTGTCTTCGGACAATTCGCCCAGCGCGAAGGCGGAGCCGGGCTTGTCGTCAGGCGATTGCCACGGCTTGATCTGCGACAGCGCTTCCTTTTCCAGCAGCGCGTCGGCCGAAATCAGGAACTTGCGGCCATCCTCGCTGGTGGCTGCAATCTTGACGTTGCCAATGGGCGCGCGGGCGATGTTCGCTTCCGAAGCGCGGGCGAGCGCGCTGTCGGGATCGAAATAGAAGCTCGTGTTGACAGCTTCCACCTCGACGCGGTCGTACTTCTTGTTGAAGGTGACGATCCGGTTGTCGCGGAAATTGCCGCGGAAATGGTTCGCCTCGACCGGGCCGTTTTCGGTGTAGGTGAAATAGATGAACTCGCTGCCCAACTGGTCGGCGTCGAGTTCGAGATAGACCTCGCCGGTCTTGGGATCGCGATAGAGCGGGAAGAGGCCGTCGGTCTTGCGGAAACCTTCGACGAACTGGGCGAGCGTCTTGGCCGCTTCTTCGCCGCCCTTTTCCCCGCCCTTGTCCTTGGCTTCGTCCTTGTCCTTGGCCTGCGCCGTGCCGGTTACCAGCAGGGCAGCGCCCAGGAACAGAAATGCCTTCTTCATCGAAATCCCCCTCGTGCCGAGTCCCGGCGCAAAGTGATCGGCTTTCGCGAAGAAAAAGCAAGCGATTAGGCGGAGCAGACACTGCCCGAAAAGCAAGTGCCGCCCGCCCCTTGCAGGACGAGCGGCACTGGATGCGGCCTGTGGCCGGAAACGCGCTTAGCGCGGCGCCATGCGGATCGCGCCGTCGAGGCGCACGTCCTCGCCGTTGAAATAGCCGCACTCGATCATGGTCATGGCGAGCATGGCGTATTCTTCCGGGTTGCCGAGACGCTTGGGGAACGGCACCGAAGCGGCCAGCGCTTCCTTCACCTGCGGCGGGGCAGCGTTCATCAGCGGGGTGTTGAAGATGCCCGGAAGGATGGTGTTCACGCGGATGCCTTCCTGCATCAGGTCGCGTGCGATCGGCAGGGTCATGCCGATGACGCCGCCCTTCGAGGCGGAATAGGCGGCCTGGCCGATCTGGCCGTCTTCACCGGCAACCGATGCCGTGTTGACGATGGCACCCCGATCGCCGTCTTCCGACAGCGGGTCGAGCGTCATCATGCCGGCAGCCGACTTGGCGATGCAGCGGAAGGTGCCGATGAGGTTCACCTGGATGATGAACTCGAAGGCGGACAGCGGGAAGTGCTTGATTTCGCCGGTCTGCTTGTCGCGGCTGGCGGTCTTCATCGCGTTGCCGATCCCGGCGCAGTTGACGAGGATGCGTTCCTGGCCGTGGGCTGCGCGCGCCTTGGCGAAACCGGCATCGACGTCCTCGTCGCTCATGACGTTGACCTTGCAGAAGATGCCGCCGATGTCCTTGGCGACCGCTTCGCCCTTCTCTTCGTTCATGTCGAAGATGGCGACCTTGGCGCCCTTGGCTGCCAGCGCGCGGGCGGTGGCTTCACCGAGGCCCGATGCGCCGCCGGTGACGACTGCGGGGGTATTGGCTGAAACTTCCATGGAAAAATCCTCTCGAAATGGGGGTGATTAGAGCGCCTCGACGATGGTGACGTTGGCGACGCCGCCGCCTTCGCACATCGTCTGCAGGCCGTATTTCTTGCCGCGCGCCTTCAGCGCGTGGACGAGCGTTGCCATCAGCTTGGTGCCGCTTGCACCGAGCGGGTGGCCGAGCGCAATCGCGCCGCCGTTGACGTTGAGGCGGTCGGGATCGGCACCGGTGTGCTTGAGCCAGGCGAGCGGCACCGGGGCGAAGGCCTCGTTGACCTCGAACAGGTCGATGTCCTCGATCTTCATGCCGGCCCGCTGCAGCGCACGGTCGGTGGCAAACAGCGGCTCTTCCAGCATGATCACCGGATCGCCTGCAGTGACAGTCAGGTTGTGAATGCGCGCCATCGGGGTGAGGCCGTATTCCTTCAGCGCCTTCTCGCTGACGACCAGCACCGCGCTCGACCCGTCGCAGATCTGGCTGCTGGTGGCCGCCGTGATCGTGCCTTCGGGGCTGAGCAGCTTGACCGAGGAAATCGATTCCAGCGTCGCATCGAAGCGGATGCCTTCATCGACCGTGTGCATTTCGGTGCCTTCGGGGGTTTCCACCTCGACCGGCACGATCTCGGCATTGAATGCGCCCGACCGGGTCGCCTCGATCGCCTTCTGGTGGCTCGACAGGGCGAAGCGGTCGAGGTCGTCCTTGGTGAAGCCGTGCTTCTTCACGATCATCTCGGCGCCCATGAACTGCGACCACTGGATGCCGGGGTATTTCTCCTCGAGGCCGGGCGACTTGTAGTTCCCCAGCCCCTCTTTCATGTGGAACATGGCAGTCGAGCCCATGGGCACACGGGTCATGCTTTCCACGCCGCTGGCGATCACGACGTCCTGCGTCCCGCTCATTACGGCCTGCGCGGCGAACTGGATCGCCTGCTGCGAGGAACCGCACTGGCGGTCGATGGTGACGGCCGGCACGCCTTCGCCGAGGCGCTTGGCGGCGAGCACGGCGTTACGGCCGACCTGCATGGCCTGTTCGCCGCCCTGGCTGACGCAGCCCATCACCACATCGTCGATCGCCTTCGCTTCGAGTCCCGAACGCTCCATGATCGCATCGAGCGACTTGGCAGCGAGGTCGACTGGATGGATTCCGGCAAGGCGACCGCCGCGCCTGCCCCCGGCAGTACGGACGGCTTCGACGATATAGGCTTCGGGCATTGCTCTCTCCGGTAAAAGTTGGTTTCGATTTGCTACGGGCTAGGATCGCTTTCCGTTTACGTCAACTGCGAAGTGCGGCGGGTGCGGGTGTGCGTTGCATGGTTGCGACAAAAGAACGCTATCACCCGAAAATCGCGGAAAACGGCCAAAAAAACGGTGTTGCAGCAATGCTACACCATAGGATGCAAATTGCTCGCAAGGATGCGCAGTCCTTTTCATCAAACCGTCATAAGGCGTAGTCCGTCGCGCAGGGAATGGACGAGGGGAGAATCTGGCATGAAGACCAGTGGCTCCAAGGCCTTCACCCATCGCATTTGGTTGGGGGACCATGGGCTGCGCTTCGGCACGGCGTCTGGGCTACTCAACCTGCAACGCCTTCGCCGCTCCGGCGGTGCGGGCACTTCATAAGGGTATGAAACCAGATGAAAAAATCTACGCAACTTCGCCTTAGCGCCGGATCGCTGTCCGTCGCTCTGGCCATGGTGGCGGCTCCGGCCTTCGCCCAGGATGCGGATGTCACCGACACCGCAGCCTCGGAAGAAGCCGCACCGGCCATCATCGTGACGGGTACGCGTCTTAACGCAAACCCGAACCTCGAGAGCGCTGCTCCCGTCCTTTCGGTTTCGAGCGAGCAGATCCAGTCGACCGGTACGGTTCGTATCGAAGACCTCGTCAACCAGCTGCCGCAGGTTTTCGCCGGCCAGGCCGGTGAAGTCTCGAACGGCGCTTCGGGTACTGCAACGCTCGACCTTCGCGGCCTCGGCTCGGTCCGTACGCTCGTCCTGATCGACGGTCGTCGCCTGCCCTACGGTTCGTCGCAGATCTCGTCGGCCAACCTCGACCTTATCCCGACCCAGCTGATCGAGCGCGTCGACATCCTGACGGGTGGTGCATCGGCAGTTTACGGTTCGGACGCAGTCGGCGGTGTTGCCAACTTCATCCTCAAGCGTGACTTCGAAGGCGTCGAACTGGACTTCCAGGGCGGCTTCCAGCAGCACGGCAACGACATCGACTTCTGGGAAGGCGTTCTTGACAGCGCCAGCCAGCCGAAGCCGGGTCCGATCGTGGACGGCGCAGAATATGCCTTCACCGGCATCTTCGGCACGAACACTGCCGACGGCCGTGGTAACGTCACCATTTACGCCAATTACGAAAAGCGTGAAGCCGTTACCCAGAACAACCGCGCATTCTCTGCCTGTACGGTAGGCCCCTCGAGCCGTGGCTTCGAAGGCGTCGGCTGCGTCGGTTCGGGTAACTTCCGCCTGTTCGGTGGCCCGGGTGGCTTCGCCTTCCAGCAGGAAGACGGCACCATCATCCCCTACGCCGGTGGCCCGCAGCAGACCTACAACTTCGGTCAGCGCAACTTCTTCCAGCGTCCGTCGGAGCGTTTCACGCTTTACGGTAAGGCGTATTACGAAATCTCCGACAACGTCGAAGCTTTCGCCGACATCAGCTATGTCGACAACTTCTCGGATGCACAGATCGCAGAAACCGCTTCGTTCGGTATCGGTTCGTACTCGATCAACTGCGACAACCCGTACATCCAGAACACGCCCGGCCTCCAGCTGACCGACATCTTCGGCTGTTCGGCTCAGGACATCATCGACGGCACGATCGTGAGCGGCATCACCGCTTCGCACCGTAACGTCGAAGGCGGCCCGCGTAACTCGCGCCTCGAAAACTCGGCGTTCCGTATCGTGGGCGGTTTCCGCGGCACGTTCGGCGACATCTGGGACTGGGAAGCTTTCGGCCAGTACGCCGAAACCTCCGACACCTCGACCTCGACCAACGACTTCGTCGTTTCCAAGCTGCAGCAGGCTTTCTTCGCAACGACCGATGCAAACGGCAACGTGGTCTGCGTCGATCCGTCGGGCGGTTGTGTTCCCTACAACCCGTTCCAGCGTAACCCCGATGGCACCACCGCCATCACCCCGGATCAGTACAACTTCATCCAGGGTGTCGGCATCGTCATCGGTGAAACCTCGCAGCTGGTGCTCGGCGCCAACCTGCAGGCAGACCTTGGTGATTACGGCTTCAAGTCGCCGCTCTCCGAAGAAGGCGTCGCCTTCCTCGTGGGTGTGGAATATCGCCAGGACAAGCTGAACGCGATCCCTGACGAAATCAGCCAGGTTCCGGGCGGCGGCTTCACGGGCGTCGGCGGTGCAACCCTGCCGGTTTCGGGTCGTGTGGACGTCCACGAGTTCTACAGCGAACTCCAGATCCCGCTGATCACCGACCGTCCGTTCTTCAACGAACTGGTCCTCGCCGGTCAGTACCGTCACTCGGAGTATGAAGCTTCGGGTAACGACACCACGAACAGCTTCGGCACGGACGCTTTCGGCGCCCAGCTGAGCTGGTCGCCGGTCGACAGCCTGACGCTGCGTGCCAACTTCCAGCGTGCAGTTCGCGCACCGAACGTTATCGAGCTCTATACGGGCCAGAACACCGGTCTGCCGAACCTGAACGTTGCCGGCACCAACAGCAACGGCGTGCAGGTCTATGACCCGTGCGCTACCAACGCTCCGATTGCTTCGCTCGCAGCTTGCGCCAACACCGGCGTGACTGCAGCACAGTACGGCACCATCCTCGACGTGATCTCGGGCCAGACCCAGGCACTGACGGGTGGTAACCCGCAGCTGCAGCCGGAAAGCTCGGACACCTGGACCTTCGGTGCGGTTTTCGAACCGACCTTCGTCCCGGGTCTGTCGATCTCGGTGGACTACTTCGACATCACCGTCGAAGATTACATCAGCGCCGGTATCGCGGCTCAGGTCTCGCTGGATAACTGCCTTGCAACGGGCGATCCGACGTTCTGTGACCTGATCACCCGTGGTCCGGGCGGTACGCTTGCAGCTGGCCCGCAGGGCGTCGGCTTCCAGCAGACCAACATCAACATCGCAGAACTGACCACGTCGGGCATCGACGGCCAGATCAGCTACCGTACCAACCTCGGTAGCCTGGGCGGCCTGAACTTCAACTACGCAGCGACCTATCTCGATACGGCTGACTTCATCCCGTTCCCGGGTGGTGATCCGATCGTTTGTGCCGGTTACTCGGATAACGGCTGTCTCCAGCCCGTTAACGCGCAGTACCGTCACCGTCTCGCTGTCACCTGGGAAAGCGACTTCAACCTGGATGCTACCGTCGCGTGGCGTCACTACAGCGAAGTCGATGCCTTCGGTGGTGAAGATGTGGGTCCGAACGAGTCGCTGATCGACGACAACCTGCCCGCTCGTAACTACGTCGACCTGTCGATGTTCTACGACGTGACGGAGTCGATCACCCTGCGCTTCGGTGTGAACAACATCCTCAACGCAAACCCGCCGGTCAGTGCATCGTCGGGCCCGCCGCTGGGTAACGGTAACACCTATCCGACCATCTACGACACCGGTCGGTCCTTCTTCGCAGGCCTGAACATCCGTTTCGGCGAATAAGAAGAAGCTAAACGCTACGAAGGAGCCGCGGACCGAAAGGTCCGCGGCTTTTTCTTTGCCTGCTGCATATCGGCGCCGGGTGGTGGCTGTCGCTCGCGCAATCCACCTTGCGGGGCTTGCCCGGCGGTACTTCCTTGGGGGCCCCATTCCTCTGCCCCCCTCCCCCCCGCCCCTCCGAAATCTTCCTGCGCTCGACGATCGCATGCTTCGCGGATGCCCGGCGGAGTTTTGCCCGCGTGACCATGCTGTTCGGGTTTCCCGCACAGGGCCGGCCTGGCTGCGCTGGACTGGACCAGAGGCAGGAGCGGGCCAGCCCTGTACCTGGAGGCGTGGCAACACGACTGCAGGCGCGACGCTCTCACATGCCCGTACACGCCGATGAATGCCCCGAGCACCTTCGCGCCCAAGCGCCCAAGCAAAGCCGGCAACAGCCCACGACGACACACTCGCCATCGGGCTTGCCCTTCACGAGCGGGCAATTCGCTTCATCCCGCAGGTAGATCGCGCCGCCCATGTCCGGACAGCGCAGCTCGATGTGCTCGCGTCAGGGCACGTTGTAGCAGGGGCCTCGTAGCCCGTTCGCGATGATCAAGACCGCCCGTGCCGCTTCGTTGAAGGTATGACAGGCACTGTCGGACCGCTTGGACACAGCATCGATCAAGAGCGCATCCCGGCCGTCCACCCGCAAGGGTACCGTGCACTCTGCCCTGGGTCACACCGACGCGTGCTGGAAAAGGCCGCCCTCCGATGATTCGTAAGCCCGCCAGCAACCGCCATCGCCCGCGTGGGCGCCAGATACAAAAACGGCCCCGTACCGAAGTACGGGGCCGTCCTGTCGGCCGTTACCGGCCAGATCGGATTAGAACTTCACGCCGATCGAGGCGAAGTACTCACGACCGTTGAGGTCGTAACCGTTACCGATCGGAGTGTTCGAGATGCCGAGCACTTCGTTGGTGTCCACCAGCGGCGGCTTCTTGTCGAAGATGTTCGAAACACCCACGCGGATGTCGAAGCTGTCGAAGTCGAAGCGCAGCGAGGCGTTGCTGACGAAGTAATCGTCGGCGTAGCCGATGTCGCGGCAGAACACGCCGTCACCCGCAACGATGCCGTCGGGGATGAACGCGCCGGTGACCGGATCGTTGCTGCCCGAACCGTTACCAAGGCAGGTGTTACCGATGAAGCCGGTCGGCTGGCCGTCCGGACCACGTCCGAAGGCGTCCGACAGCGGGTCGATACCGTCTTCCTGCTGCTCGGTCTCGCCGATGTAGCGGGTCTGCCAGGTGAAGGTCACGTTGTCGACCTGGGCGCTGAAGATCGCGCGACCCGTCCAGGACGGGAAGCCGAACTCACCGGCGTCGCTGTCCACCGTCGGTTCACCGGTGTCGGTCAGGAAGACCGAGTCACGCTGGATCAGGTGGTTGGCACGCAGGTTCAGGCCGAGACGGATGTCCTTGCCGAAGGCAGCGACATCAGCGCCGAAGTTGGCGTTCAGGTCGATACCGCGGACCGCTTCTTCGTTGATGTTCACGAAGCCTGCGAAGACGTCCGTGATCAGCTGACGCGAAGCCGGATCGGTGTCGTACTGGATGAAGTCACAGAAGTTCGAACGCTGGCCATCGTCGCGCAGGAAGCACTGGTTGACGATGAACTGGCCGGTCGGTTCTGCGATCGCACCCTTCACGTTGATGTCGTAGTAGTTGAAGTTGAAGCCGAAATCGATCGGACCGAACGACTCTTCGAAAGCGAAGCCGGTCGTGATCGAGGTCGAGGTTTCCGGATCCAGCGCGAAGCTACCACCCGAGGTGATTTCGACGCTCGGCACGGTGACCGTGTTCGCACCGTCGGTACCGACGCGGGTCGGATCGCGGCCTTCACGGCGGCAGTTGTCGAGAACCGAAGCATCACGCGTGTCGTTGCCTGCCTGGTAGCCGCCGTTGAGCGGTGCATAGGCATTGGCCGGGACGGCGCAGGGATCGGAGATACCACCGAAGCCCGACTGACCGGCCAGGAACAGTTCGCGCAGGTTCGGCGAACGGAACGACGTACCGTAGGAGAACTTCACGAGCAGCTGCTCGATCGGACGCCAGCCGAACTTCAGCGAGTAGGTACCGTTGGTGCCGTAGAACTCGTCTTCGGTCACACGGCCCGACAGGTTGACGCGCAGGTCTTCGACCAGCGTTTCACCCGACATGAGCGGAAGATCGATTTCGCCGAAGGCTTCCCAGATTTCCTTGCTGCCGGTCGCGCCCTGGTCGGCGAAGAAGCCGAAGAACAGGCCTTCCGAAGCAACTTCGTCGGGGATCGAGGCGAGCGAGTCGTTACGGTATTCACCACCGATCACCATCTTGGCGGTGCCGCCGGGCAGTTCGAAAACGCTACCCTGCAGGTAAGCCGAGATGATGGTCTGTTCGTAGGTCGTGTCGAAGTCACGGGTGTCGAACAGGTAGTCACGTTCGGCCTGGGTAGCGAAGTCGCCAACCGCGGTCTGGTAGAGGCTCGGCGCGAAGAGGTTCACGGGCACACAGCCTGCAACCACGTCGTCGCGGAGGTTGTCGGGGTTACGGAAGCCCGTGGTACCGCAAGCACCGCTCGAGAGGACCGGCGGGGTCGCGAAGCGAACCGCACTGTCGACCGTCGGGTCGAGGCCGAGGGCCAGGGCCAGGCGGTCCTGACGGATACCGGCGCGCGACGAGGTACCTTCCGAACGCGAGTACACGCCCGAGATGTCGAAGGTCCAGTCGTTGCCCGGGCCGAAGTTGATGAAGGGCAGGTCGCCGCGGATGCCGAAGACACCGCGATACTGCTCCTGCACCGTCTCGACCACGTTACGGTCGCCGTCCACGCCGACAACCGGGCGGACCGTGTAGGAACGGCCGGTCGGACGGGCGAAAGCGCCACCAGCGAAGGTGTAGAGACCGTCGAAGGTGTTGTTGTCGTCGCCGCAGTCGTTGTTGGCGATGTTACACGGGTTGAACGGGTTGCTGCCCTGAACGTACGGGAACAGCTGCGGCTGGGTGCTGCGGGCAGTCACTTCTGCGCGGCTGTAGTTCGCTTCGAAGTACGGCGTGATGTTGTAGTCGCCGCCGAAGCTGTACTCACCGTAAGCCATCACGTTGTACGTGTCCTGCGGGCTCACGAACGAGGGGCTGAGGTCGGTACCGTTGCGCGTCACTTCTGCGAAGTTGACGTCCAGCAGGCCGTCGCCGTTGCGATCGACAGGATTGCCGAATGCGTCGAAGGCGTCGCTGAAGAACGGGATACCCGTGTTACCGGCCTGGCCGGTGGTCGGGTAAACGGTCTCGTCGTAGTAGATCGAGCTGAAGAACAGCGGGCTGTTCGGGATGATGCGGCGGACCGCTGCGTCGATCGTACAATCGGTCGGGATTTCGCCGATGGTGCCGCCGCTGTCAGCCAGCGTGTTGGCATTGTCCGAGATGCCCAGCGTACGGATTTCACCGCTGTCGGTGACTTCGTAGTGGGTGTTACAACCAGCGAGGAAGTCGCGGTCGCCGATCTTGATCTCGTCGCGCTTCTGGTATTCGAAGCCGATACCGAAGTTCCAGTTGCTGCCGTACTTACCCCAGGCAGCGCTGATGCGGTAATCGTTGCCCGCGCCCTGTTCGTTCAGGTCGCCGCTGGCAAACAGTTCGACGCCGTCGAAGTCCTTGCGCAGGACGATGTTACCCACGCCGGCAACTGCGTCCGAACCGTAGACCGACGATGCACCGTCGAGCAGCAGGTCGTAACGCGCCACGAGCGACGACGGGATGAGGTTGATCGACGGGTTGCTCGGTGCGCCTTCGACACCGGCCGGTGCGAGACGGCGGCCGTTGACGAGCAGCAGGGTGCGGTCGGCACCAAGACCACGAAGGTCGAGGGTCTGCGAGCCCGGGCCGTTGTTGAGCACGAAGCCCTGGAAGGTGGCATCGATCTGGATACCGGCAGCGGATTCGCTCTGCTGGAGGATCGCGGCGGTATCGAACTGGCCGGTGTCCTGCAGCGTTTCGGTTTCGAGAACCTGCAGCGGCGAGATGCTGTTGTAGGTGTCGTTGCGCTGAATGCGCGAACCGGTAACGACGATCGCGCCCGGCACGGCTTCCGTGCTGGCGTCGGTTACGTCGACGGTTTCGGCGACGCATTCGCCACCCACTTCTTCCTGGCCTTCAGGACAATCGGCGTCCTGGGCGAAAGCCTGGCTTCCGACGGTCAGCGCAATTGCCGACGCCGAGAAGGCGAGACCCTTGATGGTTTTCGTGTGAATTTTTCGCATTGAATACTCCAGTCGCGACAACTGGAACTGCGCCCCCGTGTCCCCGGACAACAAAACCGGACACACCCCTAGTGGCGTCCGGTTCCGTCATGATCATGCCCGGGACTTTGAAAGCCCCCAGTCCCAACTGAGGGTGGTTCTGCGTGAACGCCCCGCAAGTGTCAAAGCGCCCACGCGGATTTGAAGCGGATGTTGCGTAAATCCCACATTAATCTGGCGGTCAGGTGAAGCCGTGCAAACCTATGCGCAATTATCAGTCT
This sequence comes from Qipengyuania gaetbuli, assembly GCF_020171365.1. Taxonomy (NCBI): domain Bacteria; kingdom Pseudomonadati; phylum Pseudomonadota; class Alphaproteobacteria; order Sphingomonadales; family Erythrobacteraceae; genus Qipengyuania; species Qipengyuania gaetbuli. The sequence goes on along the minus strand of NZ_JAIUZO010000002.1, from coordinate 1,914,645 downwards.
AATTATTGCAACTGATCTGGAATTTTCTTTCGCGAGCGAGCGTGGCCGGTTTTCGCGAATTGAAGAAATCCCGCGAATCACTGCGGATTTTGCAGCTTCATGACGGGCGGGACTTGTGCGCCCCGCCCATCGAAATCAGCTCACCTTCATGTCCAGCTGCCCGTCGCCTTCGTCGATCCGGACGGTCGATCCATCGGGCACCTTGCCCGACAGGATCATGTCGGCCAGCGGGTCCTGTACATAGCGCTGGACGGCGCGCTTGAGCGGCCTTGCGCCGTAGACCGGATCGTAGCCGACGCGGCCAAGCCACTTCTTCGCGCCATCCGTCAGGTCGAGCACGATCTTGCGGTCCTTGAGCAGCTTCTGCACTCGCGCCACCTGGATATCGACGATCGGCGCCATGTGCTCCTGCGCAAGGCGGTGGAAGAGGATGATCTCGTCCAGCCGGTTGAGGAACTCGGGCCGGAAATGCCCGCGCACCACGTCCATCACCTGCGGCTCGACATCCTCGACCTTCTGGCCGTCGTCGAGATTGGCGAGGTACTGGCTGCCGAGGTTGGAAGTGAGGATGATCAGCGTGTTGCTGAAATCCACCACCCTGCCCTGCCCGTCGGTCAGGCGCCCGTCGTCGAGTACCTGCAGCAGCACGTTGAAGACATCGGTGTGCGCCTTCTCGACCTCGTCGAACAGCACCACCTGATAGGGCCTGCGGCGAACGGCTTCAGTCAGGACGCCGCCTTCCTCGTAACCGACATAGCCCGGAGGCGCGCCGATCAGGCGGGCGACCGCGTGCTTCTCCATGAATTCGCTCATGTCGATGCGCACCATCGCGCTGTCGTCGTCGAACAGGAATCCGGCGAGCGCCTTGGTCAGTTCGGTCTTGCCGACGCCGGTGGGGCCCAGGAACAGGAAACTGCCCAGCGGACGGCCGGGGTCCTGCAGGCCGGCGCGCGCACGGCGCACCGCCTTGGACACCGCATCGATCGCCTGGCTCTGGCCGATCACCCGCTTGCCGAGAATGTTTTCCATGTCGAGCAGCTTCTCGCGCTCGCCTTCCATCATCCGGTCGACGGGAATGCCGGTCCAGCGGCTGACCACACCCGCGATGTCGTCTTCGGTGACTTCTTCCTTGAGCAGGGCGTTGTCGGTGTGGCCGCTTGCCTCCTCGAGCTTCTTCTCGAGCTCGGGAATACGGCCGTATTGCAGTTCGCCCGCCTTGGCGAGATCGCCCGCGCGCTGCGCCTGTTCCAGCTCCAGCCGTGCTTGGTCGAGCTCTTCCTTGACCCGCGCTTCGGCATGGATCTTGTCGCGCTCGTTCTGCCAGCGGGTGGTCAGCTCCGACGACTGCTGTTCGAGTTCGGACAGCTCCTTGCGCAGCGCCTCGAGGCGGTCCTTGGAGGCACTGTCGGTTTCCTTCTGCAGTGCCTGCTCCTCGATCCGCAGCTGGATGATACGACGGTCGAGACCTTCGATTTCCTCGGGCTTGCTCTCCACTTCCATGCGGATGCGCGAAGCTGCCTCGTCCATCAGGTCGATGGCCTTGTCGGGCAGGAAGCGGTTCTGGATGTAGCGGTTGGACAGCTGCGCCGCCGCGACGATCGCACCGTCGGTGATGCGCACGCCGTGGTGCAGCTCGTACTTGTCCTTGATGCCGCGCAGGATCGAGATCGTGTCCTCGACCGTGGGCTCGTCGATGTAGACCGGCTGGAAACGCCGCTGCAGCGCGGGGTCCTTCTCGACATACTTCTGGTATTCGTCGAGCGTGGTCGCACCGATGCAGTGGAGCTCACCGCGCGACAGGGCGGGCTTGAGGAGATTGCCCGCATCCATGCTGCCTTCGGACGCGCCCGCGCCGATCAGCGTGTGCATCTCGTCGATGAACAGGATGATCTGGCCTTCGGCGCCCTTCACTTCGTCTAGCACCGCCTTGAGGCGTTCCTCGAACTCGCCGCGATACTTCGCGCCCGCAATCAGCGCGCCCATGTCGAGTGCCATCAGCGTGCGGCCCTTGAGGCTGTCGGGCACGTCGCCATTGGCGATGCGCAGCGCGAGGCCTTCGGCAATCGCGGTCTTGCCAGTGCCGGGTTCGCCGATGAGGGCGGGATTGTTCTTGGTCCGGCGGGCGAGGATCTGCACCGTGCGGCGGATCTCCTCGTCGCGGCCGATCACGGGGTCGAGCTTGCCGTCGCGCGCCGCCTGCGTGAGGTCGCGCGCGTACTTCTTCATCGCGTCATAGCTCTCTTCGGCGCTGGCGCTGTGCGCGGCGCGGCCCTTGGTCGCTTCCTGGATGGCCGCTTCGAGCGACTTGGCATCCACGCCTGCCGACTTCAGCGCGCGGCCGGCGTCATTGTCCGCCAGCGCGAGCGCCTGCAGCAGGCGCTGCACGGGCACGAAGCTGTCGCCCGCCTTCTCGGCCAGCTGTTCCGCTTGGTCGAGCACCCGCACGGCATCATTGTCGAGGCCTGGCGTCTGCTGCGCCCCGCCGCCCGACACAGACGGCACCTTGCCGAGCGCGGTGTCGACTTCGGTAATGGCCACGCCAGGGTTGCCGCCAGCGCGCTGGATCAGCTGCGCGGCCATGCCCTCGCTGTCTTCCAGCAGTGCCTTCAACAGGTGCAGCGGCGAGATGCGCTGGTGGCTCATGCGGATTGCCACGGTCTGCGCGCTTTGCAGGAAACCCTTGGCGCGATCGGTGAACTTCTCGAGATTCATGCTGGTCCCTCAGTAAGAATTACCGCTCGAATATGGTGTTGCGATTATGCAACACAAGCCCTCCCCCGCAAAAATCGCGAGGTGTGTTACTCGAATATAGGGGTGCCTCTTCGCTTGGCGAGAGGCAAGGCGAAAATTATTCTGCCGGCTGGCCTTCCAGCCCTGGCACCATGACGGTACGGCTGCCGCCGAAATCCTCGCGCACCACGATCAGGCCCTGGCGTTCGAGATGGTCGAGCAGGCGGCGGATGCGGCCCGGCGAACTGGTGCCGTAGGCGCGTGCGAGCGCGTCCTCGTCGACCTCGGTCTCGCCCGCATGGGCGGCCTTGGCGATGACGAGGAACGGACCGAGCAAATCGTCGTCGACCATGCCCGACAGGTGCATGATCTGCGCCTGCGTCGCCTCGTCCAGTTCGGCGAGGCCTGCCCCTGCAACCGCGAACTTGCGGCGGAAGGCCTGCATGTCGGGCATGGGGCCGATCAGCCGCTCGCGGCGGCAGCGGGTGAGGAAGGTCTGGTATTGCGCGCTGGCGGACTGGAAGGCGATGCCTTCTTCTGCGGCCAGTTCGGCGATGATCTCCGCTATGCGCGAGACGACGGCGGAGGTGTCCACGCCGGGCTTCGGCGCATCCAGCTGGCGTTCTTCTGCACGGGCAATGCTGTCCTCCATCTCCTCCACGCGCGGCGCGGGCGGCGGTGCGGGAGGCGGCGGCGCCTTGGCGACATCGCTGGCAAGGTCACGGGTGAGCAGGTCGGCCATGTCGGCAGGCGCCGTGTCGGGCAGCGCAATGAGCCCTTCGGCGCGGGCCTTGAGCCCCGTCTTCACCGGACCGATTTTCACCGCCACCGGCAGGCGCGTGATTGCCGGGCCGAGCGCGAGGAAATGCCCGCGCTCCAGCTCGCGGATGCGTTCCGCCTGCCGCCGCTCCATGCCGAGCAGGTCGGCGGCGCGGACCATGTCGATATCGAGGAAGGTGCGGCCCATGAGGAAGTTCGAGGCTTCCGCCGCGACGTTCTTCGCCAGCTTCGCCAGCCGCTGCGTCGCCACCACGCCGGCCAGACCGCGCTTGCGGCCGCGGCACATGAGATTGGTCATGGCCGACAATGTCATGCGGCGCGTGTCCTCGGCGATCTCGCCCGCCACGGCAGGCGCGAACATCTGCGCCTCGTCCACCACCACCAGCACCGGATACCAGTGCTCGCGCGGGGCATCGAACAACGCGGTCAGGAACTGTGCGGCGCAGCGGATCTGCTGTTCCACCTCGAGGCCGTCGAGGTCGAGCACCACGCTGGCGCGGTGTTCGCGGATGCGGCGGGCCAGCGCCTCGATCTCCGCCGGCGAATAGGCCGAGCCGTCGATCACCACGTGGCCGAATTCTTCCGCTAGCGAGGGAAAGTCGCCTTCCGGGTCGATCACGACCTGCTGCACCATCCCTGCGCTTTCCTCGAGCAGGCGGCGCAGCAGGTGCGACTTGCCGCTGCCCGAATTGCCCTGGACGAGCAGGCGCGTGGCAAGCAGCTCCTCGATATCGAAGAGGACCGGCTTGCCGGACGATTCATTGCCGATGGTGATGCTGGTGGTCACAAGGCTCTGGCTAGCCAGCCGAATCCCGTTAACGAAATAGCCGCGCGGCGGTTTTGCCCAGCGAGATTGCACCGTTCGTCGCAGGCCGCTAGGCGAAGGGCCGAGAGAGGATTGTCATTCATGGCCAAATGGGTCGGGCGGATCGGATTTGCCCTTCTGTTCATCGTCGTCGCTGCATTCATCACGCTGGCGACCTGGGAACCGTTCTGGGCACGCGGGGCCGAAGTCGACCCGCCGGCCGAGGTCTACACGGCGGAAATCATTCGCAGCGAGTTCGGCGTGCCGCATATCTACGGCAAGCGCGACCGCGACGTGGCCTATGGTGTCGCCATCGCTCATTCGGAAGACGATTTCTCGACCCTGCAGGACGTGATCGCGATGGCACGCGGCCGCTACGGCGCGATTGCCGGACAGGAAGGCGCGGCGGTCGATTACGTCTACCACCTGCTCGACGCGCGCGGCACGGCAGAACGCCGCTATCCCGAACTGCCCGCCGATACGCGGGCGCTGTTCGAAGCCTATGCCGCGGGCCTCAACGACTATGCCGAGCAGAACCCCGACGAGATCAAGCTCGGCAACCTCTTTCCCGTGGCGGGCATGGACGTGGCTGCAGGCTTTGCGCTGCGCCAGCCATTCTTCTTCGGCCTCAACGGGGTGATCGAGCCATTGGTGGCGGGCGACGACCTGCGCCCCGAATTCGGCCCCGACATTCCCGGCTTCCCGCGCGGGTCGACGGACCAGCCGACCGAGGAAAGCGCCGACAAGATTGCCTATTCTCCCTTCGGTCCCGACGGCGCTCACAACGGCTCCAATGCCTTTGCCGTCACGCCTGAAAAGTCAGGCGGCCCCACCACGCTGATCTCCAACAGCCACCAGCCCTGGCGCGGCGGGGTCGCCTGGTACGAGCTGGTCGTGGAGAGCGAGGAAGGCTGGCACTATGCCGGGGCCAATTTCCCCGGCTCGCCCTTCCCCTTCCTCGGCCATAACGAGGACCTCGGCTGGACCAACACGGTCAACACGCCCGACATGGTCGACGTCTACAAGCTCGAACTCGACGAGACCGGCACGCGTTACCGCTTCGCCGACGAATGGCGCGACCTTGAAAGCCGCACGGTCACCCTGCCTGTCCGTCTCGGTCCGATCGTCCTGCCGATCCAGCGCGAGGTGTTCCGCTCGGTCCACGGGCCGGTGATCAAGAACGAGAACGGCGCCTTCGCCTTCCGCTATGGCGGGATCGACAACCTCGGCCAGCTCGATGCCTATTACCGGCTCAACAAGGCGAAGACCCTCGCGGAATGGGAAAGCATCCTTGCCCGCATGGACATCCCGTCGACCAATTTCATCTATGCCGACCGCGAGGGCAATATCGCCTATGTCTACAATGCCGCCCTGCCCGACCGCCGGCCGGGACCGAACTGGCGCGGCATCCTGGCGGGCGACGATCCCGAACTCCTGTGGGACGGCCCTGTCGACTACGAGAAGCTGCCGCGGCTCGTGAACCCGGCGTCGGGCTGGCTCTACAATGCCAACAATGCCCCCTTCACCGCTGCGGGGCCGGGTAGCGATTTGTCGCCCGGCGACTTCGCGCCCGAACTGGGCGTGGAGTTGAAACAGACCAATCGTTCACGCCGGGCATGGAAGCTGCTTAGTGAGACAGACGTGCTCGACCGCGCCAATCTGGAGCGGATCAAGTACGACACCGGCTATGCCCGCGAGGATTACGTCGCGCGGCTGTGGGACGATCTGGAAAAGCTCGACCTGTCGGACGATCCTGCGCTGTCGCGAGCGCGTGCCCTGCTGATGCAATGGGATTTCACCGCCGACAACGTGGGCCGCGCCGATGCGCTGGCGCTGCTGATGATCCGCGAATTCATGTCCTCGTCCTACCAGAACAAGCCGTGGCCCGATGTGCGCGCCGAACTGGAAAAGGCGGTTGCCCATCTCACCACCCATTTCGGGCGGATCGACCCGCCGATGGGCGAAGTGCTGCGCTTGCGTCAGGGCGAGGTCGACCTGCCGCTCGACGGGGGTTCGGACACGCTGCGCGCCTCGACGCTGTGGAACGTGGAGGCGGACGGGCGACTGTCGGTCAAGCACGGTGACAGCTTCATCCAGTGGGTAGAATGGGAAAAGGGCAAGCGGGTCCGCTCGCGCTCGATCCAGCCCTATGGCGCGGCCACCACGCGCCCTGCTTCACCGCATTACGCAGACCAATCTACGCTGTTCGTCCAGCACCGCTTGAAGCCGGTGCACTTCTGGCGCGAGGACGTGCTGCAAAATGCCAAGAGTCGCAAGACGGTGACCAATCGCCGCTAATAGATTACGAACACTTATGAATTTCCAGGGGACTGCAACATGAAACGCGTTATTTCGACCAGCATCATCGCGCTCGCCGTATCGGCCTGCTCGACCTATTCGGACCCGGCCGTGGAATCGGCGGCCGCTCCCGCAGCAGAAGCCGCTGCCTTCGAGCCGGCTCCGCTGTCGGCGCTGGTCGCGGAAGTCGACCTTCCGTATGAAAAGTTCGTCCTCGACAATGGCCTGACTGTCATCGTCCACGAAGACCGCAAGGCGCCGTTGGTCGGCGTTTCGGTGTGGTACGACGTCGGTTCGAAGCACGAACCGGCGGGCAAGACCGGCTTTGCCCACCTGTTCGAACACCTCATGTTCAACGGCACGGAAAACGCCCCGGCTGACTGGTTCGAATACATTCAGCAGATGGGCGGCACCGATGTGAACGGGACCACCAACCCCGACCGCACCAACTATTTCCAGACCGTGCCGACCGGCGCGCTCGACCGCGTGCTGATGCTCGAAAGCGACCGCATGGGCCACCTGCTCGGCGCGGTCACGCAGGAGAAGCTCGATAACCAGCGCGGCGTGGTCCAGAACGAAAAGCGCCAGGGCGACAACAACCCCTTCGGCCTGCTGCGTTACGAAATCTTCGAAAACCTCTTCCCCAAGGGCCACCGCTACCACCACTCCACCATCGGTTCGATGGGTGACCTCGATGCTGCGTCCATGGACGACGTGCGCAGCTGGTTCACCGATCACTACGGCCCGAACAACGCCGTCCTCGTGCTGGCCGGCGACATCGACGCGGCGACCGCCCGCGCCAAGGTCGAAAAGTGGTTCGGCGATATCGAGCGCGGCCCCGAAGTGAGCCACCCCACCGTCACCGTCCCGACGCTGGCGGAATCGAAGACCAAGACGGTCACCGACCAGATCTCGACCACGCGCCTCTATCGCATGTGGACCGTGCCGGGTTCGAACTCGGCTGAATCGGTTCCGATGAACCTCGCCTCCTCCGTGCTCGGCGGCCTGTCGAGCTCGCGTCTCGACAATGCGCTGGTCCGCGAAGACCCGGTCGCCGTGTCGGTCAGCAGCTTCAACTTCACGCTGGAAGATGCAGGCGTCTTCATCGTCCAGGCGGACGTAAAGCCGGGCGTCGATCCGGCGGAAGTAGCCGCAAAGCTCGATGCGCAGATCGCCAGCTACATCGCCACCGGCCCGACGGCCGACGAACTGGAACGTGCCAAGGTCTCGACCATGGCAGGCGTCATCCGCGGCCTTGAATCGGTCGGCGGCTTCGGCGGCAAGGCCCCGCAGCTGGCCTCGGGCGAGCTGTTCATGAACGATGCGGGCTATGTCGAGAAGCAGCTGGAGCAGATGGCGGCGACTACGCCTGAAGTGGTCCAGGGCCTGATGCAAAAGTGGCTGACCCGCCCGGTCTTCAACCTCGTCTACAACCCGGGCGAACGCACCGAAGGCGGCGAAAACCGCGGCGGCGCGATCACCGGTCCGGATTCGCTGGCCGACATCGCGCAGGCCAATTACTGCGCCGAGGAAAGCTGCGACCTGTCGGGCATCGCCACCACGATGCAGGCCGATCGCGACACGCTGCCCGAACTGGCCCCGCTGGCCGGTCTCGACTTCCCCGATATCGAACGCGCCACGCTGTCGAACGGCATGGAGGTCTATTTCGCCCACCGCGATGCGGTTCCGACGGTGCAGGTCCAGGTCGAGTTCAACGCCGGTCGTGCAGCCGAAACCGCTGCCACGCTCGGCACGCAGCGCCTGCTGCTGGCGGTGATGGGCGAAGGCACGGAGCGTCTCGACGCGACCGAATATGCCATCGCGCAGGAACGCCTCGGCGCCTCGATCTACGAAGGCTTCGATGCCGACTTCACCAATTTCGGTGTCGCTGCGCTGGCCCCGAACCTGGCTCCCTCGCTCGAACTGCTGGCGGAAACCATCCGTTCGCCCGGCCTGCGCGCCAATGTGATCGAGCGTGAGCGGGCCCGCCTGCTCAACGGCCTGTCGTCGGAGCTGAAGGATCCGAACTCGATTGCCGACCGCACCGCGCGGCAGGTGGTCTTCGGTTCGCATCCCTACGGCCTGCCGGCATCGGGTCTCGGCTCTGCCGATCGCCTGAAGTCGCTGACCGAAGCCGACCTGCGCCAGTTCCACGTGACCTGGCTGCGTCCCGACAATGCCCGTATCTACGTGGTCGGCGACACCTCGCTGGCCGAAGTGACCCGCCTGCTCGAAGCAAGCTTCGGGGACTGGAAGGCACCTGCGACGGCCAGGCCGGAACGGCTCTACAACGTCGCCATCCCGGCGCCGGAACAGCGCATCGTGCTGGTCAACCGCCCCAATTCGCCGCAGTCGGTGATCTACGGCGCACAGGTCCTCGACCTGCGCGGCCGTGACCAGGACATCACGCTCCTGTCGGCTGCGAACGAGGCGCTGGGCGGCGGCTTCCTGGCCCGCATCAACATGAACCTGCGCGAAGACAAGGGCTGGTCCTATGGCGCCGGTAGCGGCGTCGGCAACGCCTTCGACCGCGTCTATTACGGCGTGCGTGCACCGGTTCAGTCGGACCGGACCGGCGATTCGATCAGCGAGATCCGCAAGGAGATCAACGAATTCGTCGCTGCCCGCGGTGTCCAGCCGAACGAGCTGGAGCGGATCGTGAACTCGAACATGCGCGAGCTGCCCGGCCAGTTCGAGACGGCGGGCGACGTGCTCGGCGGCCTCGTGAACATCGTGCGCTACAACCGTCCGGACAATTACTACGAGACCCGGGCGCAGTTCTTCAGCAAGCTGACTGCTGCCGAACTCGATGCAGAAGCGCGCCGGAACCTGGACGAAGGCGACATGGTCTATATCGTGGTCGGTGACGCCAAGGTCGTCGAACCGCAGCTCGAAAGCCTCGGCCTCGAGGTCGAAGTCATCGAGCCGCAGGAGTAAGCCCTTGTTGACATCGGTGTAAGTAGCGCCGATGTCACCACCACCGTTTCGGCCCGCAGGTGCGGGCCAGCCAATTGAGGAGAATACGCATGTCCGTAGCCGGTACCTATGACACCATCGTCAAGAGCCCGATGGGCGACCAGAAGGGCACCTTCACTGTCGTTCCGGGTGACGATGGCTCCAGCTTCACCGGCTCGATGGCCGGCGGCATGGGCTCGATGGACGTCAAGGACGGCACCATCGACGGCAATACGCTGAACTGGAAGATGGACATGACCGTGCCCATGCCGATGACGCTGACCTGCACCGCCACGGTGGACGGCAGCCAGCTGACCGGCAAGGTCAATGCCGGCGCATTCGGCGACATGCCGCTGACCGGCGAGCGCCAGGGCTAATCCCCTCGGGCATCTGCCTTATCGAAAGGGCCGTCGGAGCGATCCGGCGGCCCTTTTCTCTTGCGAGCTATCCTGCCCGCCGCAATGGCGAGGCATCTTGGTCCCCGGCCGCGCAGGCCAGCGTACGCCACTTGCCCGGCGTCATTCCCGCTACCTTGCGGAACGCCCGGACGAAGCTGGAAGGCTCGGAATAGCCAAGGCTCAGAGCGATTTCGGATACCGGGAGGTCGGTCGAGCGCAGCTTCTCCGCCGCCACCTGCACAATCGCATGACCCGAAAGGTCGCGCAGGGATATCCCGCTGGCAGCCAGTTGCCGGGCAAGCGACCGGACCGACGTCCCTCTCGCCTGCGCTAGTTCACTCATCTGCGGCACGCGACCGCGTTCGCGCAGCGATGCAAGCACAAGCGCAGTAATCTCGCCCTCGAGATCGCCGCCCTGCTGGTGCGCTGCTCCTTCCCTGCCGCCAATCTCGCGCAGCAGATCCTGCCAAGTCGACGCGCGATAACCGGGGTTCGCCAGCCTGAGGGCCGTTGTCTCCAGCCGGACGAAAGTTCGCTCCGCCCCTCTCCTGATGCTTGCGGGAACAAGCCCGTTGACGGCTTGCAGCAAGAGCGGGTCCGCATGCACTGCTTCCACATAGGGCGAGCTCTTCAGGCCATCACCGGACGGTCCGAAGCGCGCATAGGAATCGGCAATGCGCAGCACGAACAGGGTCGTGATCACCTCCACGAAGCCGCGGAACTGCCCGAGCGTGGGATCGGCGGAGATGAATATGTCGCACCACGCTCCGTCGTCGGCAAGTTGCAGGTGCAGTTGCGGATTGGTGCGATTGATGATCCCCACAACGGCTTCGAGCGCAGCGCCAAGGTCCGGAGCGCTGAACACAATCGTCTCGTGGGGGACGTAAGGCCAATCGAGGAATTTGCGGATCAGTGCTTCCTCGCCGTGCAACTCAATCAGATTGCCAATCATCCGCAGGTCATCGGCGACCGAGATATCTTCCGTCGAATAGGTTTCTGCAGTCAGACCTGTCCCGCGCCACAAATCTTCAGGCCAGCCGAAGCTCGCCGCCCAATAGCGGGTCAGGCCGACGGGCACGGGGGCCGACGCGAGATCGGGCCGCAGCGCCTCGAGCCTTTCGATCGATTCCGTCAGACGGTTCATCAGTCCCTTTCCGCGCAACGGGCAGGAGAGTGCCGCAATGGCAGAAAATGTCAATCGATTGGCAGGAAGGGTCAATATGAAGTGGAATAATCCTCTGATACGCTGCGCAAGACTCAGAAAGGGTTAGAAAAAGACAGGGAAAAATTACGTCTCACGAGCCCTTCGAATCGCAAAAAAAGAAACTCAGGAGATCGTTATGAAAACCCGTATCGCGACAGCTGTCGCATTGGCAGCAAGCACGGCACTCGTGGCCACGCCGGTTCTGGCCCAAAAGGCAAGCGCCTTGGTCGGGCTCAATGGCGCACCCGCCGCGAATGCCGAAAACGAACTCATAAGTCTCGGGTTCAAGAACATCTCCAGCCACAGGGGTTCTGGCGGCTTCGTCAACAGCTACTGGTGGAACGAACGCGGCGACAACTGCGTGGTTGTCGAATCGCGCGACGGCCAGGTTATGACTGTCAACGACGCCAGCGATCAGGACTGCGGCCACCATAAGGGGGGCGATGCGGGCGCTGCCGTTGCTGCCGTAGCAGGTGCCGCGATCCTCGGCGCTTTGCTGAGCCACAAGTCGCACCACCACGAAGACAAGCAGCACTACAACAATGTCGAGGACGAGGGCCACTACGAGCGTGGTTACAATGACGGCCTCCACAACGCGCCCTACCACAATTACGACCGCTCGAACGCCTATTCGGACGGCTACCAGTCTGGCGTGAGCCAGCGTAATGCCAACCTCAGCTACCACAGCGGGCGCGGCGGCTATCATGCCACGGCGCAATTCTCCGACCTTCAGGGCGCGCGCGCGGCCGGCGGCATGGACACGCTGGAGCGGCGCGGTTTCCGCCAGGTGGACAATTTCACCAGCGGCAACACGCGTTATTCGATCCAGTGGAACCGCGACACGCGCCAATGCGTGCAGGTGACGATCGCCGACGGTCATTTCTACGACCTGCGCGACATCGGTCGCCATCCGCAGTGCCGCTAAGCTGACGGGAGAGCTGACGATGCGGTATGCATTCATCGTGGCGGGCGCTTCGGCGCTCGCCCTCTCCGCTTGCGGCGGCGCGGCTGAAGACACGTCGGAAGCCGAAGCGCCGGCAGAAGAACTCGCGGTGATCCCCGAAAGCCTCGCCCCCTTCGGCGACGGTTATCCCAATCCGGGCGATCCGTGCGTCCGGCTGGGCGAAAGCGAAGCGACCTCGAACTATCTCGACGACAGCGCCGTCCTCGTCGGCTGCCCCAGCGAAGCGGCGGCAGAAGCCGTGGGCGGACAGATCGTCGGCAATGTCGAAGGCGTGAGGCTGGTCAGCGTACCGATGGGCGATGCCAATGCCGGCATGGTCTCACCGGTAGGCGAAAACGGCCCCGCGGAAGCGCCCGCTCCGGCCAAGGCTGCCGAGATCAAGATCCGCGGCGCAAACAGCCTCGAAAGCAAGTGCGCTGCCAAGGTCGGCCGCGAAACGGGTGCGCCCGTGATCGGGACCAACCGGATCGAGGAATCGGAAGCGGCCATCGCCATCTACATCAACGTGCAGGGCGGCGAAGCGCCGTGGCAATGCCTCGCCTATCGCGACGGGACGATCGGCGAGATCATGTACACGGGCAGCGAAGGCGCCATGTAATCGGGTGTAAGGGGCGGCGGGCGTTCTGCGCACCCCGCCCCGGCCCAGCGGAGGGAAACCATGCGTAAATTCATCGTAACCGGCGGGCTTGCCATTGTGCTGGCCGCATGCGGAGGCGCGGCCGAAACGGACAATGCAGCCCCGGCAGAGGCCAAGACCACTGCTGATGCCGCCACCGAAGCTGCACAGCCGGCCTATGGCGAAGGCGATGCGCTCGTCGCCGGGACCGACTACAATGCCACCACCCTGCTCAAGTGTGGCTTCGACAATGCCGCGCCCGAGCAGACCTGCGAGGCGGGCATCAAGCGCAATTGGGGCGAGGAAGGGCAGCACCTGATCGAGGTGTCGAAGCCCGACGGCTTCAAGCGGGCGATCTTCCTGCGCGGAACCGAACCCTATGGCGCCGACAGCGCGCAGGCGGACGGTTCTGCCGGCTGGGATTTTGCAACCACGCGTGACGGCGACCAGGTGACGGTCAAGTTCGGGCCGGAAACCTATGTGCTCGTCGATGCGATGGTGACGGGCGGTTGATCGCCCGAGGACTTCTAGAGGAGAGGTTATGATGTCCGCGAAGAAAGTGCGAAACCTCGGGCTGGCAGGCCTTGCCGCCCTGACGCTCGCCGGCTGCGAAAGCCTGCCCGGGAACGTCTATCACCCGCTCAATGGCACGACATGGCGCCTCGTCGATGTAGAGACGTCGGGTACGTCCACGCGGCTTAATCCCGAGCTCCAGGCGCGCCACACGCTGACGTTCGAGCGTGGCGGAAGACTGAACATGCAGCTCGATTGCAACCGCGGATCGGCTGACTGGGAAGCCTCGCTGCCCCAGACCTATAACGGTTCGATCAGCATTTCGCAGGTCGCGGCAACCCGCGCTTTCTGTCCCGATCCGACGTTTGGTGAAGCGCTGGCTGCAGACCTGCCGAGTTCCAGCGCCTACACGCTGACGCCCGACGGGCGCGGTCTCGTGATCCGCACCGCGCGGATCGTTTACGCTTTCGAGCGAAACTGACGGCTATGAAGAACAGAGGGCGGATGCGAACCAGACATGCCACCGTGCTGACGGTATCCGTCCTCTTCCTTGCATCCTGCACCCAGGCGCGGGCGGAAAGCCCTTCGCCGCCGCCTGCGCCGGATTGGGATTTCGTGGTCTTCGAGGTGAAGAGCTGGGGCGGTCCGGTCACATCCTGGCGTATCCTGCCGAATGGCGGGGGCAGCTGGACCGAGGCCGTTCGCCCGGAAGGTCAGCCGCCGACAGCGCCTGCCTCTCAGGCCTGGCACGAGATCGAACCCGACGCGGCCAATTACATCAAGCTGGAGTCAATCCTGCGCAAGCTCCCGAGCCCCGCACCCGATTTCAACGCCTGCGACAATTTCATGAACGACATGGCCTACGGCACGCTGCGCCTGACGCGCGGTGCCACCACGACCGAGATCGCGTGGAACGATGGCTGCCTCGACGACGATTATCGCGAGTTCATGGGCGTGCTGCGTGAAGCGGACGAGCACATGCAGGCGCTCGGCAAGGCGGCACCTGTCAGCCGTGTCGAGCCGCCCGCAGGCGGCTGACCACCCTCAGCGTTTCCAGAGCCAGTACAGGATCGCAGCGTTGATCGCCGGGGCAAGGATAGCGAGCCACGCGCCCGTCAGCCCGATCTTGTCGCCAAGGATATTCCACGGCAGCCCCAGGGGCATCAGGAAGACACCCGAAAGCGGATCCTGCTCCTGCCCGAACCAGCCGAAAGTGCCGACAGCCAGCAGGAACAGCGCCACCACGTAAAGCACCACGAAAACGATGAAGACCCACTTCATGAAACCGCCCTCCCCGAAGTGGCATGAAGCTATGTCATTCGCGCAGCAATGAAAAGGCCCGCCGGATCGCTCCTGCGGGCCTTTGTCATTTACGGATGGGCGGTCGTTATTCGACGATGTCCATTTCCTCGATCAGGCCCTGCGCGCCGTCGACCTTGTCCATCACCCACAGCATGTAGCGGGTGTCGACATGGATCGTGCGCGTGGTGCGCGGATCGAAGTCCCAGTCGGAATTGACGCTTTCGAAGGTGCCGTCGAACAGCAGGCCGACCAGCTCTGCGCGCGCATTGAGCGTGGCCGAGCCGCTGTTGCCGCCGGTGCTGTCGAGATCGGACAGGAAGTTCACCGGCACCGAACCGATGCTGTCGAGCTTGTACTTGCCGTAATCCTTCTCGCGGATTTCCTTCAGCTGCTTTTCCGGAGCGTTGAAGGGATCGATACCCGTGTCCTTTTCGAGGATGCCTTCCAGCGTGGTGAACGGCAGGTAGGCCATGCCGTCACGCGGCGAGCCGCCGAGCACGGTGCCGTATGTCACGCGCAGCGTCGAGTTGGCATCGGGATAGGTCGTGATGCCTTGCGAGCGCTGCCACTGCATGATCGCGTCCATGTAGGCCGGACGCAGCGCCTGTGCACGGCCTGCACGCTCCTCGCCCTCGGCTTCCTTGGCGCGCTCGTAGGGGTAGAGCGCCACGGCCAGCTTGACGAAGGGATCATTGCTCGCCTCGAAGGTGGCCGCATCGGCTTCCATCAGCGACAGGCGGGTTGCCGTCTCGTCGAGCGTGGTGCCGGTGTAATAGGCGTCCAGCTTGTCCGACAGCTGCTGCGTGGTCATGCCCGGCGTCAGGCCGAGCGCCTTGTCGAAGACAGCCACGCGGTTTTCCTCGGGCTGCTTGATGTAAGTGCTCAGGAACATCAGCCATTCCGCCTTGTCGACCGAGGCCTCGTACCGGCGGTCGAGCGCCTGGAGGCCCTGGCGGAAGAAGGTCATGTCGCGGTCCTGGTAGCCCGGATCGCGCAGGGCGTTTTCCTTCTCGCGTTCCTTCGACAGGCGATAGAGACGCTGGGCGGCCGACAGCAGCGCAGGACGCGTGGCGTTGTTGTACCAGAAGCTTTTGCGGGCTTCGGCAGCGCTTTCGACCGTGAGAGCCTGCAGGCCCGAGATCGCCTTGCCATAACCGGCGCGCGACTTGTCGGCGCCGATCCATGCCGCCAGCGCTTCTTCGCGCTCGCGGCGACGGTCGACGAGGCCGACGCGGCGCGCGCCCTCGATCTGGCCGCGCAGGTTCTTCTCGCTGTTGTTGAGGCCGGCGAGGCGCGATTCGTACTTTACGCGCGCATCCGACCCTTCGGGGGCGGCTGCCTCGATCGTGTCGATCCAGTCGTTCAGCAGCGTGACGAAGGTCGGGTACGACCAGTCGAAGGTGTTCTCCACTTCGGCCAGCGTCGCATAGCGCTGGGTCGAGCCGGGATAGCCCGCGGCCATGACGAAATCGCCATCCTCGAGCCCGGCCGCGCTCACTTTCAGGTGATGCTCGGGCGCATAGGGCACGTTGTTTTCGGAATAGTCTGCCGCCGAACCGTCGGGCGCGACATAGGCACGGTAGAAGGCGAAATCGCCCGTGTGGCGCGGCCACATCCAGTTGTCGACGTCGCCGCCGTACTTGCCGATCGAATCCGCCGGAGCGTAGACGAGGCGCACGTCGCGCACTTCGAGGCGCTTGATCAGCGTGTACTCCGCGCCGCCGTAGAAGCTGGCGACCTGGCAGCGATAGCCGGCCTCGGCCTCGCATTCGGCGGTGATGTCCTTCATCCGCTGCTCGAGCGTTTCGTAGCGCTCGGTCGCGGACATGGCATCGACACCGTCGCGCATGCGGCCGGTCACGTCGGTGATCTCGGTCGTCACGTAGATGCGCGAGCCGGGGGCGGCGGGCAGTTCATCCTTGAACGCCTTCGCGAGGAAGCCGTTTTCGAGATAGTTGTTCTCGGCCGTCGAATTGTACTGCACCGAACCGCGCGCGCAGTGGTGGTTGGTGACGACGAGGCCCTGCGGCGAGACGAAGCTGGCCGAACAGCCGCCCAGCGACACGATGGCGCCCATGGGGAAGCCGGTCAGGTCCGACAGGGCTTCGGGATCGATTTCCAGACCGGTTTCCTTCAGGTCCTTGGCGATTTCGGGCAGCTGGCCGGGCGTGAACATCCCTTCCTTGGCGGCAAGCGGTGCGGTTGCGGTGCAGGCAAGCAGCGCCGCAATCGTTGCGGTCTTACGCATGTAGTTACAGTCCCCTCAATTGTGCGCACGAACGGCGCAAGAACGGCCAATGCGCTATGCTTTCCAGAGGCTTGGAGCAAGCGCGGGCTCGCCGAATGACATATGCGCCCGACGAACGGGCGGCGGCGCATCAAATGATGTGCCTGCGCACCGCCTGGTAGGCCGCTGCAGCAACGGTATTGGCCAGATTGAGCGAACGGACCTTGTCCGAGCGCATCGGCAGGCTGACCATCTGGTCGCGGTGCGCCTCGACGATTTCGCCCGGAATGCCCTTCGTCTCGCGCCCGAAGACGAGATAGGCATCATCGGGGTAATCCGGTTCGTAGAAATTGCGCGGGGCATATTCCTCGAACAGGAACATCTGGTCGCTGCGCGGAGCCCGTTCGGCAATGAAGTCCGACCAGCTGCCGAATTCGACCAGCCAGATATGCGGCCAGTAGTCTAGGCCGGACCGCTTCACCCGCTTGTCCGAAATCTCGAAGCCGAGCGGGTGGATCAGGATCAGCTCCATGTCGAGCGCCACGCAGGTGCGCCCCACCGCCCCGGTGTTGCCGGGTATCTCGGGCTGGACGAGGACGATGGAGGTCATCGCCTTGCGCTCAACCGTCGAGCTTGTCCTTCAGGATCTGGTTCACGACCGCCGGATTGGCCTTGCCCTGCATCGCCTTCATCGTCTGGCCGACGAAGAAGCCGAACAGCTTGTCCTTGCCGCCGCGGTATTCCTCCACCTTGTCGCCATTGGCCGCGATGATCGCGTCGATCGCCGCTTCGATGGCGCCGGTGTCGCTGACCTGCTTGAGGCCCTTCTCGTCGGCAATCGTTTCCGGATCGCCGCCAGTCTTGAGGACGATCTCGTAGATTTCCTTGGCCTGGCCGCCGGAGATGTCGCCCTTGTCCTGCATGGCGAGGATCTTGGCCTGCGCTTCGGCGGTGGCGTTGGCCGGATCGGCTTCATCACCGAGCGACTTCAGGACGCCGGGTGCGACCGAGAGCGCCCAGTTGGCGACCTGCGTCGCGACCTTGGCCTCGGGCTGGCCGATCTGCCTGGCGGTTTCGGCCAGCAGCGTTTCGAAACGCGCGAAGGTTTCGACCTCTGCGGTCAGTTCGCGGGCGTTGTAGGGCGTGAGGCCCAGATCGTTCTCGTAGCGGGTGCGCTTGGCATCCGGCAGTTCGGGCAACGAAGCGCGGCATTCCTCGAGGAAGCTGTCCTCCAGTTCGAGCGGAAGCAGGTCCGGATCGGGGAAGTAGCGGTAGTCATGCGCATCTTCCTTCGAACGCATGGTCCGCGTGGTGCCGGTATTCGGGTCGAACAGGCGCGTTTCCTGGTCCACCGTGCCGCCGTTCTCGATGACGTCGACCTGGCGGTTCGCCTCGTATTCGATGACCTGCATCACGAAGCGGACGGAATTCACGTTCTTGGTTTCGGTGCGCGTGCCGAATTCCTCGCCCGGGCGGCGGACCGACACGTTCACGTCGGCGCGCATGGAGCCTTCTTCCATATTGCCGTCACACGAGCCGACATAACGCAGGATCGAGCGCAGCTTGCGGACATAAGCGCCCGCTTCGGCAGGGCTGCGCATGTCGGGCTTGGACACGATTTCCATCAGCGCGATGCCGACGCGGTTGAGGTCGACATAGGACATGGTCGGATGCTGGTCGTGCATCAGCTTGCCCGCGTCCTGTTCGACGTGGATGCGCTCGATCCCGATGACCTTGTCTTCGGGAATGCCGGCCTTCTCGTCCGCCTCGATATGCAGCGAGCCTTCACCCACCAGCGGGTGGTAGAGCTGGCTGATCTGGTAGCCCTGCGGCAGGTCGGCGTAGAAGTAGTTCTTGCGGTCGAAGCGCGACCACTTGTTGATCTGCGCCTCGATCGCCATGCCGGTGCGCACCGCCTGGCGGATGCATTCGCGGTTCGGCACGGGCAGCATGCCCGGCATCGCCGCGTCGACGAGGCTGACCTGCGTATTCGGTTCAGCACCGAAGGCAGTGCTGGCGCCCGAAAACAGCTTGGCGTTCGAAGTGACCTGCGCATGGACTTCGAGGCCGATCACGACCTCCCATTCGCCCGTGGCGCCCTGGATACGGTAAGTGCTCACCACCATTTCTCCGGCTGAGCGTTGAAGTTTGCGCGGTTCTGGATCGCAAGGCCTGCGTTCAGCACGCCCTGTTCGTCGAAGGGCTTGCCGACCAGCTGCAGGCCGAGCGGCAGGCCGTCGGAATTTAGCATGGCAGGCACGCTCATGGCAGGCAGGCCTGCAAGCGAGGCCGGAACCGCGAAGACGTCGTTCAGGTACATCGTCAGCGGGTCTTCGTTGAGCGAACCGAGCGGGAAGCTGGCGGTCGGCGTGGTCGGCGCAAGGATCACGTCGCACTGGGTGAACGCCTGCTCGAAATCGCGCGCGACCAGCGTGCGGATCTTTTGGGCCTGCGTGTAATAGGCGTCGTAGAAACCGGCGCTGAGCACGTAGGTGCCGATGAGAATACGGCGCTTCACCTCGTCGCCGAAACCGGCGGCGCGGGTGGCGGCGTACATGTCCTGCAGGCCTGCACCGTCGGGCAGTTCGCGCAGGCCGTAGCGCACGCCGTCATAGCGCGCGAGGTTGGACGAGGCTTCTGCCGGAGCGACGATGTAATAAGCAGGCAGCGCATACTTGGTGTGCGGCAGCGAGACGTCGACGATCTCGGCGCCTGCATCGCGCAACCATTCCTTGCCCTGTTCCCAGCTCTTGAGGATTTCCTCGTCGGTCCCGTCCATGCGGTATTCGCGCGGGATGCCGACCTTCTTGCCCTTGAGGTCCGCCGACAGCGCGGCCTCCCAATTGGGCACAGGCATGTCGAGGCTGGTCGCGTCCTTGGGGTCGAAACCGGCCATGGCTTCGAGCATGATCGCGCAATCCTCGACGCTGCGGGCCATCGGGCCTGCCTGGTCGAGCGAGCTGGCGAAGGCGACGACGCCCCAGCGGCTGCAGCGACCATAGGTCGGCTTGATGCCGCAGATGCCGGTAAAGGCGGCGGGCTGGCGGATCGAGCCGCCGGTGTCGGTACCGGTGGCAGCCGGCGCAATGCGCGCGGCGACCGCGGAGGACGAACCGCCCGACGAGCCGCCCGGGCTCATCGCGGCATTGGTACCTTCTTTCTTCCACGGTGAATTGACGTTGCCGAAATAGCTCGTCTCGTTGGACGAACCCATGGCGAACTGGTCGAGGTTGAGCTTGCCCAGCATGCCCGCGCCTGCGTCCCACAGGTTCTGCGAGACGGTGCTTTCATACTCGGGCTTGAACCCTTCGAGGATGTGGCTGGCGGCGGTGGTCTGGACGCCCTTGGTGGCGAACAGATCCTTCATGCCGATCGGCACGCCGCCCATCTTGCCCAGCTCTTCGCCCTTCGCACGCTTCGCGTCGGTCGCGTCGGCGGCAGCCAGCGCATGGTCGGGCGTGGTAACGATGAAGGCGTTGAGTTCGGCTGCTTCGGCCACGGCCGCGTTGAAGCTTTCCGCCACTTCGCGCGCGGTGAAGTCGCCGCCGGCCACGCCGTCGCGGATCTGCTTGACGCCAAGCTGCGTAAAATCGGTCATTATTCGATCACCTTGGGCACGCCGAAGAAACCGTGTTCGGCGGCAGGGGCATTGGCCAGCACCTCGTCGCGGCGACCGCCGGCGGTGTGGGGGTCGGCATCGATTACGTCGTCGCGCAGGCGCAGCGTGTTGGGGATGACCGCGGTCATCGGCTCCACGCCTGCAGTATCGACCTCGCCCAGCTGCTCGACCCAGTCGAGAATGCCGTTGAGTTCGGGGACCATGCGATCGAGCTCCGCATCCGCCATGCGAATGCGGGCCAGCGAGGCGATTTTCGCCACTTCTTCTCGGGTAACGGACATGGCCGCGCGTTAGCCGCGAGAGCGGCGCGCTTCAAGCGGCCAATGCACCCTTATTCGACGGGCGCACCCTCGGGAGCGGCCTGGCCCTGCTGCGCCTGCATTTGCTGCTGGAGCTGCATCAGGCGCTGCTGCGCTTCGGGCAGCGGCATGATGTCGATGATTTCGACTTCGAACACGAGGTCAGCATTCGGCGGAATCGGCGATCCGGCGGGGGGATTCGCGCCGTAGGCCTGGTCGGCCGGGATCTCGATGCGGTACTTGCCGCCTTCCCTGGTCTGCAGCAGTCCGTCGACGAAGCCCTGGATCAGACCGCCATTTTCCTCGAGCGGGAACGGCGTACCGTCGGGGAACACGCCCGGCGGGAACGGGCTTGGCTGCGACCGATCGAATTCCGTGCCGTCGGTCAGCGTGCCGACGTATTTCGCGAACACCACGTCGCCGATCTGCGGCGAAGGACCGGTGCCTTCGGTAATCACTTCCACGTCGAGACCCTTCGGCATGGCCGCCCAGGCAAGGCCGCCACCGATCAGGATGGCCACGATGACGCCCAGCCACAGCTTGGTGAGCGAGCCCTTGGCGATGGGCTGGAGGGGAACGCGGGTGATCTCGGTCATGGAAAATTCGTCCTGATACGCAAAGGGCGCGGATTTCTCCGCGCCCTCATGGCTTGGCTTGGAAGCTAAGGCAACGGCTTACTTGATGCCGTCACGCTCCATGCGCTTGCGCTCGAGCTTGCGGGCGCGGCGAACGGCAGCAGCCTTTTCGCGGGCGCGCTTTTCGCTCGGCTTTTCGTAGTGGCGACGCAGCTTCATTTCGCGATACACGCCTTCACGCTGCAGCTTCTTCTTGAGCGCGCGGAGGGCCTGGTCGACATTGTTATCGCGAACCATGATCTGCATAAACTTCAATACCTCGACTATCGGGCCAGAGCCCGCATTTGCGGGGTTTGCCTCCTTGAATAGGGTTTCGCTCTTTCAACGAAAAGCGCGCCGAATCCCTTTCGGACCGGCTCGAACGGCGCGCACATACGGATTCTTCCTACAAATGGCAAGCCTGCAGTGCCGCCTTTCGCAAACCCGCGCGAGGCGCTAGGGCTGCGCGCAATGTCGACCCTCTCCCCATCCATCGCCACGCTCTACGTCGCCCTAGGCGGCGGAGTCGGTGCCGCGCTGCGTTACCAGACCGGCCGCGCCATGACGCAGTGGCTCGGCGCGCCGATCATGGGCGCATTCCCCTTCGCCACCCTCGCCGTGAATGCGGTCGGCAGCCTGCTGATGGGCCTGCTGGCGGGCTGGCTGGTGCGCAGCGGCGGCGCGATGAGCGAACAGGCCCGCCTGCTCCTCGGCGTCGGCGTGCTGGGCGGTTTCACCACCTTCAGCGCCTTCAGCCTCGAGATGGTCCTGCTGATCGAGCGCGGCCAGTACCTGTTCGCAACGCTTTATGCCGTCCTGTCCTTTGCGCTCGGCATTTCCGGCCTGATGGTGGGTCTTGCGCTAATGAGGATGACGGCATGAATACCGCCGACGAAGTTCGCCAGTTCACCGTCGCACCCGACGATGACGGCATCCGCGTGGACCGCTGGTTCAAGCGCCACCTGCCGCAGATCGGCTTCGGCACGGTCAGCAAGTGGGCGCGCACCGGCCAGATCCGCGTCGACGGCAAGCGCGTGAAGCCCGACGACCGGCTCGAACAGGGCCAGCAGATCCGCGTGCCCCCGGGCGGCGATGCCCCGCACAAGAAAGCCAAGGCGCGCCGCGAACTCAAGCCGGCCGAGATCGAGCAGGCCGCGGAAATGGTCATCCAGAAGACCAAGTCGGCGCTCGTCCTGAACAAGCCGCCGGGCCTTGCCACACAGGGCGGCACCAACACCTTCAACCACGTCGACGGCCTGCTCGACGCCTATATGGAAGAGGGCGACGACCAGCGGCCGCGCCTCGTCCACCGGCTCGACAAGGATACCTCCGGCGTCCTGCTGGTGGCGCGCACGCCCGGCAGCGCGGCATTCTTTTCCAAGCGGTTCTCCGGCCGCAGCGCCAAGAAGATCTACTGGGCGCTGGTGGTCGGCGTGCCGGACATCCGCGAAGGCGTGATCGAGGCCCCGCTTGCCAAACAGCCCGGATCGGGCGGCGAGAAGATGCACGTGGACTATGAAGGCGGCGCGCCCGCCAAGACCAAGTACCGCGTGGTCGAGAGCGCAGGAAAGAAGGCGGCCTGGCTCGAACTGCAACCGATGACCGGCCGCACGCACCAGCTGCGCGTTCACTGTGCCGCGATGGGCCACCCGATCGTCGGCGACGGCAAGTATGGCGGCAAGGATGCCTTCCTGACCGGCTCGATCAGCCGCAAGATGCACCTCCACGCCCGCCGCCTGATCATCGACAGTCCCGATGGCGGAAAGCTGGACGTGACGGCCGAGCTGCCCGAGCACTTCGCCGCCAGCATGGAGCAGATCGGCTTCGACGAGAAGGCCAGCGACGCGACGCCGATGCGCGACGATCCGCCGCCCAAGTCGCGCGAGGAAAAGAAGCAGCAGGCCCGCCAGCACGCGAAGAACTATCGCAAGGCGCGCAAGGGCGAGCGACGCGGGCGCGGCGCGGCCACGGCCAGCAAGCCCAAGCCGCGGGCGAAGCCGGCCAAACCGCCCAAGGGCAAGCGCTGATGCATCCAAACCCGCTGTTCCGGAGCGAGGACAGGGCCCTGTTCGAGGCATTGATCGACGAAATCGGGTTCGGCATGGTCTTCCACACCACTCCGGACGGGCCGCGCGTGGCGCATGTCCCGCTGCTGTCCACCGGTGACGGCGCGGTTCAGTTCCACCTCGCGCGCGGCAATGCGCTTACCCGCCACCTCGACGGGGCCGCGGCGTTGGTCACCGTCAACGGCCCCGATGCCTACATCAGCCCGCGCTGGTATGACGAGCGCGACACCGTCCCCACCTGGGATTACGTCGCGCTGGAAATCGAAGGCCGCGTGCAGCGCATGGACGACGAGGGCCTCGAAGCCCTGCTTCACGCTGTCATCCGGAAATTCGAGGGACGGCTTGAAGGCGAAGGCTGGTCGGCGGATGAATCGAGCGAGGCGACATGGTCGCGCCTGTTCAAGGGCATCGTCGGCTTCGAAATGGAAGTGCTCGCCTGGCGCCCGACCTTGAAACTGTCGCAAAAGCGCACTCCGGCCGAGCGCGAACGGATTGCCACGGGCCTTGAAACGAGCGGCAGCCCTGCCCTTGCCCGGCTGATGCGGAGCCTTGCAACATGACGCGCCTCGCCATCTTCGATTGCGACGGCACGCTGGTCGACGGCCAGGCCGCCGTGTGCGAGACGATGGAGCGTGCCTTCGGGGCGGTTGGAGCGCCTCCCCCCGACCGCAACGCCATCCGGCGCACCGTCGGCCTCAGCCTCCCGCTCGCTGTGCGCCACCTCATGGCGGACGCGCGAGAAGCTGACCAGCTACAGGTGGTCGAGGCCTACAAGCAACTGTTCCGCGAAACGCGCCTGTCGGGCGCCCTGCACGAACCGCTATTCGACGGCATGGCCGACCTGCTCGAGAGGCTGCACGCAGATGGCTGGCTGCTTGGCGTAGCCACGGGAAAGAGTGACCGCGGCCTGCATTCCTGCCTCGATACCCACGGGATCAAGCACCGCTTCGCCACGCTGCACGGCGCGGACCGCTATCCATCAAAGCCGCATCCCGCCATGCTGGAGGCCGCACTTGCCGAAACGGGTATCGATGCGGGCGATGCAGTGATGATCGGCGACACGGTCTTCGACATCCACATGGCCTGCGATATCGGCGTGCGCGCGATCGGGGTCGGCTGGGGCTATCACGAGGCCGAAGAATTGCTCGCTGCAGGCGCCGTGGGCGTCGCGCAGACCATGGACGAACTGGAGAAACTGATCCGTGAGTGACGAAGACAAGGCCGCGCAGCGGTTCTGGCTGCTTCAAATAATCCGCCTGTCGGGTGCGGTGATGGTCCTGCTTGGCGTAATGGCTATCGCAGGCGCACTGCCGTGGCCGCAAATGGTCGGCGTCTTGCTGCTGGTGGGCGGCGCGGTGGACTTCTTCTTCATTCCCGTCCTCCTTGCCAAGCACTGGAAGCAGCACGGATGAAACGCTTCTACAAGGACGTGACCGTCGCCCGGACCGACATCGGCTGGACGGTCCAGCTTGATGGCCGACCGATCAAGACGCAGGGCGGAAAGCCGCAGGTCCTGCCGACCGAGGCCTTGGCGGAAATGCTCGCAGCCGAATGGCGTTCGCAGGGCGAGACAATCGATCCCTCTACCTTCCGGTTCCGCGATATGGCGGACTATGCACTCGACGTGGTGGCAAGCGATCCCGAGCCAGTGGTCGAGAAGCTGCTCGGCTATGCGGAAACCGATACGCTTTGCTACCGCGCCGATCCGGAAGAGCCGCTCTACCGTCGCCAGCAGGAAATTTGGGAGCCGCTGCTGACGGCCTTCGAGGCACGCGAGGGCGTGACCCTGCACCGCGTCAGCGGCGTGCTGCACAAGCCGCAGGCCGAAGCGTCGCTGGCAAGGCTGCGCGAGCGACTGGCAGGCCTCGGTGCGTTCGAGCTAGCCGCTCTCGAGCAGCTTACATCGCTGGCGGCTTCGCTCTGCATCGGTCTCGGCGCGCTGGAAGAGGATGCAGATACCGAGGCGCTGTGGGCCGCCGCCAATCTCGAGGAAGAATGGCAGGCCGATCTCTGGGGCCGCGAGGAAGAAGCGGAAGAACGCCGCGCCAAGCGGAAGCGCGATTTCCTGGCGGCAGTCGAGTTTGCGCGGGTCAGCGGCTAAGGTTACCGCTTTTTCGGCTCAAGCGGGCAAGCGCATTTTGTCTCCAACCCGGGTATAAGAGCGACATGACGACCAGTGAGGTGACTGGGGCGGAAAAGCTCGCAGCCAGGCTGAACATCATTCCGATTGGGTTTTTCGGGCTTTGGCTCGGTCCCTTGCTGATGTTCTGGGCACAGGCCCTTGGGCCTCTTCGCCCGTTCGATGTCGCCCCTCCCGCCCTTACCGCGTGGCCTTGGCTTGGCTCATCGCTGGTGCTGGCCATGTGCACGCTGTTTCTTCCTTCGGGCTGGTATGAAACCCGGCCATTCGAAACCGCAGGGAAGGTCTATCGATATCTCGGGGTGCCTGCGTTCCGCCGGTTTGTCACCAATGGCGATCTCGTCAATCGAGCGGTTGCGAGCAGGCATCCGAACTACCGCGTCTTCCGGTATGCAGAGTTGCGCGACGCCCTCTGGCGCCAGTGTTTCCAGAGCGAGCGATCCCACCTTGTCGCCTTCGTGGCCGGAGCGGTTGCTACAGCCTACGCGGTTCAGATCGATTGGCATGGCTGGGCGATATGGCTTACCGCGAGCAACCTGGGCGCCAACCTACTGCCCGCCCTGGTGCAAAGGTTCACCCGCGCGCGGCTTTCGGCTCTTCAAAGCCGGAAAGAATGGAACCTGCGGCGAAACGGAAACGCGAACATCGCGTGAGGGCCGCAAGCGGGCCGTCAGCCGAAAATGACACCCAGTCGCAGGACTAACCGACCCACTCCGCGACCTGCGCGGCGACATCGTTCGCCGCGCGGTTGAGTGCGGGGCCGACACCCTGCACATCGGGCGTCACGCCGGGCACGACTGCCTGGAAACGGCGGGTCTCGACCGCCTGCCCCTCGCCGGGACGCACGGCGTCGAAGACCACCACCACGCTCGACGTCGTGGCGTCATAGCCGAACTGGCGCAGCGTGCCGGTCAGTCGGTTGGTTGCAAGCGCACCCGGATCGTCGCCGTCGATCACCACGCGGCCCGACTGGGTGCGGATGGTTTCAGCAACAAGTCGGCGGAACAGGCGTGCGGGCTTTTCGACCCAGACGGCATCCTTGAGATAGGCCAGCTCGGTGGCGGTCACCTGGACAGGAACGCGCGTCACGTCGAGGGCGGCGGGCGCATCGAAGTCAACGAGTGCGATGGCCGTGCCAGATGCGCTGGAGCCACCCGTTCCGGCAGGCGCGCTGGCGCTCGGAGTCAGGGTGAGCAGGCTTTCGGGCGGTTCGCCGCCGAAGCTGATGCAGCCGCCCAGCAGGAGCGCGGGGGCGAGGATCGCGAGGGTCTTGGTCGGGTTCATCGCGGGTTCGCCTCTTAGGGTTCGTATTCGGGCAGCGGCTGACTGGAAAGCAGCGATCCTGCGCCCTTCTCTTCTATTTTCTCGGTCACGCTGCGCAGCGCCTTGCTGGTCGCGCGCAGGTCGCGCAGCGTCGCCTCGGCAGCAGGCAGCGTGCTTTCGGTGAGCTGCTTGGTCGCGGGCCGCGCTTCCTCAAGCGTCTGTTCGAGCGCCCTTGCCGCGCCGCCGGCAGACGCAAGCGTCTTGCGCAGCTCGGCAGCCAGCTGTTCACCTTCGGTGTTGATCAGGCGGTCGGTCGATGCCGTAACCTTTTCGAATTCGTCGAGCGCCTCGCTCGCCTCGCGCAAGGTCACCTGCAGTTCTGCCATCGTGCGCTCGATCTGCGGAGCCGTTGCGGCAAGGCTGCGGGTCATGTCGTTCGTATTGGCGAGGATACCGGCGATCTCGCCCTGGTTCTCGTCATCGAGCAATTGCGTGAGGCGTTCGGTAAGCGTCGCCAGCCGTTCCAGCAGCAGCGGGGCGTTCGACAGCAGCGCGTTTAGCCCGCCGTCCTGCGGAGGGATGATCGGCACGCCTTCGGTGCAGGCGGTCGTCTCGCAGGAAATCGGCGGAGCGCCGCTTCGCGCACCGTCGAGCAGAATGGTCGAAACGCCGGTGAAGCTGCCCTGGATGGTGGCAGTGGTCCCGACGAGGATCGGCACTTCTTCCTTCACGGAAATGCGCACGCGCACGAATTCGGGGTCCTTGTCCCACAGCACGATCTGGCTGACCTGGCCTACGGGAACGCCGGCAAAGCTGACCTGGCTGCCGTTGGCGAGGCCCGCCACCGACTGCTTGAAGAAGATGTCGTATTCCTTCTGGGCGCCTTCGCCCCAGCGCGCCAGCCAGACGATGAACAGCGCGAGTGCCGCCAGCACAGCCAGCGTAACGGCCCCCACCCAAACATAATTTGCCCGCGTTTCCATTCGTTAGGCCTTATCCTTGCCCGGAGGCGTTTTGTCCAACGCTTTGACCGCGTGAGCGGCGACCGGCATGTCCATGTGGCGGCGCAATTCGTCGAGCGCCTGCGCGGTCAGCGCCGCCCGTCCGCGCGGGCCGTTGAAGTATTCCTGGATCCAGGGATGATCGAGTTCCATCAGGTTCGGAACGGTATCGACCGCGATGACCCGCTTGTCCGCCAGCACCGCAACCCGGTCACAAATCTCGTGCAGCGTATCAAGGTCGTGGGTGATCAGGAAAACCGTCAGCCCCAGCGTTTCCTTCAGTTCGCGCGTCAGATTGTCGAAGGCCGCCGCGCCGATCGGGTCGAGACCTGCGGTCGGTTCGTCGAGGAACAGCAGTTCGGGGTCGAGCGACAGGGCACGGGCAAGGCCTGCGCGTTTCTTCATCCCTCCCGATAGCTCGCTCGGGTACTTGTTGACGGCGTTCTCCGGCAGGCCGGAAAGCATGACCTTGTAGCGGGCGATCTCGTGCCTCAGCTCGTCCGAAATGTCGGGATAGAACTGCTTGAGCGGGACTTCGACGTTTTCGCCCACGGTCAGCGTCGAGAAGAGCGCGCCACCCTGGAACAGCACGCCCCAGCGGTCGCGCACGCCGATTTCCTCGTCCGGTTCGGCATCGATGATCGAACGACCGAAGACATGGACGTCGCCCGCGGTCGGCGGCTGGAGACCGATGATCGAGCGCATGAGCACCGACTTGCCGGTGCCCGAGCCACCGACCACGCCGATGATTTCGCCGCGCCGGACCTTGAGGTCGAGATTCTGGTGGACGACGTGTTCGCCGAACCGGTTTTCGAGGCCCTCGACCACGATCGGGAATTCGCCCTTGTACCGCTCGTGCCGGCGGGCCTTGTGCGGATCGCTCATCAGCCCCACCCCAGCTCGGTGAAGAACACCGCGAAGAAGGCATCGAGCACGATGACCGCGAAGATGGCGGACACGACCGACATGGTCGTACGCCTGCCGACTTCTTCGGAATTACCCTTCACCTGCATCCCGTTGTAACAGCCCGCAAGGCCGACAATCAGGCCGAAGACGGGTGCCTTGATGAGGCCGACCCACAAGTCATAGGTCGGGACGACTTCCTGGATACGCGACAGGAACGTCCAGAACGGAATGCCGAGCATCGTCTCGCCGATCACCGCACCGCCGAGGATCGCCATGCACGAGGCGTAGAAGCCGAGCAGCGGCATCATGACGACCGCCGCCATGATGCGCGGGATGACAAGCGCTTCCATCGGCGAGATGCCGATCGTGCGCATGGCGTCGATTTCCTCGGTCAGCTTCATCGTGCCGATTTCGGCAGCGAAGGCACTGCCCGACCGGCCGGCGACCATGATCGCTGTCATCAGCACGCCCAGCTCGCGCAAGGTGATCCGGCCGACGAGGTTCACCGTGAGCGTCTCTGCCCCGAACTGTGCCAGCTGCACTGCGCCCTGCTGGGCGATCACGACGCCGATCAGGAAGCTCATCAATCCAATGATGGGCAGCGCAGAAACGCCGACGTATTCGACCTGACGGACCAGCGCGACCATGCGGAAGCGCGAAGGGCTGCGCAGCAGCGAGCCGCAGGAAATCAGCAGCGCGCCAAGGAAGCTGACGACGCCGATGATGCCGGTGCGGGCGTTGAACATCTTCTCGCCCATCGCCTCGGGCACGCGGCTCCAGAACGGCAAGCGGGGAGCGGCCAGCTTTTCCTCGCCGCCGAGGCCGGAAATGGCTTCGAGCAGACGCTGGGCGCGTTCGTCCGCCCCGTGGATTTCCGCTTCGTGTTCGGTGGAGATGGTGCAGGCGAGCCAAGCACCGGTGGTATCGATCTCGGTCACCCCCGAGATGTCGACCCGCGCGATCGCGCCGTCGATGCCGCGCAGGTCGTCGTCGACCGCGCCGATGGTCGACACGAGATAGGGCCCGGTCAGCACCAGCGTGCTGCCGCCCTCCCCTTCGACGACCTCATATTCGGCAAGCCCTGTCATTGACCCCTGCGTATGGGCGGAATTGCCGCGTCAAACAAGCACGTTAGCAATGCGCAGCGCCCCAATGCCGTCTCCGGCGTTGCATCGCAGCATGACGGCTGGCAAAGGCCGGTCCCATGAGCACCGAGCTATCCAAGACTTTCGACCCGGCCGAAATCGAGCAGCGCTGGTACGCGCATTGGGAGGACAACGGCCTGTTCCGGCCCGAGCGCAAGGACGCGCAGCCCTTCACCATCGTGAACCCGCCGCCGAACGTCACCGGCTCGCTCCACATCGGGCACGCGCTCGACAACACGCTGCAGGACGTGGTGATCCGCTACGAACGCTTGCGCGGCAAGGATGCGCTGTGGGTGGTCGGCACCGACCATGCGGGTATCGCCACGCAGATGGTGGTCGAGCGCCAGATGGAGGCGAAACAGGACAAGCGCACCAATTATTCGCGCGAAGATTTCGTCGAAAAGGTCTGGGAATGGAAAGAGGAAAGCGGCGGCACGATCACGCGCCAGCTGCGCCGCCTCGGCTGTTCGATGGACTGGAGCCGCGAACAGTTCACCATGGACCCGCATTTCACCGAGGCCGTGCTCAAGGTCTTCGTCGACCTTTATCGGGACGGACTGATCTACCGCGACAAGCGGCTGGTGAACTGGGACCCGAAGCTCAAGACCGCGATCTCCGACCTCGAGGTCGAGACCACGGACGTGAAGGGCAGTTTCTGGCACTTCCGCTATCCGCTGGCTGACGGCGTCACGACGTCGGAAGGCAAGGATTACCTCGTCGTGGCGACGACCCGGCCCGAAACGATGCTGGCCGACATGGCTGTCGCCGTGCATCCCGATGACGAGCGCTACAAGTCAGTGGTGGGCAAGGACATTCTCCAGCCGATCACCGGGCGGCGCTTCAAGGTCGTGGCGGACGAACATGCCGATCCCGAACTTGGCTCGGGCTGCGTGAAGATCACGCCGGGGCACGACTTCAACGACTTCGAAGTGGGCAAGCGCGCTGGCTTCGCTGCGGGAGAAATGCTCAACATGCTCGATGCCGAGGCGAACGTCTGCCAGACGGCCGACGGGCTGGTCCCCGACGAGTTCATCGGCCTGCACCGCTTCCGCCGCGACGGTGTCGATGGCGCGCGCGAACTGGTCGTCGCGCGGATGAAGGAACTCGGATTCCTGATCCCGCACGTCACAAAGGACAAGGAAGGCAACGAGACCGAAAACGATGCCGAACCGCGCACCATCGCCACGCCCTTCGGCGACCGCGGCGGCGTGGTCATCGAACCCTGGCTGACCGACCAGTGGTACGTCGACGCCGAAAAGCTCGCGCAGGCCCCCATCGAGGCGGTGCGTTCGGGCGCGATCGAGATCGTCCCGAAAAGCTGGGAAAAGACCTTCTTCAACTGGATGGAGAACATCCAGCCCTGGTGCGTCAGCCGCCAGCTGTGGTGGGGCCACCGGATCCCGGCCTGGTACGATGCCGAGGGCAACGCCTATGTCGCGATGACCGAGGATGAGGCTCAGGCGCAGGCAGGTGCCGGCGTCGAACTGACCCGCGACGAGGACGTGCTCGACACGTGGTTCTCTTCCGCGCTGTGGCCCTTCGCCACGCTCGGCTGGCCGGAGAACACCGACCTGCTTGCAAAGCATTATCCCAACGACCTGCTCATTTCCGGCTTCGACATCCTGTTCTTCTGGGATGCGCGCATGGCGATGCAGGGCATGAAGTTCATGGGCGAAGTGCCGTGGAAGCGGCTCTACCTCCACGGCCTCGTGCGCGCGGCCGACGGGGCGAAAATGTCCAAGTCCAAGGGCAATGTCGTCGATCCGCTGGGCCTTATCGACCAGTACGGCGCCGACGCGCTGCGCTTCTTCATGGCGGCGATGGAAAGCCAGGGCCGCGACATCAAAATGGATGAGAAGCGCGTCGAAGGGTATCGCAACTTCGCGACCAAGCTGTGGAACGCGACCCGCTTCTGCCAGTCGAACGGCATCGGGGCGAGCACGAGCATCGCTGCACCCGCTGCGACGCTGGCGGTCAACAAGTGGATCATCGGCGAGGTCGTCGAGACCAAGGACGCGCTCGACAAGGCGCTGGCGGACCTGCGCTTCGATGCCGCGGCAAACACGATCTACCACTTCGTGTGGGACCGGTTCTGCGACTGGTACCTCGAACTCATCAAGGGCAATATCGACGAGGAAACCAGGGCGGTCGCCGGCTGGGCGCTCGACCAGATCTTCGTCATGCTGCACCCCTTCATGCCGTTCATCACCGAAGAGCTTTGGTCCAAGCAGGGCGACCGGGCGAACTACCCGCTGATCACTGCCAAGTGGCCCGAGCCGCAGGCGAACGTGGATGCCGCAGCCAAGGCCGAAATCGACTGGCTGATCGCGCTCACCAGCGCGGTGCGCACGGCGAAGAACGAACTCGGGATTGCGCCGGGCGCGAAGCTGGCAGCCTATTGCCCCGCCCCGTCGGCGCTCGGCCGCAAGGTGGTGGAAGAGAACGCCGCCGCGATCGAACGCCTCGCGCGCCTGACGCCCGTCCATTTCGCCGATGCCCCTGCCGGCGCGGCGATGCAGGTCGCGGCGGGCGAGGACGCTTTCATCGTGCCGCTGGAAGGCGTTATCGACATCGAGGCCGAGAAGGCCCGCCTGTCGAAGGCACTCGAAGCCTCTGCCAAGGAAGCCAAATCGCTCGAAGGGCGTCTCGGCAACCCGAACTTCGTCGAGCGTGCCAAGCCCGAAGCGGTCGAGAAGGCCCGCGCCGATCATGCGCACCACACGGCCGAGATCGAACGGCTCGAAGCAGCGCTGGCGCGGCTGGGGTGACGTGAGCCTCGTCCTCGCCACCGACGACACGGGCGGGCCGGAGATCTTCGCTTCGGTCCAGGGCGAAGGGCCGAGCATGGGTATGCCCGTCGCCTTCATGCGGCTGTCGCGCTGCAACCTCGCCTGCGTGTGGTGCGACACCGCCTACACCTGGCATTTCGAGGGCGACAACCGGCCGCATCGCTCGGGCGAGTTCTTCGACCGCAAGGCCAACCAGGTGACGCTGGAGGAGGCGGAAGTGGCGGAGCGCATCCTCTCGCTCGGCCAGAACCGTCTCGTGATTACCGGCGGTGAGCCGCTGCTGCAGGCCCCCGCGCTCGCGAAGCTGCTCGACCTGCTGCCCGATATGTCGGTCGAGGTGGAAACCAACGGCACCACCAAGGCCACGACCGCGCTCGACATCCGGGTCGACCAGTTCAACGTCAGCCCGAAGCTGGCGCATAGCGGCAATCCGGCAGACCTGGCGCTGATCCCGGAACGGCTCGACGCCTACGCCACCGATCCCCGCGCCTTCTTCAAGTTCGTGATCGCCGAGCCTTCGGACGTGGACGAAGTCATCGCCCTGCGCGACCGCTATCGCTTCCGTCCCGGCCACGTTTTCCTGATGCCGGAAGGCACCGACAGCGAAACGCTGCGGACGCGCGAGAAGTGGCTCGCGGACCTGTGCCTGGAACACGGCTTTCGCATGAGCGACCGCCTGCATATCCATCTTTTCGGCGATACCCGCGGAACGTAACAACGGCGCAATCCCGTCCGCGACCAGCGGACGGCAAGGGCGACCGCCCGCCCGCAGCGGGTGCAGCTTGCTGCACGTCTAGCGAGGACGCACCCGCGGAGGCGGGTGCGAAAAGCAAGAAACCTAGCCCTGCGAACGCCAGCGCTGGACGGTGCGCTGGACGATGTCCTCTTCGCCGCCGCTCTGGCTCCACAGTTCCACGAAGCTCGGGTCTTCCGATGCCGGGCGCTTGATTTCCTCGAGGTTGTCGAAGCTCACGCGGATCGGGATGGCGACACCTTCGCCGCAGATGATGCATTCGCGGTTGCGCAGTGCCGGGATGGCATCCAGGAAACCGCGCGCGCCTTCGGGCATGGCCGCGCGGACGAAGTCCTGGTCGCGGTCGTTGTTGAGGCGCATCGAGATGATCGTACCGCACTGCGACAGCACGCCTTCTGCAAGGTCGGAAGGACGCTGCGTGATCAGGCCCAGCGAGATACCGTACTTACGGCCTTCCTTGGCGATACGCGAAAGGATCGTGCCGACCGAGTTGCCGTCGGCGTTCTTCTCGCTCGGCACGTAGCGGTGGGCTTCTTCGCACACCAGCAGGATCGGCGTGGTCTTTTCCTCGCGGCCCCAGATGGCGAAGTCGAACACGAGGCGGCTCAGAACCGCGACCACGGTCGAAGTGATGTCCGAAGGCACGCCCGAGACGTCGATGATCGAGATCGGCTTGCCATTGGCGGGCATGCGGAAAATCTTCGAGACGAATTCGGCCATGGTGTCGGCCACCAGCATGCCCGAGAACATGAACTGGTAGCGCGGGTCGGCCTTAAGCTCGTCCAGCTTGTTCTTGATGCGCATGTAGGGCGCCGAATTGGTCGCCTTGTCGAGCTTGCCCATCGCGTCTTGGATGGCGTTCGACAGGTCGGACAGCAGGTAGGGGATCGGCGAATCCACCGTGATCTTGCCCATGCTTTCAGCAAGACGGCTCTTTTGGCGGGCCAGCAGCAGGCACTTGGCCAGGATGTCCGCATCGATCTGGCGGTCGTTGCCATTGCTGGTGAGGAGGACTTCGCAGTGTTCCTCGAAGTTCATGATCCAGTACGGCATTTGCAGGTTCGACACGTCGAGGATCACCCCGGTCGTGCGGAAAGCCGCCGAATATTCGCCGTGCGGGTCGATCATGACGATGTGACCTTCGGGCGCCGCCTCGCAGATCCGGTGCAGGATCAGCGCGGCGCTGGTCGATTTACCGGTACCGGTCGAACCGAGCAGCGCGAAGTGCTTGCCGAGCATTGCGTCGACATAGAGGCCTGCGCGGATGTCCTTGGTCGGATAGACGCGGCCGATGGTCACGGCGCTGCGGCCGTCGCTGGCGTAGACCTGCTTCAGGTCGGCGGTGCTGGCCGGATAGACCATCGCACCCGGGACCGGATAGCGCGTCACACCGCGGCGGAAGCCGTGCAGCCTGCCGGTGAGTTTTTCCTCCACGCCTTCGCCGAGGAAGTCGATATTGGCGAGGATGCTGCCTGCCCGGCGGTCCTGCTTCTGGTTGCGCACGCTGGCAAGCAGCCAGCTGTTGCCGACGCGGATCTTGATCTGCGAACCGACCTGGCCGGCCATCGCGATGGAGGGGTCGGCATCATCCGCGCATTCGGTCAGACGCTGGACGTCGATGGCGATCATCGAGCCGGAACCGGAGATTTCGAGCACGACGCCGATGGGTTGGAGGCCGTTGTCGGAAGCGCTTTCGGCAACCGCGGCTGACTCCGGTTCAGCAGCGGGGGTCGGCGGCTCGGATTTTACGGGTGCAGGCGCTTCGGCTTCGACCGGCGCGGCAGGCGCTTCCGCCTGCGGCTGCTGCGGGACATAATCCTGCGGCGGTACTACCGGTGCGGCCTGTTCAGCCACAGGCGCTTCATATTGCGGCGCGGGCGCGGGCGCGGGCGCAGGTTCGGAGACCTGCTGCAGCTGGTGGACATAGCCCGAACGCGACACGGCGGCGGCCGGAGCCTGGGCCTGTTCGGAGCGCCGGATACGGTCGCGCAGCGAATTGCCACGCGGCTGCGGCGGCTCCGCGCCTTCTTCCTTGGCCGGATCGAAGGTCCGAAAGTTTCCGCTACCCATGTCGTTCATAACTGGCGCAAGCCCCCAATGCACATCACGCAGAATTGCATGACGGGGATGGCGCAGAAGGGTTAAAATCGCGTCAACGATGACGCATTTTGGCGCTTGTCAGAGCTTGGCGAAGAGACGCCCTGCCCCCCAGCCCATGCCGACGGAGAGCATCACGGCAAGCAGGCCGTAGGCAAGGCCCCAATTGTTCGCGCCGTTCTCGACCACGCGTTCGAAACCCACCTTGCGCACCTCCACTTCCGAAACGGCGGAGGCGATGACGCGGCCGCGCGTCACGGCAAAGGTTTCGGCCGAATAGGTGCCCGTGGTCACGTTCGAGGGAAGCTCGATGCGCGCCTGGTAGAGCACGCCTTCGTTTATCTGCACGCCGCCGAAATCTTCCCGGTAGAGCCCTTGCCGACGCTTGAGATCGACGAGGCCGGCTGCAAAACGCCGCTCCACCGCCGGTTCGATCGACCCGCTCGGCGACAGCTGGATATAGTCGGTCCCGAATTCGTAGATGGCGGCCGTCTTGTCGTCGACGATTTCGTTGATGGGGCGCGAGG
This sequence comes from Qipengyuania gaetbuli, assembly GCF_020171365.1. Classification (NCBI taxonomy): domain Bacteria; kingdom Pseudomonadati; phylum Pseudomonadota; class Alphaproteobacteria; order Sphingomonadales; family Erythrobacteraceae; genus Qipengyuania; species Qipengyuania gaetbuli. The sequence continues at coordinate 1,878,633 of NZ_JAIUZO010000002.1, read as the reverse complement.
AAGCGACGGCGAAATAGCTCGGCACGGACCGAAAGTCGCTGCTTTCCGCGTTGATCCAGACACCTGCGAAACGTTCCTTTTCGCGCAGGCGGATCGGCTCGCTCGGGCCTTTCAGGACAACGACGATGTCGTATTCCTCGCCCGGACCGCCCGAGGGGTCGAGGATGGCACCGAACAGCAGAAGTTCCTGTCCGACAAAGCCTTGCCGCACCTGCACCTCGTGCTGCGACACTTCGGGCACCAGCACCGGATCGCGCTGTCCCATCAGCACAATGGCCGCAAGCGTAAGAAGGACCGCGCGGATCACAGCGGCGACACCGTGAAGATTTCGTCGGGCCGGTAGAAGAGGCGCAGGAACATGTTGAAGGCCACGAGCAGCACGATGCCGGCAAGCACGAGGCGCAGGACTTCCGGCTTGGCCTTGACCGCGAATTGCGATCCGAACTGCGCGCCCGACACCGAACCGAGCAGCAGCAGCGCGACCAGCACGATATCGACAGCGCGGGTGGTCACCGAATGCATGATGGTCGTCGCGATGGTGACAAAGAGAATGTTGAACAGGCTCGTGCCCACCACGACGTTCGCGCTCATGCCAAGGATGTAGAGCATGGCGGGTACAAGGATGAAGCCGCCGCCCACGCCCATGAGCATGGTCAGCATGCCGACGACCACCCCAACCAAGAGCGGAGCCAGCGGCGAGATATAGAGGCCCGAGGCATAGAACCGCCACCGGAACGGCAGGCTGGCCACCAGCGGGTGGTGGCGCCGGCGCGGGGCCTGCTTGCCGGCGGAGCCGCGCAGCGCCTGCAGGGCTTCCTTGGCCATCAGGATACCGATCGAGCCGAGCAGCACGACGTAGAGCGCATTGATGACCACGTCGATCTGGCCGATCGCGCGGAAGAAATTGAACAAAAGGGCTCCGAAACCCGAACCGATCACGCCGCCCCCGATCAGGACCGCGCCCATGCGGTAATCCACGCCGCGGCGCTTCGAATGGGCGAGCACGCCCGAAACGCTGGCACCGGTAACCTGTGTCGAGGCGGAAGCTGCCGCGACCGTGGGCGGAATGCCGTAGAAGATGAGGAGCGGAGTCGTAAGGAAGCCGCCGCCGACGCCGAACAGGCCCGAAAGGACGCCCGTCAGCGCACCCAGCGCGACGATGACAAGGCCATCGACCGACAGGTTCGCGATTGGCAGGTAGACATCCATGGCGGTGCCCTATCGCAGGCGCACCGTCGATAAAAGCTGAACCGTGTCAAAAGCCCGTCGAAAGGGTCAGCGCAGGGCCGTCGCCCGGCTCCGCATCGCCGGCAATCCGGATGCGATAGTCGAGTCCGATGCGCGCCGGGACATCGCCGACTGCCATCTCCAGGCTGGCCGAAGGCCCGACATCGATTCGCCCGGCGCCTTTCTGGATCCCGCCCCATGCCCCCGGTCCGACACGCAGGCGCGCAAGGTCGAACTTCGCGACTTCGCGATCCACGACCAGCTGGCCATCGGCAAAGCCGGTCGCGAAATCGCCACCCACGTAACCGGCTTGCGCATAGGCGCGCGCACCGAGCCCGTGCGGCAGGTCGCGATTTTCATAGCCGTAGGTGGCGAAAGCTGCAGGGCGTACCTGTGTCCCGGAGCCGGCGTGCGCGGCGCGAACTTCCGCGTGGATCGCAAGCCGCTTGTCACCCAGTGGTTGCACGCGCAGTCCCAGAGCTGCTTCGCGCTGGCCGGGTTCGCGCAGGGCAGCACTTGCTCGCAAGTAGACTGCCGGATCGCGCCGTGATCCCGGCGCAAGCGAATAGGCAAGCAATGCACCTGCCTGACTGTCTCCATAGGCCGGGGGTGCCGGACCAGTGCCAACCTCGCCCGCGCTCCCGCCGCGCAGCATCAGCCAGCCGTCGAACCGCCAGCGGCGCTGCGTAACTTCTTCGGAGCCGGCAGAAACGGGAGGCACTGTTCCGGCCATATCGTCCCTACCGAGCACGTCTGCGATGCTGGAGGGCATCGGAAGGCGCGCCATCGCTGCCATCAGCAGGAGATTGTGCCGTGCAAGGGTCCGTCCTTCTACGAAGGGCGCTGGATGCGTAGCGATGTCGCCGGCGGGATCGAGGTCAGATCCATGCCGGTCGCGCCTGGCGAACTTCGTCGCGGTATGCCTTGCCTGTACGGCGCGGGCTGCAAGCTCGCTCGTCGTTCTCGCCGGAGCTTCTTGTTCGACGAACCGCTCCACGGCGGTTGCGACCCATTGCGGCACAAGCTGGTGGGGAAAGGGGTTCTCCCATGTCGCTATGCGCAGCATGGTCCAGCCGCCGAGCACGACCAGCAGGAAGACCAGCGGACGGCCGCGTCGCTCGATCCCGGTGGAAATCATGCGGGCATTTCCCGGTGCAGAGCCATGGCCGGATGGTCGCTATGCTCGGTCTTGTCCCAGACGACCGGCGCGCCGCGCAACGTTCCGAAATAGGCGGCGAGCGCCCTCCACCCGCTCATGATCGCGATAATGTTCGAAACGAACACGCGCGGAACGGCGCGCAGACCTTCGGCGGCCCCGTATTCGCGTGCCGTGAAGACCGCTCTTGCCGCGCATCGCCAGAATAGTCCTGCAAGCGTGAAGAGGAGCAATGCGCGAAGCAACGGCGACGGCTCCAGAGGAGAGACAAGGCCGAATTCTACTGCCAGCCCCGAAACGAAGGACGCGGCAACGAGGAAATAGGCACAGGCCAGCACCAGCGCCGCCAGCGGGCCGCGCCGGTCGCGCAAGGTCATCCAGCGGTTGAGCAATGACCCGCCCCACCCGAGCCGGTCCCAGCCCTGCAGCGCGATGCCATGCACCCAGCGGGTCTTCTGGCGTACCGAAGTCCCCAGCGAAGACGGGAAATAGGCGCGGGTCGCGACCAGCCTGCCCTGCTGCGTACGAACCCGCAGGAATCGCCCCGCCCCGCCCAGCGCGACCACCCTCTGGCCAAGTTCGTAATCCTCGGTCAGCGAATGGCGGGCAAAGGGTTCGCCCTGGTGGGCCCGGGCCAGCCGGTCGAGCATCGGACGGGCAATGGCAGAGCCGACCCCGGCACCCGGAATGGCGCAGCCGAGGGCATCGCGCACGACCATCGCCTTGGCATGGGATTCTGCGAATTCGTCGGAATAGTGACTTGCGATCCAGCGGGAATCAGAAGGCGGCAGGGCCATGACCGGCAATTGCACGAAATCACTGCGCCACACTGCCCGGTCCAGCAGTACGAGCGCTGCGGGATCGACCATGTCTTCTGCGTCGTGCAGCACCACCATGTGCGCCTTGCAGCGCATCCGCGCCTCGTCGTCGCGCAGGGCAAGATAAAGCCGGTTCAGGCAATGCGCCTTGCTGGTCGGTCCATCCTCCCCGACGATGACCATCCGAATCCGCCGATCCGTGCGCCCGGCAACGGCGATCGAGGCCTGCGTTTCAGGATCGTTGCGATAGCAGCCGACATATATCCGCAGGTCCGCCTGCGGCCAGGAAGCAAGCGCATGGGTCAGGGTCGGACCGATAACCGCGTCTTCCCGCCAGGCGGGAATGAAGACGGCCGCCATGCCCGTCAGCTCTTCGTCCCGGAAGTCTGTTTCCGGTAACCTGCCAGTCTTCGCACGGCCGGTCAGGCGCAGCCAGACATAGGCAGCGTCCATTGCTAGCTCGTCCAGCAAGCCGATGCCGAAAAACACTGCCGCCATGAGCAGCAGTTCATGGTGAATGAGCGCCAGCCATTCGCCGGCGGTAAATTGTGCGACCAACAAACCGTTTCCCCCCAGTGAGTTACCTAACGCAGGGAATCGACCCTTGCAACGAGCGATGCTTTGCGAAAGAGAGCACCCCGATATGACTGACAGGCCAAATCCCATCCGTCTCGTGTTCGCCCCGGTTCGCGCGCTCTTCGTCAGCGACGCGTCTGCGGGCATCCTGCTGATCCTGGTTGCACTCGCTGCAATGATCGCGGCCAATTCGCCGCTGGCGAACGAATATCACCACCTCTTCCATGGCGAGCTGTTCTCTGCCGAGGCGTTCAAGCTCAATACGCTGCACCTGTGGATCAATGACGGCCTGATGGCGATTTTCTTCTTCGTCGTGGGCCTCGAGGTGAAACGCGAGTGGATCGAGGGCCAGCTGTCGGACAACGACCAGCGCAAGATGCCGGTCCTTGCGGCTGCGGCAGGCATGATCCTGCCTGCGCTGGTGTACCTGTTCTTCGTGAATGCCGAGGGCGCGCAGGACCTGACGCGCGGCTGGGCCATCCCGGCTGCCACCGACATCGCCTTTGCCATGGGCGTGCTTGGCCTGCTGGGTAACCGCGTTCCCGCTTCGCTGCGCCTGTTCCTGCTTACCGTCGCCATCGTCGACGATATCGGGGCAGTGCTGGTTATCGCCCTGTTCTACACGGCGAACCTCAAGTTCGCGTGGCTGGTTGCCGCAGTCGTGGTGACCGGCATCATGATGGCGATGAACCGCGCGCGCGTGAGCGCCTATACGCCCTTCATCCTGATGGCCCTGCTGCTGTGGTTCCTGGTCCTGAATTCCGGCGTCCATGCCACCATCGCCGGCGTCGTGGCCGCGCTGACCATTCCCATGGTCGGCAAGGACGACGACACGATGCTCGAACATCTCGAGCACAACCTTGCACCGTGGAGCGCCTATCTCATCGTGCCCGTGTTCGGTTTCGCGAATGCCGGCGTCGAGCTGGGCGCACTGGGCCTTGCGGGCATCCTTGCCCCGCTGCCGCTCGCAATTGCCGCTGGCCTGTTCGTGGGCAAGCAGGTCGGTATCTTCTCGGCCATCTGGATCGCCGACAAGGTCGGTTTCGCACCGCGTCCCGAAGGGGCGAACTGGGCGGAAATCTGGGGCGTTTCGATCCTGTGCGGGATCGGCTTCACCATGTCGCTGTTCATTTCCAGCCTGGCGTTCGCCGGCAACAGCCTGCTGATCGAGGAAGCCAAGATCGGCATCCTGATGGGCTCGCTCATCTCGGCAGTGGTCGGCTACACGATCCTGCGCATGACCACCGACCATCCGGACGACCAGCGTTCGCCCTATCTCGAGGAAGACGAACGCTAGGTCGGGCTACTTACCAGCTTCCGGTATTCGGCATGCTGGCCCAGGGTTCCTGCGGGTCCAGGTAGCCTTCCTGCAACAGCTCGATGGAAATCCCGTCGGGCGTCCGCACGAAAGCCATGTGCCCGTCGCGCGGCGGACGGTTGATCGTGTGTCCGGCGTCCATCAGCCGCTGGCAGGTGTCGTAGATATTGTCGACGCGGTAGGCGAGATGGCCGAAATTGCGTCCGCCCGAATAGGCCTCGCCCTCGCTCCCGTCTTCCGGCGGCCAGTTGTAGGTAAGCTCCACCTCGGACACGCCTTCCTGCCCGGGTGCTGCCAGAAAGATGAGCGTGAAGCGGCCCTGCTCGCTTTCTGCGCGGCGGACTTCCTTCAGGCCGATCAGTTCGAAGAACGCCACCGTCGCCTCTGGGTCGGTGACACGGATCATGGTGTGGAGATATTTGGTCATGTGCTGCAACTAGGCATCATGGCCGCCATGCGAAAGGGGGCCCGTCACAAGGACGAGCCCCCTCCGGTTGACCTCGTGCGAAATCAGAAGCTTGCAGTAATCGTCGCGACCAGCGCATCGTCGGTGAAACCATCGATCGACGGGCCTTCGACACCGACGTAGGACACGCCCACTTCGAGAATGCCGGCCGTCACGCTCGCGCCGATCGACCAGTCCATGCCGCTGTCGTCTGCATCGCCGGCAAGCAGCGGCGGAGCCAGTGCGCCATCGGTATAGCCGAGGTGTCCGGTCACCGTGACGGGCGTGCCCGGCAGGCCGGCGCTGAGATCGGTGTAGACGTAAAGATTGTCGTCCCCGCCCAGCGAATCCTGTTCGAAGGCATAGGCAACGCCAACGGTCGCTTCTGCCGGGCCGAGGTTGAAGCCGACGGAAGCGTAAGGCTCCCAATAGTCGGTATCGAGACCCAGTTCCTCGGTCGGGTAGGCGTAATACAGCAGGCCGACATCGAGGCTCACTGCATCGGTCAGCTGACCCGACCAGCCGCCGTAAATGTCGAATTCCATCTCGCCATAGGCGTCGCCGCCATCGATGGAGGATGCCCAAACGCCGACGTAGAAGCCGCTTTCGTGCGCAACGTCGACGCCGCCCTGGATGGCCGGGTCACCGCCCGAAAGCGAGACGCCGCGGAAACGGTAGTCGGTGGTCAGGGCAGCATTGGCCGATACCGTGATCGGGCCGGATTCTTCTTCGTCCTGCGCAAGCGCCGGGGAGGAGATGCCGCATGCAAGGGCGGCGAGGGATACGGCCAGACGGCCGCGAAAGGACGTGAGCATTTCGAACTCCTTGGGTTCGGATTGGTGCTTCGTCCCACCTGCGTTTTCGCCGGGTCCCGATTCTTGAAAGGGCTCCTCGGGCGAAATCGAAATAAAGGTGCAGTATCCTCTTCAACTGCGCAAGATAGCTGCTTCATCTTTTCGCTATCGCAGCGTGAAGCGTGTCTATTGTGCAACTGCGAAGGCATTCACCCGACGCTCATCGCTTGCTGGCAGGATGGCTAATGCCTAAATGCGCCCGCAACAGGTAACCGCTCGAAACCATGCTCAACGCCCTTCGCCAGATATTCCGCAAGCCCGAAAAGGAACGGCGCATCGCGCACGTACCGCAGGGTGAGCGCTGGTACGTGATCGGCGATATTCACGGCCGGCTCGACCTGCTGGAGGTCTTGCAGGAAGCGATCGAGGCGGACGACGCAGCCTGCGCGCCGGCAAACTCCACCGTGGTATTCCTGGGCGACCTTGTCGACCGTGGTCCCGACAGCGCGGGCGTCATCAAGCTGGCGCGCAACTGGGGCAAGGTGCGCAAGGTCCGCTATCTTGCCGGCAATCACGAGGAAATGTTCCTCGAAAGCTTCGACGACAAGGAGATGCTGCGCCATTTCCTGCGCCACGGGGGCCGCGAAACGGTCCTGAGCTACGGGCTCAAGCGCAAGGAATACAACCGCATGCAGATCGCCGAGGTGCAGAAGGCGATGCACAAGATCGTGCCGCAAAAGCACCGCGATTTTCTCGCCGGCTTCGAAGACATGATCGTGGTCGGCGACTATGTCCTCGTCCACGCAGGGATCAACCCCAAGCGCCCGGTCGAGGAACAGAAGCGCAAGGACCTCCTGTGGATCCGCGAGCGTTTCCTCAACCACGCCGAGTCTTTCAGCCACGTCGTTGTCCACGGGCATACGATCTTCGAGGAGGTCGAGGACACCGGCGACCGCGTCGGGATCGATACCGGCGCCTTCCGCACCGGGGTACTTACCGCACTGGTGCTCGAAGGCGACAGCCGACGCCGGATCCAGGCGTTCGAGGCGGAAGACGGCAGCATCGCCGTCCGCAAGCAAGACTGATTTCCCGATAGTGATGCCAGGGGGCCTGTAAGCCGGGTTCTGTCTCCGCAGACGGTATCCGGAAGACCGGACCGTATCCGCGGCGGCAGCCATTCGTCTGGGCCATGGGTTGCCCCATGGCTCAAGCAGCCAACCCGGGCGGTCGATGCGAAACGCATCTGCTCCCTTGCGGGAACGTGCCGCCCCTATTCGGCCTTGCTCCGGGTGGGGTTTACCGTGCGAGCCCTGTTACCAGCGCCCCGGTGCGCTCTTACCGCACCCTTTCATCCTTGCCTGATCCCGCAAGCGGGCCATCGGCGGTTTGCTTTCTGCGGCACTTTCCCTGGAGTCACCCCCGGCGGGCGTTACCCGCCACCCTCGTTTCGTGGAGCCCGGACTTTCCTCGGATGCAAGCATCCGCGGCTGCCCGGCCCCCTGGCACGGGTGCAGATAATGCGCCCCGCCGATTTATCCAAGCGCGAAGCTCAGCCGACGAAAAGACCGGCAGCGATGCTGGCAAGGAAGACCGCTCCGAGCAGTGTCGAATACCTGCGCACGAAGGCATCCTGCCGGTCGCAGAATTCGCCCTGGTCGGAGCCGAGTTGCAAGGACACCAGTTTCATCGTGTCATTCTCCCTGCCCCCTTGGGTTTCCCTGTTTACTGCCCGTCGATCGTGACGGTGACGGCGCGCCTGTTCTTGGCCCATGCGGCTTCATTGCTACCCAGTTCCACGGGGCGTTCCTTGCCGTAGCTGACGGCGGTCAGACGCCGCCCGTCGATCCCGAGGGAGATAAGGTAGTTGCGAGCGGCATTCGCACGCCGCTCGCCCAGCGCGAGGTTGTATTCGCGAGTACCGCGTTCGTCGGCGTGGCCCTCGATACGGGCAGGTTTGCCCGGATATTTCGAGAGCCATGCCGCTTGCGACCGAAGGGCGGCAGCATCGATATCGTCGATATTGAAGCGATCGGTATCGAAGAAGATCACGTCCTGGCCCGCCATCTGGCTGAGGAAATCGGCCTGGCTGCCCGGGACGATCGAGTTGCCAGCGGCAGCGGGGACCGAAACCGCCTCGCCGGGAGCGGGCGGGAGATCCTCGACCTTTTTCTTGCCGCAGGCCGACAGGCCGAGCGCAAGCGTGAGGACAAGGACGGAAGTACGATTGGGAGACATCGGATTATTCGCTCCATCAGGAAGCCCGTTTCCGGGCCGTTGGCCTGATGGATAGCGCGGTTGGCAAGGAAGCGTTCGTACGCCGTTTTTATGCCCGCGTAAAAAAGCCGTGGGAACAGGATTTTGCGGATCGGGGTATGACGGTCCTGCGTCACACCGGTCTGGACGTGCGTAGCCGGCGGAAGTCCCCTCACACCTTCGATCACAACCGCCGGCTACGTCTTTTTCCAAGGCGAGCCAGTCGGGCCCGGGACGCGAAGGCAAGTTCAGTCGACCTGGACGAGAGGCTCCGTCAATCGATAGCCCACCCCGCTCTCCGTAACGATCAGCTCCGGGTCCGACGGATCGACCTCCAGCTTGTCCCTGAGCATGGCGATATAGCTGCGCAGGTACTGCCCATCGACGACCGGATCGTCCCACCCCGCGATCATCAGCCGCCGCTGCGTGACGACCTGCCCCGCGTTGCGCGCCAGGGTTTCGAAGATGGCGAATTCCTTGGGCGAAAGGTGGATCGGCTCGCCCATGAGGACCACCTCGCGGGTTTTCAGATCGACCCGCAGCAGGTCCGATTGCAGGACCTTGGGTTCCTTGCCCCGCGCCTCGTTGCGCCGCCGTTCGACCACGCGGATCCGCGCGAGCAGCTCTTCCATGCCGAACGGCTTGTCGATGTAGTCATCGGCGCCCTGGTCGAGCGAGCGGACCTTGTCCGCTTCCATGTGACGCGCCGAAACGACGATGACCGAAGCGTCGGCCTTCTTCTTGAAGGTCGAGATCAGGTCCGAGCCGTCCGCATCGGGCAGGCCAAGGTCGAGCAGGACGAGATCGATCTCAGAGGCGCCCACGGCGGCCAGTGCGGACTTTGCATCCACTGCCTCGATCACGTCATGCCCGAGAGCGGACAGGACCGGCCTCAGCGTGCGGATGATGGATGGTTCGTCATCGACGATGAGTATCTTCATGGCTGCGCCTCGTTATTGCGCTCGTCGCGCTGGAGCAGGGGAAACCGCAGCGAAACCCGCGTGCCCCTGCCTTCGCGGGCGGGGGATTCCACCGATATGCTGCCTCCGCAGCCTTCGACGAAGCCCTTGGCGATGAACAGGCCAAGTCCGGACCCTTCCGAGGCACGACGGGCGCTACCCTTGTAGAACCGCTCGAAAACACGCTTTAGATCGGGCCCGTCGATACCGTCTCCTTCGTCCGTCACGGACAGCTGCGCGACACCGTCACCTGCTTCGACCTCGATCGAGACGGGAGCGCCCGCGCCGTATTTGCCGGCATTGTCGAGCACGTTGAAAATGGCCTGCTCCACCATGGCCGGGTTCGCCGAAATCACCACCGGGCCATCGCCCAGCCTGCGTTCGAACACTACATCCGGGTGCAGCGTACGCGCCTGCCGCAGGGCAAGATTGGCCAGTTCACCTAGGTCGACGACCTGCATCGCCTTAGGCGACACGCCAGCCTCGATGCGGCCCACGTCGAGCAACTCGCTGGTATAGCGGTCGAGCCGGTGGCACTGCTCGATGATCGAGGCGAGCAGAGCGGTGCGCTCTTCCTCGGGCAGGCGGATAGCGGGCGAGGAAAGCGCGCCCGCTGCCGCCTCGATGACCGTTATCGGCGTCCGCAGGTCGTGTGAAACCGAAGACAGCAGCGAATCCTTCAGCGCCTCGCTACGCGCCTGCGCCCTCGCCTCGGTTACTTCGTCGAGCAGGACGCAGCGCTCGATCGCCAGCGCGATAAGTGCGGAAATGGAATTGAGGTCGGGGATGCCCGGACGGTCGCTGCCCGCCTCGGCAAGGTGGAACTGGGCAATCCCGATGACACCCCGCGCGCCGGTCAGTTCAAGCACAATTGGATCGACAGGACCGGCAGAAGCGGGCGTCATCGGTTCCTGCCCTGTCGGGTAGGTCACGATCTCACCCGTACTCGGACGAAGGAACAGGTCACCCTGGGACAGGAATATCTTCACCGACCTTACCCCCTGACGCGGCAAGAGGTCGCGCATGACGGCCTCCACCTCTTCCACCTTGAGCGCGCGCTGGAGACGGTCGCTTACGGTCAGGAGGAAGGCAGTCTTGAACTGGGCCTGGGACGCACGGTCGACGGAATCGCGCAGCCTGCCGACCAGCAGGCCGGTGATGAGCGCGGTGACATTGAAAGCGATCAGCGGCACTGCCTCGTCCGCCGTGGTGACACCGAATTCGAACACCGGCTCGCTGAGGAAGAAATTGTAGACCAGCGAAGCGGCAATCGCCGAACCCAGCGCTGCGAAGAGGCCCGAATGCACTGCAACCAGGATAACGCCGCTCAGATAGACCAGAACGGCTGTAATCGGGCGGTCCGCCCATTGGGCGACATAGGTTCCCGCGGTCGCGATGAGGAATATCGCGACATCGAGTGCCCATGCGTGGTTGGTCTTGTTCAAGCGGCGGCCTTCATCGTGCTGGTCGGGAAGCATCCCTCCTAACCGCTTTGGCCGCCAGCCGCATGCACGGGTTTTCTACACCCTTGCCGTGGCAGCTGCATGAAACGCCAGGCTAGCGATGAGCGCCGCGGTCCCGGTCGAGCAGGAGCTGGAACAGGATCGCACGGATTTCGCCGTCGATTTCGCCATCGATCTTGCGCGGGCGCCAGCGGCGCTGGAAGGCTTCCACGGCCTTGTGCCCGTCGGTGATGTCGTAACCGTACCGCTCCAGCGCGAGATAGAACGCCCCGTCATTGTCGAACGGGTCGCCCAGCTCGATCTTCGGGGTAGAAAGGCACAGGCCGTATTCCGCCAGCCGTTCCCACGGGAACAGCTCGCCCGGATCGATCTTGCGAGCCGGTGCCACGTCGGAATGGCCGACCACGTTGGCGCGCGGGATGTCGTATTGCTTCACCATGCGCGCCAGCAGGGGCACCAGCGCCTCGAACTGCGCTTCGGAGAAATCGCGATAGCCGTTGAGATGGCCGGGATGATCGAGCTCGATACCGATGCTGGCCGAATTCACGTCCTTGTGGCCGCGCCAATAGGACAGGCCAGCATGCCAGGCGCGCTTTTCCTCGGGCACGAGGCGGATGACCTCGCCTTCCTCGCTGATGAGGTAATGGGCCGAAACCTTGGTTTCGGGATCGCACATACGATCCAGCGCGGCCTCGGCGCCGAGCATCTCGGTATAGTGGATGACCACCATGGTGATGGGGAGCGCGCGCTCGTCGAAATTGGGTGACGGCGCCTCGCGGTGGACGAGTTCGTCCCGGCTCCCCTCCGCGCTCAACCGATGAGCCCTTCGCCTTCGGGCATGACCGCGCCCATCACCAGCGTGTCTTCGGTGCGGGCGTATTGGAGGCCGCCGCCGGTCTGCTCTGCCAGCAGGGCGATCATGTGGGCTGCCGCCGTACGGCTGGAGAGTTCGTGGGCCGGCAAGCTGCCGTCGAGCGCCTTGCCGATGGTTTCGTCGAACGCGATCTTGGGACCGCTGGCGCGAACCACGATTTCGCAATTGCCTTCGCGGATTTCGGCGCCGACATCCAGCGTGCCGCCGCGCACCAGCGCATCGATCGCGATCTGGGCGAAGTTGAGGAGCACCTTGACCGCCGGCTTGCCGAGGTTCGCGGTCTCGATGGCCCAGTTGATCTCGATCTTGTTCTTGTCCGCCACCAGCGCCTCGATCAGCGCGCGCGGTTCGGCAACGTCGACGCGGTCGCCGAAGCCGCCGGCTGCACCGAAGGCGAGACGGAAGAACTTGAGCTTGTTGGTGGAAATCGCCGCGCTCTGTTCGAGCAGCGCGACCACGTTGGCGCGCATTTCGGGGTCGGTTTCCATCGCCAGCAGTTCGAGCCCGTTGCTGAGCGCGCCGACCGGGCTGAGCATGTCGTGGCACAGGCGCGAGCAGAGCATTGCCGCAAGATCGGTGGAAGTACTGTCAGTCATGAAGATCCCGTCGGGTACGATGTATTAACCGCCTTCTAGCGTTCGCGGACCACATAGGGAAGCGCATGGAAACCGCCATCCCCCGAGCGCCAGAAGGTGACTCCGCCTGCCGCGATAATCGCCCAGACCGCCCCATCGCCTGCCGCCAGCTCGGCATCGCGGGGCGACGGACCGATGCGTCCGTTGGGATGCGAATGGTAATAGCCGAGCACCTGGGGGCCGCCCGCGCGGGCAGCGCGGTGGGCGTCGATCAGGGCCTGCGGGTCGATTTCGAAATGCCGCCCGGGCTCTGCATGGACGTTGGCTGCGGGCACGATTTCCTCGATCCGCAAAGCTGTGCCGAGCAATACGCCGCAGCATTCGCGCGGGTGCGTATTCGCTGCGTCATCCAGCAGGCGCTGCATCACGTCACTTGAGAGTTCGAGCGTCATCGCGCATGGCCCTAGCATGGCCGAGCCAGAAATCCTCGCCGGAACGCTGTCCGAAGCCGGTCGCCTCGACAAGGTGCTTGCCGAGGCCAGCGGCCTGTCGCGCGAACGGGTCAAGACGCTGATCGCCCAAGGCGCGGTAACCATCGGCAGGACCGTGGCGAAATCGGCGTCCGCCAAGGTCAGGGGCGAGGAAAACTGGCGCATCGCCCTGCCCCCACCCCAGCCGCTCGATACGCCCGCGCAGGACATCCCGCTCGACATCGTGTTCGAAGACGACGACCTCCTGGTGGTCAACAAGCCCGCCGGCATGGTCGTGCACCCGGCTGCCGGCAATCTGGAGGGCACGCTGGTTAACGCCCTGCTCCACCACTGCCGCGGCAAGCTGTCGGGCATCAACGGGGTCGAGCGTCCCGGCATCGTTCACCGCATCGACAAGGATACCAGCGGGCTCCTCGTGGTCGCCAAATCCGATGCAGCGCACGAGGGCCTCGCCAGGCAGTTCGCGGACCATTCGATAACGCGCCGCTACCTCGCGGTCTGCGCGGGGCATCCAAATCCGCCATCGGGCACGGTTTCGGGCCGGATCGGGCGTTCGGACAAGGATCGCAAGAAGATGACGGTCCTCCCTGATGCGTCCTCGCGCGGTAAGCACGCGGTCACGCATTTCGAGACGGTGGAGCGGCTCGAGGGCGCTTCGCTTATCGAATGCAGGCTGGAAACGGGGCGCACGCACCAGGTCCGCGTTCACTGTGCGTCAATCGGTCATGCACTACTGGGGGATCCTGTCTATGGACGCACTCCCAAGGCCCTCCGGCCCCTGCTCGAACGGCTCGATTTCCGCCGCCAGGCGCTGCACGCCGCGAGGCTCGGATTCAAACATCCTATCAGCGGGGAAACCTTGGATTTCTGCGCCGAATTACCAGCGGATATGCGGGAACTCATCGACGAAACCGCTCGTTGAAATCGACGAAAGGGCCGTGCAATCCGGCGCCCGCTACTGTATAAGTAACTGAGTGGCCCGAATGACCGGATGCCCATCAGGGGTCCGGCAAGAGAGGTCGACGCAAGAAAGGTCAGGATATTAGTGTCTAACGCAAAGTCTTTGAGCGTCCCGGCGCTCGGCGGTGAGCAGAGCCTCAACCGCTATCTCTCCGAAATCAAGAAGTTCCCGGTGCTGACGGCTGAGCAGGAATACATGCTCGCCAAGCGCTACGAGGAACACGAGGATCCCGAAGCTGCGGCGCAGCTCGTGACCTCGCACCTGCGACTCGTGGCGAAGATCGCCATGGGCTACCGCGGCTATGGCCTGCCGGTTTCGGACCTCATTTCCGAAGGTAATGTCGGCCTGATGCAGGGCGTGAAGAAGTTCGAGGCCGATCGCGGCTTCCGGCTCGCCACCTATGCCATGTGGTGGATCAAGGCTTCGATCCAGGAATACATCCTGCGTTCGTGGAGCCTTGTGAAGATGGGCACGACCGCTGCGCAGAAGAAGCTGTTCTTCAACCTGCGCCGCATGAAGAAGAATCTCGACGCCTACGAGGATACCGACCTCCACCCCGACGACGTCACGAAGATCGCGACCGATCTCGGCGTGCCCGAGCAGGAAGTCGTCAACATGAACCGCCGGATGATGATGGGCGGCGACGGCTCGCTCAACACGCCGATGCGCAATGGCGAGGAAGGTTCGGGCGAATGGCAGGACTGGCTGACGGACGACCGTCCGCTCCAGGACGAAACCGTTGCCGAAGCGGAAGAAAAGGAAGTCCGCCACGAAATGCTCGTGGAAGCTATGGACAGCCTCAACGACCGCGAGAAGCACATCCTCACCGAACGCCGCCTGACGGACAATCCGCAGACGCTCGAGGAGCTCAGCCAGGTCTACTCGGTCAGCCGCGAGCGGATCCGCCAGATCGAAGTGCGGGCGTTCGAGAAGCTCCAGAAGGCAATGCAGCGTATCGCAGGCGAAAGGCTGCTGCCGGGCGTCGCCTGAGCATCTGCGCCTGAATAGAGACACCAGAGGGGCGGCCTTGTGCCGCCCCTTTTTCGTGTTTGACTGCGAAACCCGCTTGGGATTGGCAGCGCCGTGCGGTTGCATTCCGCTCACCTGCTCGCTTCAATACCGATGGGCAGTGATCGCGAAGGCGCGCTGGATCGAGAAAAGCAGGGGAAACCGATGAAACTCAACACTTTGGCGACGGGTCTTGCATTGGCTGTTGCAGGGATCGCGTTGACCTCCCCGTCGGAGGGCCAGGCACAGAAGCGGATCGAGCAGCCGACCGGCCCGTGGAAGCACAGGGGCACGGGCGTGGTCTTTCCGGACCGGGTCGGGCAGTTCGAGCGGACCTCTATCAACGAGTTCTCGTCCGACGGACGAGATGCTGGCGTGGGATACAAGCTGGTCAACAGCGATGGGACGCTGCTGATCAACGTCTATGTTTACCCCAAAATCGGCGGCTATAACTGCGAAGAGGT
Source organism: Qipengyuania gaetbuli (assembly GCF_020171365.1). NCBI lineage: Bacteria > Pseudomonadati > Pseudomonadota > Alphaproteobacteria > Sphingomonadales > Erythrobacteraceae > Qipengyuania > Qipengyuania gaetbuli. Next base: position 1,863,251 of record NZ_JAIUZO010000002.1, on the reverse strand, counting down.
CTTTGCCGACAGCGCGAGCCTGATCGCAAAGTATCCGGGTGCGCAGGAAAACCGCTTCTGGATTTCGCCATCACCCGACCGTTCGCGATCGTCCGCAGCGCTTTCCGTCCGTTTCGATGTGCCGGCAAATTCCACTGGCGAAGGCCATCAGGCATCGCTTTCCGACCTCTATCTCTACTGTCCTGCCAAGGGCGATTGGCTGGTCAAATATCGCGCCAGCTGGTTCGGCGGGACGGCGGAAAATTTTCCGGACCCGCTGGACCTGATGTCCGCCATCGACTGGCGCGCCGCCGAACGCTGAGCGCTCGCCTCCCCTATTTCGGAGGCGCCAGGTCGAGCACTGCGGCAATCATCGCGCGCGTGCCCAGCGTCACGCTCTCGCGCGGCGCGATCTTGAACAGCGGGGAATGGTGCGAAGGGACCGGCGGCCCGCCATTGGCGGCCGCCTCAAAATCTTCGGGCGGAGTGCCTCCGACCGCGAAGTAATAACCCGGCACGCCCTGCTCCTTGGTGACGAAATAGGCGAAATCCTCGGCCCCCATGCCGGTCTGGACCGCGGGCAGGAAGCCGTCTTCCCCGAAGGCATCGATCATCACCGCATTGAGCCTGCGCGCGAGCGCAGGATCGTTGGCCGTGACCGGCGTCCCTTCCGTGCGGGTGACGCGCGGCAGGAGGTTTTCGGGCAGGCCGTGCGCGCGGCCTATATTGACCGCGATCCGCTCGATCGCCTCGTGGATCTGGGCCCGCACCTCCTCGTCATTGGCGCGCACCGTCAGCTGAAGGCGCGCCTCGTCCGAGATGATGTTGTGCTTGGTGCCCGAGTGGAACGAACCCACGGTGACGACCACCGGTGACAGAGGCCCAACTTCTCGGCTGTCGATCGATTGGAGCGCCGTCACTATCTGCGCGCCGATGTACACGGGATCGCGGCCCTGATGGGGTGATGCGCCATGTGCGCCGATGCCGGGCACGACGATGTCCACCGAATCCGCGCTCGAACCGACGATGTCTTCCGACCCCGAAACCTTGCCGGTCGGCAGGTCGGCATCGACATGGAAGGCAACCGCGTAATCGGGCTTGCCGAAGCGTTCGTAGAGGCCATCCTTGAGCATCAGCTCCGCCCCGCCCACGCGCTCTTCGGCAGGCTGGACGACGAACATCAGCGTGCCGGACCACTGGTCCTTCATCTCCATCAGCCTGCGCGCCGTGCCGACCATGGAGGTGATGTGCACATCGTGCCCGCAGGCGTGCATCACGGGATATTCGGTCCCGTCCTGCGCGACCTGAACGGCCTTGGATGCATAGGGCAGGCCGGATTTCTCGGGCAGCGGCAGGCCATCCATGTCCGCGCGCAGCATGACGAGCGGTCCGGGCCCGTTGCGCACCATGCCCACGACGCCGGTTCCACCGACGCCTTCGGTCACCTCCATGCCGGTCGCGCGCAATTCGGCAGCCATCCGCTTGGCCGTGTTGGTTTCGAGGAAGGACAGTTCGGGATTTTCGTGGAAGTGCCTGAACAGTGCGCCCAGATGGTCGGCGTAGTCCGCCTCCACGGCCTTGGCGATTTCGCCGGTATCGGCACTCGCCTGGCTCGCCCCCATCGCCAGCGCCACTGCGGCAGCGCCGATCCATTTGCTGTCGACTCGCATGTCCTTCTCCCCTGTTGCGGTGGGGAACAGAGCATGGCGCCGCGCTATCAACAAGCGCGATTGCGCGCGGCGGTGGTGCGCAGTAGACGCGCGGCTATGCGTGTCGTCGTGCGTTTCCTCTTTCGCTTCCTCGTCGGTTTCCTGGGCCTGAGCATCGCGCTGGTCGTGCTGTTCAAATTCGTGCCGGTGCCGGTGACCGCGACGATGATCATGGACGGCAACGGAATTACAAAGGACTGGGAGCCGCTTTCGAACATCGACCGCAACTTGGTGCGCGCCGTCATCGCGGCAGAAGACGGGAAATTCTGCACGCACGACGGTTTCGACCGCGAAGCGATCGAGAAGGCTATCGAGCAAAATGCCAAGGGCGGGCGTATCCGAGGCGGTTCGACCGTGAGCCAGCAGACCGCGAAAAACGTCTTCCTGTGGCAGGGTGGCGGCTATTTCCGCAAAGGGCTGGAGGCCTATTTCACCGTCCTCATCGAGAATATCTGGGGCAAGCGGCGGATCATGGAGGTCTACCTCAATGTCGCGGAAACCGGGATCGGCACCTATGGCGCAGAAGCCGGGGCGCAGCGATACTTCGGCAAGTCGGCGGCACGACTGACCCCGCTGGAGGCGGCGCGCATGGCGGCGGCCCTCCCTTTGCCGAAGGAACGGTCGGTCAAGAATCCGGGCGGATGGCTGCGGCGCCACGGCAATACCATTTCGGCCCGTATCGGCGTTGTCGGGCGCGACGGTCTCGACGCCTGCATCTACGACTAGGCAGCATTTCGCACCGCAGAACTTTACCCCGCATCCTCGCTTATGTATGTTATAACATTGCAGACGCGATATTTCGTATCCCGCTGTATTCCAGCGTTTTTCCTTGAAGGACGTCCGGAAAAACGGCAGTCGGGCGGGATTACGGGCATGGGGAGCCAGCGAAATTGGGAATAGGCCACAGCCATGATCACGCGCACGAGGGGCACGGGCATGACGGGCACGGGCATGGAGGGCACGGCCACTCGCACGCTCCGAAGGATTTCGGCCGCGCATTCCTGATCGGCATCATCCTCAATAGCGGTTTCGTGATCATCGAGGCCGTTTACGGATGGATTTCCGGCTCGATGGCGCTGATTGCGGACGCCGGGCACAATCTTTCCGATGTTCTTGCCCTGCTGCTGGCCTGGGGCGCCAGCGTGGCCGCCAAGCGTCCGCCGAACGAGCGTTTCACTTACGGCTACAAGAGCTCGACCATCCTCGCTGCGCTCGCCAATGCAGCGCTTTTGCTTGTCGCAATCGGTGCAATCGCGTTCGAGACCGCACACCGCATGACCGATCCGCTGCCGGTTGATGGAACGACCATGATCATCGTCGCCGGCATCGGCATCGCGATCAACACCGGCACTGCGCTGCTTTTCCTTCGCGGGCGCGAACATGACCTCAATATCCGCGGCGCCTTCCTGCACATGGCGGCCGATGCGCTGGTCAGCCTTGGCGTGGTTCTGGCGGGGATCGCCATCCTCTATACAGGGGCACTCTGGATCGATCCGGTGGTCAGCCTGATCATCGTGGCCGTCATTGCCTGGGGAACATGGGGGCTGCTCAAGGATAGCGTAGCCATGAGCCTGCTCGCCGTGCCCAAGGGTATCTCCGAAAAAGCCGTCCGCGGCTATCTCGCCTCGCTCGAGGGGGTGAGCGAAGTGCAAGACCTCCATATCTGGCCCATGTCGACCACCGAAACCGCACTGACGGCGCATCTCGTCATGCCCGGCGGACATCCGGGCGATGCCTTCCTGCGCGAAGCCGCGCACGAGCTGGAGCACCATCACCGGATCAATCACGCGACCATCCAGGTGGAAACCACCAGCAAGCAGTGCGGGGTCGGTTGCCCGTGAAGCCGGCAAGCGCAGCGGCCCGCGAAAGGCTGAAGGCGGCCATGGCCCGCCTTGCTGGGGGGGATCGCGGCGCGCTGGAGGAAATTTATCGCGCCACCTCGGCGAAGCTTTTCGGCATCTGCCTGCGTATCTTGGGTGACGAGAAGGAAGCCGAGGACGCGTTGCAGGACGTCTACATCAATCTCTGGCGCAGGGCTGACCGGTACGACCCCGGCCGGGCGAGCCCGATTGCGTGGCTGGCGACCTTCGCACGCAACCGCGCGGTCGACCGGCTGCGGACCGGCAAGCTGCGCCGGGCGAGCGTCGGCGAGGAAGAAGCCGCGCCGATAGCGGACGCCTCCCCTCTTGCCGAAGACCTGCTCATCGATGCCGAGCGCGAGGCCCGCGTCCACCAGTGCATCGAAAAGCTTGAAGACGAACCGCGCAGCGCCATCCGCTCCGCTTTCTTCGAAGGCCGCACTTACGCCGACCTCGCAGAGAGCAGCGGCACGCCGCTGGGGACGATGAAGAGCCGGATCCGCCGCGCTCTTGCGCGCCTCAAGACTTGCCTGGAGAAGGGGGAATGACCGACGCGCCCCGCCCCGACGACGACACGCTTGCCGCGGAATATACGCTCGGCCTGCTGGAGGGCGAGGAACTGCTGGCCGCGCGCGGCCGTGAGGCAAGCGACCCCGGCTTTGCGGCAGCCGTCGCCTGGTGGCAGGACCGGCTCGCCCCGATGCTCGACGAGATTTCGCCTGCGACACCGCGCGCAGAGGTCTGGCGGCGCATCGAAGAGGCGCTGGACGGTGCCGCCCCGTCGGCAGAGGTCATCGATCTCAGGAACCGGATGCGCCGCTGGCAGGTCTTCGGCACCGTGAGTGCCGCAGCTGCCACCGCGATTGCCGTCTTCGCCTTCACCTTCATGACCCTGCCCACCACACGTCAGGTGCAGCCACGGGCAGAGGCTCCGCTGGTCGCATCGGTGCCGATTGCGGATACCGAGCTGAGGCTGGCCGTAACCTACCTGCCCGACCGCAGCGAATTGCTCGTCTCGGCAAGCGGCCTGACCGCCGACGGGATCCACGACCATGAGCTGTGGCTGGTCCCGCAGGATGATACGCCGCTCCTCTCGCTCGGCGTGGTCGCCCCCGGCGAGGAACGCCGCGTGACGCTGGAACCGGCAGTCGCGGCGAAGATGGCGGCCGGTGCGCCGCTGCTCCTCACGCGCGAACCTCTGGGCGGCAAACCCGAAGGCGTCGATGCCGGGCCGGTGGTCGCGGAAGGCCAGCTGAAAAAAATCTGAGGCCGCATGCATCCGCGGGGCAACCCGCTCCGTAACTCTCCCACGCAAGAAGGACGGGCTTGCACGAAAAGGAGAGTTTCAATGCCGATTTCGAACCAGCTCAAGGCCGCAGCCGCGGCGTCCGTACTTGCCATGGGCGGGCTTGCGCTCGCCGCCGCGACGCCGGCCGTTGCGCACAACCATGGCAAGCATTCGATGAAGAGCCAGCCCAACATCGTCGAGGCCGCCATGGGCACGGGCGTGCACGACACGCTGGTTGCCGCCGTCAAGGCCGCCGACCTCGTCGACACTCTGTCTTCGCCCGGCCCCTTCACCGTCTTCGCGCCGACCGACGATGCATTCGGCGAACTGCCGGCCGGCACCGTCGATGCGCTGCTGCAGCCGGCCAATAAGGGCAAGCTGCAGACCGTGCTGACCTACCACGTCGTCTCGGGCCGCATCCCGGCTGCCCAGCTTTCGGCCGCAATCAAGCAGGCCGGTGGCAGCTATGAATTCGAAACGGTCGCAGGCGAGACGCTGACCGCCAGCTTCGATGGGCACACCATCGTCGTCACCGACGCCCTGGGTCGCGAAACCAAGGTCGTGCAGGCCGATGTGAAGACCACCAACGGCGTGATCCACGTCACCGACGGCGTCTTCCTTCCGAGCGTCTGAAGGTTGCAAGGCACCGCCGCATAAACCTTCCCCCTCGAACGGCGGTGTCGACTTGTCCCGCCCGGCTTGCGTAGCGCCGGGCGGGATTTTTCATGTCCCGGTTTCAGGCCTTGAGCGTCAATGACCAGTTCTGCGGCGCGGTCGATGCGACGCCGACCGGCGTCTTGGGGCGATAGGGCTTTTCGAGCCGGTTGACCTCGTCGCGGGTGAGATCGAGCGCCATGGCCTCTACCGCCGCGCCGATATGGCCCGGCTTGGTCGCCCCGATAATCGGCGCGGTGATGCCCGGCGTGGCGAAATGCCATGCCAGCGCCACGGTCGCGCGCGAAACACCGCGATCGGCAGCGATCCGGCCGACTGCCTCGATTACCTCGCGGTCCGCGTCCACGTTCTGCGTGTAGAGCAGCTTGCCGAACCCGTCGGTCTCGCTGCGCACGGTGCTTTCATCCCATGCGCGGGCGAGCTTACCGCGCGCGAGCGGGGACCAGGGAATGATGCCGACGCCCTGGTCGCGGCAGAGCGGGATCATCTCGCGCTCTTCCTCGCGGTAGAGCAGGTTGACGTGGTTCTGCATCGAGATGAAGCGCGTCCAGCCGTTAGCGCGGGTTACCTCCTGCGCCTTGGCGAACTGCCACGCGGCCATGGAGGATGCGCCGATGTAGCGCGCCTTGCCCGCCTTCACGATGTCGTGCAGCGCCTCCATCGTTTCTTCGATCGGAGTGGTGTCGTCCCACCGGTGGATCTGGAACAGGTCGACATAATCCATGCCGAGCCGCGCCAGGCTGTCGTCGATCGCCTGGAACAGGCTTTTGCGCGAATTGCCGCCGGTATTGGGCGCCTGCCGCCAGGGCAGAAAGGCCTTGGTCGCCAGCACGATCTCGTCGCGCTTTGCGAACTGGGGAAGCAAGCGGCCCACGACCTCTTCGGACGCTCCCATCGAATACATGTTGGCCGTGTCGAAGAAGTTGATGCCCGCTTCCACCGCCTCGCGGATGAAGGGACGGCTGTCGTCTTCCGACAGCACCCACTCGCCATGCCAGCCTTTGCTGGTGTCGCCATAGCTCATGCACCCGAGGCACAGGCGCGAGACCTTGAGGCCCGAAGGGCCGAGATTGACGTATTCCACCGTGTCAGTTCCCTACGCTCAGGCCACCATCGACGCTGATCGTCTGGCCGACCACGTAATCGGCCAGCGGCGAGGCAAGGAACAGCGCCGCGCCCGCCATGTCCTGCGGCAGGCCGAGGCGACCGCGCGGGGTGCTTGCGATGGTGGCATCACGGAACTTCTCGTTGCCGAGGAAGGCGTCGTTGATCTTGGTGTGGACATATCCCGGCGCGATGCCGTTCACGCGGATGCCTTCTGCCGCGAAGGCGAGGCTGAGCGAGCGGACCATGCTGATCGCCGCCGCCTTGCTGGCGCCATAGGCCGGGTTGCCGATCAGGCCGCGATAGCCGCCGATCGAACTGATGATGATCAGCGATCCGCCGGTATCCGCCAGCTTGACGCGCACGGCATTGGAGCAATCGAGCAGCGAGTCGAGATTGACCGCCATGACCGCGTCCCAGCCTTCACGGTTGAACTCGTCGCGGTTGTAGCGGGCGATGCCCTGGCACAGCACCACCACGTCGAGCCGTTCGGGCCATGCGAAGGCATCGAGGGCCGCGCGGTCCGCCACGTCGAGCGAATGGAAGATCAGCCCTTCGAGGACGCTGCCGTCTTCGGGTGAGTAATCGTCCGCGCTGGCCCTGGTGCCGGTCACGTGGACCTCGGCCCCCTGTTCGCGGAAGCCGTGGGCAATGCCGTTGCCTATCCCGCTCGTCCCTCCGACGACGAGGACGGTCTTGCCGGTAAAATCGAGCGGATTGGCCATGTCTGTCTCCTCAGATCGCGCGGCTGACGACTTCCTTCATGATCTCGTTCGTGCCGCCATAGATGCGCTGGACGCGGGCATCGCGCCACAGGCGGGCAATGGGATATTCGTTCATGTAGCCAGCCCCGCCATGCAGCTGCAGCGACTTGTCGCAGCATTCCCACTGCAGTTCGGTGTGCCAGAGCTTGGCGGCACTCGCCTCGTCGGTGGTCAGTTCACCCTTGAGGTGGCGCTGGATCGCCCAGTCGAGATGCGCCCAGCCGACCTGCAGCTTGGCCGCGAGGTCCGCGAGCACGAACTTGGTGTTCTGGAACTCGAACACGGTGCGTCCGAAAGCCTTGCGGTCCTTGGTGAACTTCACCGCTTCGTCGAAGGCGCGCTGGGCACCGGCCTGCGCGCCGACGGCGATCGACAGGCGTTCCTGCGGCAGTTCTTCCATCAGGTGGATGAAGCCCCGCCCTTCGCCGCCGAGCAGATTGTCCTTCGGCACGCGGCAGTCGTTGAAGAAGAGCTCGGACGTGTCGGCGGCGTGCTGGCCGATCTTGTCGAGATTGCGCCCGCGCTCGAAACCGGGCGTTCCCGCATCGACGAGGATGAGCGAGGTACCCTTGGCGCCCTGCGAGGGGTCGGTCTTGGCGACCACGATCACCACGTCCGCATTCTGGCCGTTGGTGATGTAGGTCTTGGACCCGTTGATGACCCATTCGTCTCCGTCGAGCGTCGCGGTGGTGCGCACACCCTGCAGGTCTGAACCCGCACCCGGTTCGGTCATGGCGATAGCGGTGATGACATCGCCGCTGATCATGCCGGGAAGGTACTTCGCCTTCTGCTCCTCGGTGCCGAGCCGCTCGAAGTAATTGACCGTGATGTCGTTCTGAAGCGTGAAACCGGCAGACGAGCCAAGGTAGCTCAGTTCTTCCGCGATCACGCAGTTGAAGCCGAAATCGAGGCCTAGCCCGCCGTTCTCTTCCGCGACCGTGGGGCACAGCATCCCCGCCTCGCCCAGCGCCTTCCACGCGCTGCGCGGAACGATGCCCTCTTCCTCGTGCTGGTCGAGATAGGGCGTCATGTGTTCGGCAAAGACCTTGCGCACCGTGTCGCGGAAGGCCTCGTGGTCTTGGGAATAGGCGAAGCGTTTGGACGTATCGAGCATCTGGGGGACCTTATGCGTTCTGGAAACCGGCGAGCCGCTTGGTGATGATCTCCTCGGCCTGGGCCATGATGCCGTCGATCAGCTCCTTGCAGGTCGGGATGTCATGGATGAGGCCTGCAACCATGCCGCAGGACCATGCGCCTGCGTCCATGTCGCCCTCTGTCATGATCCGCGGATAAACGCCCGCGACCTGTTCGATGATGTCCTCGAACCTGAGGTCGGAGCCCTTCTCCTTCTCGATGCGAAGCAGTTCCTCGACTGCGTCATTGGTCATCACGCGTTCGGTGTTGCGCAGCGGACGCATGACGAGGCGCGTGTCGAGTTCGGAAGCCGCGACGATGGCCTTCTTCACGTTCTCGTGCACCGGCGCTTCCTTGGTGGCGATGAAGCGCGTGCCCATGTTGATGCCGTCCGCGCCCATGGCGAGGCTGGCGACGAGGCTGCGGCCATCGGCCATGCCGCCGCTGGCAACGAAAGGGATTTCCAGCTCGTCCGCCGCGCGGGGCAGCAGGATCATGTTCGGGATGTCGTCCTCGCCCGGGTGGCCGCCGCATTCGAAGCCGTCGACCGAAACCGCATCGCAGCCGATCGACTGCGCCTTGAGGCTGTGGCGCACGCTGGTGCACTTGTGGATCACCTTGACGCCCGCATCCTTGAAATAGGGCAGGACCTGCGCGGGGTTGTTGCCCGCCGTCTCCACGATCTTCACCCCGCCTTCGATGATGACCCGTACCAGCCCCGGATAATCGGGCGCGTTGACGGTGGGCAGGAAGGTCAGGTTCACGCCGAAGGGCTTGTCGGTCATGTCCTTGCAGCGCGCGATCTCGTTGGCGAGCTTTTCGGGCGTGCCCTGCGTCAGGCCGGTGATGATGCCGAGACCGCCGGCATTGGACACGGCTGCCGCCATTTCGGCGAAACCGACATAATGCATGCCGCCCTGGATGATCGGATGCTCGATGCCGAACATTTCGGTGATGCGAGTCTTCATGGCCTGCCTCTCCTGCTGGTTGCTTTTCGCAACCGGTATCGGGCGGGCAGGAGAGAGTCTAGCGCTTCGCGATGCCTTCGAGCGCGCGCAGCAGTTCAAGGCCGCGTTCCGTAAGGGCAAGTCCCTCGCCCGATTTGTCCGCGAGGCCCTCGTGCTCCAGATCCTCGCCGGTGGGCGCACGCATCAGCCGCCCGTACCGGCCGGAATGATAGATCAGCGGTTCGGCATCGCGGCGCTCGAATTCGACCACTTCGCCGAGGAAGATCGCATGGTCGCCGCCTTCGTATTCGAAGCGTGCGCGGCAACCGAACCGGGCAGCATATCCCGCCAGCATCGGCGCGCCTTCCGGCCCGTCGACCACGTCGAGTCCCGCAAACTTGTCGTTGCCGGGCTGCGCAAAGCGGTCGGACATGGCCTGCTGGTCTGCGGCCAGCACGTGCACCGCCCAGCTCTGCGCCTCGCGGAAGACCGGCAGGCTGCCCGAATCGAGCGAAAGGCTCCACAGCACCATCGGCGGGTCGAGGCTGACCGAGTTGAAGCTGTTGGCAGTCAGGCCCACCGGACGCCCGTCGGCATCGCGCGCCGTCACGATGGTGACGCCGGTCACGAAAGAGCCAAGTGCGCTGCGGAAGGCCTGCGGGTCGAACATCGTCGGGACGGCGCTAGAACGCCGCGGGCCGGACGGCAAGTGTCAGGCTGCGGCCATTCGTGCAGGACAATACTTGTCGAGATATTCCTTGTGGCCCGGCATGCGCTGGACGAGCCACTGGATGGACTTTGCCATCTCGTCGATCTCCGTTCCAGCAACATCGGCCACGCCGTCTGCCATCGGGCTGGTTCCGTCCATGGTGATGCCCTGACCCAGCATGACTGCCGCCCAGCTGGTGGTGGTGAAAAGCTCGTCCTCTTCGCGGAAGACCTGCCCGTTTGCCTTGAACACCTCGATCTTCTCGGTGAGGCTGTCGGGTACGGCCATCGTTCGGCAGTAATTCCAGAACTCGGAATCGTCGCGGCGTGTCGCCTTGTAATGCAGGATCAGGAAGTCGCGGATGCGCTCGTATTCCCGGACGGTAAGGCGGTTGAACGTGTTTGCCTGCGCCTCGGTCACGCCGTCGAGCGACATGGTGGCGATCAGCTTGTTCACGCCGGTATTGATCAGATGGATCGACGTGCTCTCCAGCGGCTCCATGAAGCCCGATGCCAGCCCCAGTGCGACGACGTTCTTGTTCCAGAATTTCTTCCGGCGGCCCGTCACGAAGCGCAGGTGATTGGGTTCGGCGGTGGGCTTGCCGGCCATGTGCTTGACGAGGATGTCATGGGCCTCGTCAGCCTCCATGAACTGGCTGCAATAGACATGGCCGTTGCCATTGCGGTTCTGGAGCGGGACCTGCCACTGCCAGCCGGCCGAATGTGCGGTTGCGCGCGTGAATGGTGGCGGCGGCGAACCGTCGTCGCGGTTGCACGGCAGCGCCACTGCCCGGTCGCAGGGCAGATAGTGGGTCCAATCCTCGTATCCGGTTTCCAGGGCCTGCTCGATCAGCAAGCCGCGAAAGCCGGTGCAATCGACGAACAGGTCGCCGGCAATTTCCTTGCCGCTGTCGAGAGTCAGCTTGGTGACGAAACCGCTTTCGCCGTCGAGAGCCACGTCCTTGACGATGCCTTCATGCCGCACCACGCCGCGCTGCTCGGCGTATTTGCGCAGGTACTGCGCATAGTCGGTGGCGTTGATGTGGTAAGCATAGTTGATCGGCGGCAGGTCGTCGCGCGCGTAATCTTCGGTGCGGGAAAACTTGCCGTAATGGGCGGCCATGGTTTCCAGGTTGAAGAGCTGCAGGGGACGCTTGTCGCCGCGCTCGCGCAGCTTGTGCCATACCTGATGGAAGCCGATGCCCCCGATATCGTAGCCATAGGCACCGAAGGGGTGAATGTAGCTTTCCCCTACCTGACCCCAGTTCACGAACTGGATGCCGAGCTTGAAGGACCCCTGCACCTCGGACATGAATTCCCGCTCGTTGATCCCGAGCGCCTGGTTGAATTCGACAAATGGCGGGATCGTAGCCTCGCCGACGCCGACCGTCCCGATCTGCTCGGATTCCACGACGGTGATCGCCACCTTCCGGCCATCGCGGATGCGTGACAGCGCTGCGGCCGCCATCCATCCTGCCGTACCCCCGCCCACGATTACGATATGTTCGATTGCCATTCCCAACCCTTGCCATGTCCTGCCGCGTGTTGCCAGTACGCCACGCTGTGTGTGAACGTTCATATTGTGTCTTGTGAACGCTAACAAGTGGCGGTATGTTACAAATGAATGTCGGGGTAAACCCTGCACATCAGTCTTGGGACTAGGGAGGAAACATGTCTCGCAAACTGCCGCGCGCTGCGAATCTGCCACGCCGAATCATCGCACTCACCACGGCATCGGGCCTTGCGCTCGTCGCTGCGCAGCCGGCCATGGCTCAGGCGCAGGACGAAGACGCCGAAACCGCCGCCGCCGAAGAAGTCGATGAATCCAACGTCATCGTCGTTACCGGCATCTCCGCATCGCTGAGCAGCGCGCAGGACTTCAAGGAACGCGCCGACACCGTCGTCGACGTCATCACCGCCGAAGATATCGGCGCACTGGCCGACCGTTCGGTTGCCGAAGCGCTGCAGCGCGTCCCGGGCGTCAACATCGGCCGCTTCGAAAAGACGTCCGACCCGACCCGCTTCTCCGTCGAAGGCACCGGCGTCATCATCCGCGGCCTGCCCGACAATTTCGGTCGTTCGGAACTGAACGGCCGCGACATCTTCTCCGCCACCGGTGGCCGCAGCCTCAGCTTCGAAGACGTTTCGCCCGAACTGGTCGGCCGCGTCGAAGTCTTCAAGAACGTGACTGCCGACATGATCGAGGGCCAGATTTCCGGCCTCGTGAACCTCGTCACGCGCAAGCCGCTCGATAAGCCCGGCCTCAATATCGCCGGCTCGATCGAAGCCAACTATGGCGACCTGCGCGAAAAGTGGTCGCCGACCTACAACATCCTCGTGTCGGACACCTTCGACACCTCGCAGGGCACGTTCGGCCTGCAGTTCAGCTACTCGAACTCCAAGCTGAAGAGCCGGACCGATTCCTCGCAGGCGATCGACCCCTGCTACCGTCCCGCAGACCTGAGCGGCGGTTGCTACCGCGTCTTCGACCTCAACTCGGGCGGTTTCGGTGACGAGCCGAACTTCACGCCGGACGAATTCCCGCCGGCCGGCTCGGTCCTGGTGCCGCAGTATGCCGGTGTCCGCTCGACGACGCTCGACCGCGATCGCGAGGCGATCTCGGGAGTGGCGCAGTTCGAGACGCTCGATGGCGGCCTGCTGATGACGCTGGAATACCTGCGTTCGGAAACCACTTTCTCGACCGAGGAATTCGCCCTTATCGGCCGTATGGACGATGGCGTTTCCTCGCCCGATCCGCGTTCGGACAGCACCTGGCAGTTCGAAGACGGCAAGTTCGTCAGCGGCATCCTGACCGACAATGTCGGCGATGCCTATGCAACGCCCTTCGGCTACGGCGGCATCCCGCTCGACAGCCTGCGCTTCCTGCGCGACACGAAGAGCGTGACGCAGGACATCTCGTTCGACGTCGACACGATCTTCTCGGACCGCTTCCGCGGCAACTTCGAGATGCAGTACATCTCGTCCGACCTCGAGCGCGATTCCGTATTCGGCGCGATGAGCACCTGGGCCGATATCGATCTCGACCTGTCCGGTGGTACGCCGAACGTCCAGTTCCTCGCTCCGGTCGGCGCACCGGCTGACTACTTCTCGTCGGGCTTCTACACCTATTACTGGTTCGGCCTCGACAGCCGCGAGAAGAACGATGCCGACATGTTCAGCCTGCGCGGTGATTTCGAATACGACATCAGCGACGACGGCTTCTTCAAGAAGGCCCGTTTCGGCGCACGCTGGGCGGCGCGCGATCGCACGACGCGCAACACCAACTTCAGCACCTGGGGTAACCTTTCGGCACCGTGGGCCGGCCGTGGCGGCTGCGCTCCCTGGGGCGAAGGCCCGGGCTGTTTCTCGGAATCGCCGCCCTACACGGCTGACTGGTCGGGCTTCAAGGCCGGCCGCTTCTATACCGGCCTCCCGGGCCAGGAGTTCGCCATCGCAGGCGGTGCCTTCACCGACGATTTCCCGGACTACAGCCAGCTTCGCGCTCCGTTCGCCGACAATTTCCAGCGCGGCGAGACGGCAACGCCGATCCCCGGCGGCCAGGCATGGTTCTACGGCGGTGACGACTTCCTGCAGGACTACCTCGACGGCGTAATCGACGGACAGTGGGACGAGATCACCACGTTCTCGCAGACGCCCGAGCGCTTCAACCTCGGCGTCAACGGCCGCACCTTCACCCGCTTCGACGGCACCACCTTCCAGTGCGATCCGTACTGTCCGCCGGAAATCTCCGACGTCACCGAAACGACGACCGCGGCCTACGCCCGTGTCGACTTCGGCACGGATTTCGCCAACGGTTGGTCGATCGCCGGCAACTTCGGTGTGCGCTATGCGGACACGGTCGTGAAGACGAACGCCTTCGTCGCCTTCCCGAACCCGGGACAGTTCGACAATCCGAACATCGTCAACGGCGTCAATGTCGGGGGCAACGGGGATGGCATCGTCCAGCCGGGCGAAATCACCCAGACCTGCCCGGTCCTGCCGCCGAATGCGCCGATCGATCCGGACACCGGCTCGCCCTTCCCGCGCGAGATCCTTTACTGCCAGCTCACGGGTGCACGCCTCGCCGAATATGCCTCGCTCTTCACCGGCGAGTTCATCCAGGACACGCGCGACATCACCTTCGACCACTGGCTGCCGAGCTTCAACATCAGGCTCGACAGTGGCACGGGTCTCGTGCTGCGCGGCGCGGTGTCCAAGGGCATCACGCGGCCTGACCTGAACCTGTTCAGCGCAGGCGGCGTGTTCGGCTTCAGCGGCCGCGTCAACGATGGTCCGCTGCTGTCGATCCAGACGGGTAACCGCGGCCTCGTTCCGGTGGAATCGTGGAACTACGACATCTCGGCAGAATGGTACTTCGCCGAAGTCGGTTCGCTTACCGCCGCCTTCTTCGTGAAGGATATCAAGGGCCTGATCGACACCGGCACCGGCCTCCAGACCTACACGACCGAAAGCGGCACCACCGCCGACGTCATCATCCGCGGCCCCGCCAACGATTTCGACGGCGTGCTCAAGGGCTTCGAGCTTGCCTACCAGCACAAGTTCGACTTCCTGCCGGGTCTGCTGAGCGGCTTCGGGGTGCAGGCATCGTACACCTACATCGATGCCGGCGACTTCTCGAACCCGACGCTGTCGAACATCGGCAACCCGTCGGTCGCCAGCGGTGCAGGTCCGCAGAACGTCGGTCCGTTCCAGGGCGAACTGCCGCTGAGGGGCTTCTCGGAGCACACCGTCAACGGCGTCGTCTTCTACGAAAAGGGTCCGTTCTCGGCTCGTGCCGCCTACAACTGGCGGAGCGACTTCCTCGTGACGCCGCGCGACGACCTCTTCCCGTTCTCGCCGACCTTCCAGGAATCGGGCGGCCAGCTTGACGCCTCGATCTTCTACGCGGTCAACGAGAACCTGAAGCTGGGCGTGCAGGGCGTGAACCTGCTGGACGAAGTGACCACCCTGTCGACCGTCGTGGACTACGAAGGCACCAGGATGATCAGCAACGCGTTCCGCAACGACCGTCGCTACACCTTCCTCGCCCGCTTCAACTTCTGACCGGGCGGGTCCCAGACCACGCATTAGGAGCGGGCCCCGGTTGCGAGACTGGGGCCCGCTTTGTTTCGAAGGCGTTGATTTCGACAGCGCCGCGCTTCCCAACCGGCGCGGCCTTTGGCTAGAGTAACGGCCTGCTGGCGATCCGGCCTGAACAGACCTTGGGGGTTTCGATATGGGTAGGCGCCGTCAGGCTGTCACCATCAAGCACGTTGCTGCAGATGCCGGTGTATCGCTGCAGACCGTCAGTCGCGTCATCAACAACGAACCCAACGTCCGCCCCGTCATGAAGGAGCGGGTGCAGGCCAGCATCGACAAGCTGGGATACGTGCCGTCCAAGGCCGCCCAGCAGATGAGCGGATCGCGTTCCTACCTCATCCTTGCGATCAACGACCGCGACCTCACGATTGCCGACTGGAAAGCTCGCGAAGGCCGCGACTGGGTCGACCAGATGATGTTCGGCGGGATGCTGACCTGTGCGGAGCATGGCTACCGCATGATGATCGAGCTGGTCGACACACATAACGATCATGTCGAGCGCGAGCTGGGCGCGGCCATATCGGCCCTGCAGCCCGACGGGGTGATCCTCACCCCGCCCCACTCGGAAAATCCGCTGATCACCGGCCTCCTGGCCGAACGCAGGATCCCCTTCGCGCGGATCGGCTCGACTCAACCCGGGCCTGGCATCGCAATGACCATGGGCGACACGCACAATGCGCGGATCGCGACCGAACACCTGCTCGGGCTCGGCCATACAGCAATCGGCTTCATTGCCGGGCCTGCGGAATTCAGCCTCAGCGGCTGGCGCGTGGCAGGCTGGCAGGAAGCGATGTTCGCTGCCGGACTTTCGACCGACGGGCTGCTCGAAAAGGGCGATTTCGGGTTCGAGACCGGCCTGGCCGCAGCACGCAAGCTGCTGGGCACCGCCAATCGCCCGACCGCCATCATCGCCAGCAGCGACCAGATGAGTATCGCCGTGCTCGAAGCAGCCAAGGAGTACGGCCTCGAAGTCCCCCGAGACCTGTCGGTAATCAGTTTCGACAATTCGCCGATCGTGCGGTTCACACAGCCCGCCCTTACGGCCATCGACCAGCCGATTGCGGCCACAGCTTCGCGGGCGGTCGAACTGCTTATTGCGGCGCGCGGCACCCCCCCTCCCACCGAGCCGGTTCGCGTGAAGGGCGAGCTGGTGGTCCGCGATTCGACCGCGCCGGCTCCCGGCGACAATGCCGCCTGAGGTCCGGTCGCAGGCGGAGCAATCGCGCCGGTTCCTGTATCTTTACGCACTGGCTGCCGCCGGCGGCGCGGTCGCCTACGTTCCGTTTCTGACATTGCTCCTGCCCCTTCGCGTTACCGCGATGGAAGGATCGGATACGGTCGGCGCTCTCGCATACATAGCCTTTGCCGGCGCGATTTCCGCCAGTCTTGCCAATATCTTCTTCGGCTGGGCGAGCGACCGGACACGCAACCGCCGCATCTGGATCGCAACCGGCCTCGCCTTGTCGTGCCTGTTGCTGGTGTCGGTCAGCCGGACCAGCAATCCGGCCGAGCTTCTGGCGCTAATCGTGGTGTGGCAAATCGGTCTTAACATGATGCTGGCTCCGCTGGCCGCCTGGGCCGGTGATTGCGTACCCGATGGCCAGAAGGGGCGACTGGGAGGACTTCTGGCGTGCGCCCCGGCCCTGGGTGCGCTCTCGGGGGCAGTGATCACCCTGCCCGGGGTCGCGGAACCCGATGCGCGCCTGGTGATCGTCGCGGTGATCGTGGCGCTGATGGTTGCGCCCGTCCTCCTGTTCGGCCGCCCGCGCCCGATGCCGCACCTCATGGAAGCGCCCGAAATCCAAGCACCGCTGAGAACCTCGGTACTGCCCCGGATCGACCGCACGGTGGCCCGGATGTGGTTCGCTCGGTTGCTGGTCCAGATCGCCGAAGCCGCTCTCTTCGCCTATCTTCTCGTCTGGTTCGCGACGATCGATCCTGCGTTTGGTGACAACCAGACGGCGACCGTTTTTACAGTCGTGCTGGCCCTGTCGATTCCCGCTGCCATGTTGGCAGGCAAATGGTCGGACCGGACAGACCGACCGATCGTCCCGCTTGCATGGGGAGCAGGTGTCGGAGCGGCGGGCCTCGTGATGATGGGCCTTGCCGACGGGCTGGTGCCAGCCATCGCGGGCTATGTCGTGTTCGGCCTCGCCACCAGCGTCTTCCTCGCTTTGCATACCAGCCAGACGCTGCGTGTCCTGCCAAGGCCCGCCACTCGCGGTCGCGATCTCGGTCTGTTCAACCTCACCAATACGGTGCCCAGTCTGATCATGCCCTGGCTTACACTGGCGCTAGTACCGGTGTTCGGCTTCGACGCGCTGTTCCTTGTCCTCGCTGCACTGGCAGCGCTGGCCATGCTCCTGCTCATAACCCCGACCCGGAAAATCTGACCGCTTGATTTTGCAACCGAAGCATGTCACTTCTTGCGGTTGATAACGTTCTCAATCAACCTAGAGAGCGGGAGGGATTGGACAATGAAAGCGTATTGGTTGGCAACGGCTGCAGCCCTTGCCGCTGCTGGGTGCACCACTGTTCCGGGCGATGTCGAAAGCGCGCCCGCCGCATCCGCAGTTTCGGCCGAAGACGCCGTAGTTTCCGACCTCGTTTCGCGCATGAGCGTGGAACGCAAGGTCGCCCAGCTCATCCAGCCGCAGATCAACTCCTTTACCGCCGAAGATATGCGACGCTACCGGTTTGGCAGCTATCTCAATGGCGGTAACGGCGGCCCTTATGGTGACGAATTCGCCCCCGCTTCCGAATGGCTGCGCCTTGCCGACGAAATGTACGACGCCTCGGTAGAGCCGCTAGCAAACGGCGAACCGGCAATCCCGACCATGTGGGGCACGGATGCCGTCCACGGGCACACCAATGTCGTGGGCGCGACGATCTTCCCGCACAATATCGCGCTTGGCGCGGCGGGCGATGCCGATCTCGTCCGCCGCATCGGCAAGGCCACGGCAGTCGAAATCGAGGTCACCGGGATCGATTGGAACTTCTCGCCCACCGTTGCCGTCGCACAGGACGACCGCTGGGGCCGGACCTACGAAAGCTACTCGGAAAATCCCGATCTTGTCGCCAAGCTGGGCGCCGCTCTCGTCGAGGGTCTGCAGGGCCGCAAGGGCGATCCCGACTTCCTCGGCGACGGTCACGTGATTGCCACGGCCAAGCACTTCTTCGGCGACGGCGGCACGGCCAATGGCGTCGACCAGGGCGAAGTGAACGGCGATATCGAGCAGCTGATCGCGCTGCACGGACGCCCCTACCCCGCGACTATCGCTGCGGGCGTCGAATCGGTCATGGCCAGCTTCAACTCGATCAACGGGCGCAAGATGCACGGCAACGAGGCCCTGCTGACCGGCGTCCTGCGCGAACGCATGGACTTCGACGGTCTGGTCGTGGGCGACTGGAACGGACACGGCCAGGTCGCGGGCTGCACGGTCACCGACTGTGCGCAGTCACTGCTCGCCGGGCTCGACATCTACATGGTGCCCGACGACTGGAAGGCGCTGATGGAAACGCTGGTAGCCCAGGTCAAGGACGGAACCATTCCGATGTCGCGTCTCGACGAGGCGGTGGCGCGGGTCCTTAAGGTCAAGTACCGCGCCGGTCTGCTCGGAGTGGATGCGAAGCGTCCTTCGGAGCGCGGCTATGCCGGCCAGTTCGACAAGCTCGCTTCGCCAGAACACCGCGCCATCGCGCGAGAGGCCGTGGCCCGGTCGCAGGTCATCCTGAAGAACAACGGCGTCCTGCCGCTGCGCAGCGGCGCGAAGGTGCTGGTTGCCGGCACTGCCGCAGACGATATCGGCCAGGCATCGGGCGGCTGGACGCTCGAATGGCAGGGCGGCAGCGAATACGTGATGGGCGGCGATGCCGGCAAGAACGGCGCGCTGTTCCCCAATGCCAGTTCCATCTGGGACGGGCTGAAGGAAGCGGTCAACGCCAAGGGCGGCAGTGCCACCCTTTCGCCCGACGGCAGCTTCAGCGCCCGCCCCGACGTTGCCATCGTCGTCTTCGGCGAGAAGCCCTATGCCGAATTCGCCGGGGACCAGGGCGACATGGTCTTCCGCGACGAAGAGGGGCTGAAACTGCTCCGCTCCTTCCGCGAGAAGGGCATTCCGACCGTTGCCGTGTTCCTTTCGGGCCGTCCCATGTGGATGAACCGCGAACTGAATGCCGCCGATGCCTTCGTCGCATCCTGGCTGCCGGGCAGCGAGGGCGCCGGCGTGGCCGACGTCCTTACCGGCGCGCGCCCTGCAACCGGTCACCTGTCGTTCTCCTGGCCCGCCGATTGCAACGGCAAGCCCGTGAACGGCCCTGAAGGCGCGCTGTTTGCCTTCGGCTATGGCCGTACCCTCGAGGACACCTCGCCGCTCGGCCAGCTCGACGAAAGCTGCCTTGCGCTCGAAAGCTTCGACAGTTCCGAACTGTTCGGGTCGGGGCGCCTCGCCTCGGGCGTGGTCGCCTATGCCGCAGGCGGCAACCTCGCCATGGCGAGCGACATGCTCGCCCAGATGCGGGGGACCTCCAGCGCGGCGGGCGTCGCCATCCGCGGGGTCGATCGCAATGCGCAGGAAGATGCGCGTGAAATCACCATGCAGCCGGGCTCGCGCTTCGGCATCCTGCAGCCCGATGGCGGCAGCGGCGCCTATCGCATCACGTACCAGGTGCTCGGTCGCCCGACCGGCCCGGTCAGCCTGACCGTTGCAAATGGCGACAAGAGCACGACGATCGACGTGACGCGCGAATTCCAGCACGCAGGCGACAAGGGCTGGCGCGAAATGGTCGTCACCGCGGCGTGCGCAGCGACGCTCGGCGACCGGATCGAATTCGCGACCGGGTCCAAGCTCACCTTCGGCATCGCATCGGTGGAACGCAAAGACCTGCCGGAAGGCACGGAGTGCTCTTTCTAAGGGGCATTCGTATTCGCTTTGCCTGAGCCCTTAAGGCTGGCAAACCGGACAGATTAGGAATGCCGGCAATTCATCGGGTCGCCGGCCATTGGGAGGGTAAACTGAATGGCATTGGCACCTGACGTTTCGTCGAGCACCGATCCGGCACCGGTCGTCGATGACGACACGCCGCCGGTAAATGCACCGGGCCTGCAGTATTTCGTGATGGGCCTGTTCTTCATCTTCGGCGGGATCACCTCGCTGAACGATGTGATCATTCCCAAGCTGAAAGAGCTGTTCACGCTCAGCTACACCGAAGCAATGCTGGTGCAGTTCTGCTTCTTCGCCGCCTACCTCGTGATCGGCATTCCGGGCGCCAAGCTGGTCAAGAAGATCGGCTACATGCGCGGCGCTGTGGCAGGCCTTGCCACGATGATCCTGGGCTGCCTGCTGTTCATCCCGGCGAGCCAGACGGCAACTTATGCCATCTTCCTCGGCGCCCTGTTCATCCTCGCCAGCGGCGTGGTGATCGTCCAGGTGGTGGCAAACCCGCTCATCAGCCTGCTCGGGCCGCCGTCGACCACCCACAGCCGCCTGACCTTCGCACAGGCGTTCAATTCGCTGGGCACCACGGTCTTCCCGATCGTCGGGGCCGCCGTGATCCTCGGCAGCCTTGCAAACATGTCGGCCGACCAGCTGTCGGGCGCCGAACTGCAAGCCTACCGCGCCGCCGAAAGCGAGGCGATCTGGCAGGGCTATCTCGGTGTTGCCGCGCTGATCGCGCTGGTCGCCGCGGCCGTGTGGATGTTCCGCAACCGCCTCCCGCATGACGAGAAGATCATGGGTGACGGCGAACTGGTGTCGAACGGCCGCTATCTCGTCGGCCTCGCCCTTGCGGCGGCTGGCGCCTTCCTGGCCCTCAACGTCAGCGGCTGGCTCGGCGTGCTCTTCATTCTCGCGGCACCGGCCGTGTGGCTCTACGACAACGCGCTCCTGCGGCGTACGCGCTTCAGCTTCGGCGCGCTGTGCATCTTCCTCTACGTCGGTGCGGAAGTCTCGATCGGTTCCATCATCATCAACTACCTGTCGACCGAACGCGTGCTCGGCGAGCCGGAAAGCGTCATCGGCTGGATGATCGGCCTCTACTGGGGCGGCGCCATGATCGGCCGCTTCATCGGTTCGGGCCTGCTGCGCGTCTTCAGCCCGGGCAAGATCCTGGCCTTCAATGCCATCGGCGCGATCCTGCTGATCGTCATCTCGGCCAATACCGCAGGCCAGGTGGCTGCCTATTCGCTGCTGGCCGTGGGCCTGATGAACTCCATCATGTTCCCGACCATCTTCTCGCTCGCCTGCGAGAAGCTTGGTCCGCGTGCGGCAGACGGTTCGGGCATCATCAACGTGGCCATCTTCGGCGGCGCGGTGGTTCCCTTGCTCTACGGCGTGGTCGCCGACGCAACCGGCGGCAACCTGGCGCTTGCCATGGTGATCCCGGTGGTCTGCTATGGCATAATCGCCGCCTTCGGCATCTACGCGCGGCGCCCTGCCGTCGCCTGATCCCGCCGGGATGCAAATTCGGGGGTTCGCACGGCGACTTCGGTCTGCCATGCGGACCCCCTAGCTTTTGGACCCGATGCAATCGCCATGACCGACGCAGATCTTGCCGCACATCTTGCCGCCACCGCCGGCCGCATCCTGCTCGAAGTGCGCGCAAGCGGCATGTTCGAAGGCAAGGCGCTGGGCCGGGCGGGCGACGAGACGGCCAACCAGTTCCTCTGCCACGCGATCCGCCAGCAGCGACCCGATGACGGTCTCCTCTCCGAAGAGCGCAAGGACACGGATGAACGCCTGTCGAAGGACCGCGTGTGGATCGTCGATCCGGTGGACGGCACACGCGAATATGGCGAGGAGCGGTCCGACTGGGCAGTCCATGTGGCGCTGTGCATCGAAGGCCGTCCCGAAGTCGGCGCAGTAGCCCTGCCCGGCCTCGACCTGGTCCTGCGCAGCGACGCTCCCGCTCCGCTGGCCGCTGCGGCTGCAACGCCCCGCATGGTGGTGAGCCGCACCCGCCCCGCCGCCGAAGCCGTGGCCGTCGCCGACGCGATCGGTGCGCAGCTCGTGCCCATGGGCTCGGCAGGGGCCAAGGCAATGGCAGTCGTGCGCGGCGAGGCGGAAATCTACCTCCACACAGGCGGCCAGTACGAATGGGACAGCGCCGCGCCGGTCGCGGTCGCGCTTGCACATGGCCTGCACGCTAGCCGCATCGACGGCAGCCCGCTGGTCTACAACCAGGCGGACACCTACATGCCGGACCTGCTTATCTGCCGGCCCGAATATGCCGAACAGGTACTGTCCGAAGTCGCAGGCCTGTCGGCTTAACCTTCGACCTGCGCCAGCAATTGCCGCGCCCGCGACAAGTGCGGCCGGTCGAGCATCCGGCCATTGTGTCCGATTGTACCTGCGCCGGGATTGGCTTCGAACAGCGCCACGATTTCGCGCGCTTCGGCCACTTCCTCGTCGCTCGGAGAGAAGGCTGCGTTGATGACGGGCACCTGTGCCGGATGGATGGCGAGCATCCCGCGATACCCGTCGCGGCGCACCCGTTCGGCGCGTTTCTTCAGGCCCTCAAGATTGCGGAAATCCCCGTCGATGGTCTCGATTGCAGGAACGCCTGCTGCAGCAGCGCCGAGCAGGGTGAGGCTGCGAGCCAGCTCATAGGTAAAGGTGTATTCGCCGTCCTCGCCGCGATTGGACAGGGCGCCGATGGAATCGGCGAGGTCTTCCGCCCCCCAGGTCATGGCGGCAAGCCGCGGCGAGCCTGCGTAATCGCCCGTGGTGAACATGGCCGCAGCGACTTCGGTCACCAGCGCGATGACCGGTGTGGAGCCGGGCGTGATGCCGATTTCCACCTCGAGCGGCGTCATCAGCCGGTCCAGTTCCTCCACATCATGCCGCCCGCGCGATTTCGGCAGCATGATGCCGCCCGGCCTGCCCGCCATGATCGCCGCAAGATCGTCTGCCGTATGCGGACCATCCAGCGGATTCACGCGCACCCACAAGCGGGCACGCGCCTCTTCACTCTGTGCGAGCAGGAACGTGCGAATGCCTTCGCGCGCGGCTGGCTTGGCTTCCTCGGCCACGGCATCCTCGAGGTCGAAGATGACGATGTCGGCCTCGCCTTCGGTCGCCTTGGCCATCTTGCGCTCGCTATCCCCGGGCGCGAACAGCCAGGAGCGAAAACGCGGGGGGAGCACGGGGGTATCGGTCACGTCAGGCATCCTCTCGAATATTCGCTCTCGTCATAGTCCCAGCTTGACGCCGGCCCACACGGTGCGCGGCGTGCCGAGGTCGATCGATCCACCCTGGTTGCGGGTGACGATTGTCTCGTCGGTCAGGTTCTCGCCGCGCAGGACAAGGGCCAAACGGTCGCTGAAGGGAATTTCCGCAAACACGCCCAGCGTCGTCGCGGCTGGCAGGACATCGCTTTCAAGGTCGTCCTCGAACTGGTCACCCACATGGCGCAGCGTTGCCGCCAGCAGCCAGCCATCCGCCGGTCGCCAGCCGAGCGTCGCGCTGCCCGCCCAACGCGGTGTCTGCGACGGGCGATTGGCGTCGAAATCCGCACCGGGCTGGAAAGCCTTCGCATCGGTATAGGCGAACGAGCCGTCGAAGCGCAGCTGGCCGAAAGTGATCCCGGCCGAGACTTCTGCCCCCCGTGCGCGGATTTCCTCGATGTTGCGGCGCTGGCGGGTCACCGGGTCCAGCGTGACATTGGCGATGGCATCCTCGACGCGGTTCTCGAACACGGTCGCGGACAGCTCGACGCCTTCCGCCGGTTCGAGGTCCACGCCCAGCTCGTATCCGACGAGGCGCTCGTTCTTCAGCCCGGCATTGGCATTGGTGGTGACGGGGAAGACCACGAAGGGACGGTAAAGCTCGTTCAGCGTCGGCAAGCGCAGGCCGGTATAGCCCGCAGCGCGCAGCCGCGCGGTGTCACCGAGGCGGTAAAGCAGGCCCCCACGGAAGGATTTCTCCCAGCCCGACCTGTCCGCGAAATCGTCGCGCCGCACCAGGATGCCGCCCGCATTGCGCGCTTCATAGAAGCCCTGCGAAATCGCGTAGCGGTCGATGCGCGCGCCGCCAGTCAGTGTCAGCGCGCCGAGCGTCCAGTCGTGTTCGATGAACAGGCCGAGGTCGCTGTTGGTCCCGCCGGCATTGCGCCGCTCGGTCACATTGCCGGAGAAGGCGCTGATCGCCGTCTCGTAAAGCTCGCCGTCCGATCGGCGGTAGTCGGCACCGATCCGCAACACGTGGTCCTCGCCGACCGGCGGGCGCAGCTCCAGCTTGCCGCCGAGCCCTGTGGAGGGAGTGTTGCGCTGGTCGAGCACCGGCACGAACCGCGTCGAACTGATCACGACATTGGTGAAATTGCGTGCCTGCAAATAGGCGAGCGCCTCGAACGCCCAGTCACCATGACCGACCAGGCGCAGGCTGGCATCCTGCCCCGTGCTGGAGCTGTCCGCCCCGTCGAAGCGCAGGGTCCGGCGGTCGTCATAGACGAGCCCCCTCGCCTGCAATTCCATTGTCTCGCCAAGCGGGACGACGCCGCGCGCCTGCACCGAATAGCTGTCGTAGGCCGCGCGTGCGGTAGCAGGCACGCGGTCCGCCTCGGGGGTGGTGTGGAAGCCGGGATCACGGTCCCAGCGCGCGGACAGGGAGCCGAAGCCACCGCCCAGCCCCGAAGCGACATGCGCCGAGGCCTCGGTCCCGCCGCGGTCGTTCACCAGCGCCTGTGCGCCGAAGCTGCCGAGATCGTCCAGCCCGGCGCTCGATAGTTCGATCGTGCCGGCCAGCGCGCCCGCGCCGAAGGGCCCTGCCCCGCCGCCACGCGTCACGCGGACCTCGCCCAGCGTTTCGGGAGCGATGGCGCTGAACGGTATGAAGCCGAAGAAGGGGTCGGCCATCGGCACCCCGTCGAGCAGCACCAGCGCGCGGCTGGTCGCATTGCCGCCCAGCGCCCGCAAGGTCGCACCCTGCGCGCTGGGATTGGCCGAGCGGCTGTCCGAGCGGCGGAACTGCTGGAAACCCGCGACGCCCGACAGGACGTCCTCGATCCTGCCCGAAGCGCTCGAGACGATCTCCTCGCGCGAAATCTCCTGCGAGGCATAGGCCGGTGCTGCCGGGGTTTCGGAGAGCCCCTCCCCGGTCACGACGATGACGGTCGCATCTTCCTCGCCGGCGTCTTGCGCGCTGAGCGGGGGGGCGCACAGCGTCATGGAGGAGACAAGCAGGATTCCAATTCGCGAGATGTCTTTCATCGCCGGTGCTTTCGGCGAGGCGGCACGGCGGGTCAAGGGATGCTCGGCCGCGAGACCACTAAGCCTCGGCCAGATCGCCAAGCGTGTCGCGCAAGGGACCGAGATATTCGGCATAGGGCCTCCAGACCTCCATCCCGTCGCGGTTGAGCGGACGGCGAACCTGCTCGCTACTGGGCGTGCGCACGACGCGGTCGGACTGGTGGAACTGGAGGATATCGTCCTCCCATTCCAGCCCGAGATAGTCGAGCGCGCCACCAATCTGGGTGCGCGGGTCCTCGACCAGCGCGCTGTAGTCGACATGGTGGATTATGCCGGGCGCAACCGCGTCGAAATGCGCCATCAGGCGGACATTGTCGGCATAGGCGCGACCCATGTCCTCCAGCGTGAAGGACGAGGGGTGGGCGCTGGTGAAGGATTGGGTGAAGTTCGACCAGCAGCAGTCCATCGCCGGGCGGCGGATGTCGATGAAACGCGCCTGCGGCAGTATCTTGCGGATGAAGAGCACATTGCTCCAGTTCTGCGGCAGCTTGTCGAGGAAGAAGCGGGTGCCTTCGGTCCGATGCACCGCTGCCCGTTCCATGTAGTCGCGCCCGAAGGCGGCAGCCTGCTCGTCCGGCAGCGCGGTGATCGCCTGCGGCACGGTCAGCTTCCCGCGGCGCGTGGCCATCTCCATGAAGCTGCGCAGGATGGCAGGCACGTAGGGCAATTCGCCTACCGGCTCGATCTGCGAATGCGAGCCGAGCATCTGCTCGAGCAGGGTCGAGCCTGAACGGGGCAGCGAGATGATGAATACCGGCACGGCATCCCCGACCGGTGCCAGAGACATCTTGGAGAGGTAGGCTGCATCGACCATGCGCGCGGTTTCCGAGACCTCTCCGCTCAGTTCCTCGGCATTGTAGTCGAGCGACTTTGCCCGCAGGTCATTGCCCAGCTTGTAATGCTCGAACGCCTCGGCGTGCTGCTTGCGGTCGTGGAGCGCCCGCGCAAGGGCGAAATGGAGCGGCGCGATATTGCGTTCGTCGATGGCAATTGCCAGCGCCGCACGCATCGTCTCGATATCCTCGTCGGTGAGGATCTTCGCCTTGATGCTGGCAAGTCCCCACCATGCATCGCCGAAACCGTCGTCGGCAGCGATCGCCTGCCGGTATGCCGCGACAGCCTCGTCGACCTGGCCCGCCGAACGCAGGCTGTGGCCATAGGCGATGAGCGTCGGCGCATGGTTGGAATGTTGCTGTGCCAGTTCGGCATACATTTCGCGCGCCCGCTCGCTTTCGCCGATCTTCTCGTAGATCGATGCGAGCAGCAGGCGGGTGTTGGCATCCGGCCGTTCCTGCTGGAGCGCTTCCAGCATCCTTGCCGACGGGACCGGTCGCGCCTGCTGGTTGAGGATCGTCGCCAACTGGAACCGGTTGTCATATTCGCGCGCGCCCATCTGGATGGCCTTGCGCATGAAGTGTTCTGCCTGCCCAAGCGCGCCGAGACGGTTGGCCGCCTGCCCGAGCATGGCCAGCGCCTGCGGGTTTTCGGGGTTCTGGCGCAGGAACCCGATGAGATATTGCGCGGCCTGTTCGTACTTGCCGTCGTCGATCATTTCCCGCGCGGGGAACAGGCGCGGATGGATGGAGATCGTGCCGGCACCCGGTGCGCTGGTGACATTGCCGTTCATGCGTAGCCCAATACCTTGCGCAGGCCCGGGGCCTGGTAGTCGACCAGAGCACGGTGACGTTCGCCAAGTTGCTTGGGCAATTCGATACCGACGCCGGTAAGATTTTCCCGCGCTGTCGCGCTTTCCTCGCGCGCGGAACCGGTGCGCACGCGATCGCGCCAGTCGGCAGGCTTGGCGATACCCGATGCATCGAGGAGGTCGGAGAAGAATGTTTCCGCTGCATCGCTGTCGAGGTCGGCCAAGTGGCGCATGAGGTCTTCGTACTTCACGACATGGCAGCGCGCGCCAAGCCATGCGGCCGCGTTGAGTTCGTAGATGTCGTTGAGCGAAGGAAGCTTCTGCGGCAGGCCGAAAATCATCATCGTCAGCAGCTCGTCACCTGACAGCACGCCGCTGCTCAGGTGATCGACATTGCCCTGGAACTGGTCCGACAGGATGAAGCGCGCGCGGGCGATGACCCAGTCGTAGGGATCGCGGTAGAGCAGGACGCGGTGTGCGGGCGCAGTCTCGATGGCCGAGGCATCGGCGTAGAACAAATGGCCCCAGCTCAGTTTCGGATTGGCCGGATCGAAGGCCTGGCGGTGCGCCTGCAAATTGCCCCACTGGATGAAATCCGCCGGGTAGGTCTGCTCCACCGGCACGAACATCCGCATGATGTTGCGCAGCAGGTGGCTACCGCTCTTGGGGATGGAGTTGAGGAAGACGGGGCGTTCCAGCCGCGCCTGCTCGAACCGCCTGCTCGCTTCGTCCAGATTGTCTCGCTGAACCAGAATTTCCGGCATTTTTGCTCCTTGGGGGAGGCCCTAACAGAAGGGGCGACATGTTGCCATGCCGCCCCGTTCTTGTGGACGGTTTCCCGCCCTATGCTTTCGCGATCAGAACTTCATCGATGCGTTGATGAAGGCGCGGCGACCGACGAACGGATACTGCGAGGCAGCAACCACCGGGCCGAGCGTGCTGATCTGGCCGCCGTTGAACAGCGACACGCGCGGCGGGCGCGTATCGAAGATGTTGCTGACGCCCAGCGTAACTTCTGCACGGCCATCGGCGATTTCCTGGCTGATCGAGAAGTTGTGGTAGAACGTCGTCGGCGTCGTCAGGTCCGGGCAATAGCGGCCGTAGATCGGCAGATCGCCGGCCGGATTGTCGCGGTTGAACGATTCAAGGCAGGGATCGCCGCCATTGTCGGAGAGGAAGTCTTCCTCGTTCGACGTGCCGCCGATGACATTGATGCCGTAGAATGCGCTGAAGCCCGAGGGATGGGCCCAGGTTGCGCGGAAGTCGCCGACCCAGTCGGGCGAACCCGCTTCGCCATTGTCGCTTTCCACTTCCGAAGTCGGCAGCAGCTGGAAGTTGTCGCGCGTCTGCCAGGTGGCTTCTGCACGCAGCGTCAGCAGGCCGAGATCGCCCATGTCATGCGAGATGTTGAGCGAGGCATCGACACCCGAGTTACGCTGGCTCGCGATGTTGATGTACTGGTCGTAGATCTCGTTGATCTGGTAGATCGCCGTCGCGTTCTGCCCGCGGTTGAACAGGTCACACAGCGGTTCGTTCGCGAAGTCTTCCGACGAGTAGCAGCCGTTGAGGATGGCCACCGGCCCAAGCTGCGAGATTTCGCCGTTCACTTCGATGTCGAAGTAATCGACCGCAAGGCTGAGCTTCGTATCGCCGAGGAACGGGAGATCCGGCGTCAGGACGACACCGATGACCTTGGCCTTCGAGGTTTCGGCCTCGAGATTGCCGAGACCGCCCGAGGAGAACGCCGTGGCAGTGATACCGCCGCCGCCGTAATTGCCCGGGATGCCGTCAGCGGCGCAGTTGTCGGCGACGCGCTGCGACGTCGTGCCGTCGTTCAGGCCTGCAGTCCAGTTGATGCAGGGGTCGAAACGCTGGCTGACGAAGCTCGTCTCGTCGGCGAGGAACTGCTCGAACAGCGCCGGAGCACGGAACGAGGTGCCGTAGCTGCCGCGGAAGCGGAGCCAGTCGGTCAGCGCCCAGTTGAGGCCGATCTTGTAGGTGAAGTTGCCGTTGTCTTCGTCTTCCACACCATCCGAAGCGCGGGTCGCCGTCACGTTGGTGAGGCGGCCTGCCAGCGACAGGGTGAGGTCTTCGAAGAAGGGCGTGTCTGCAAGGATCGGGACGCTAAGTTCGCCGAAGGCCTCGGTGGTGACGCTCTTACCGGCAGTGATGCCGCCGGTGGTCGTGCCCCATGCGTTGCCGGCGAGGGTGATCGCACCCGGCGTATCCTCGATCTCGTCGCGGCGAGCCACGACACCGACGGCGATGCCCAGCGGGCCGGCCGGCAGCTCGAACAGTTCGCCTGAGACGACTGCTTCACCCGAAAGCTGGGTGTAGATCGTCTGGCCTTCTTCCCAGTCGAACAGGAAGTCGATCTGCTCCTGCGTCAGGTTGCCGCGGAGGAATTCCGGATCGGTCCACGGAATGTCGATGCACTGGCGACCCGAGACGGGCAGCGTCGTGCCGACGCAGGACGAATACTGGAAGTAACCGCTGTCGTAGGCATCCTGGAGGATCTGCTGCGAGCGGTACTTGCCGTCGCTGCGGCTGTACTGGACGTAAGCTTCGTACTTCCAGTTGCCGCCCGTCGAGATATCGCCGCGCACGCCGCCGACACCGCGCAGGTAGTCGACCTTCTGGCTGTTGTCCGACTGATCGGTGATCGGGGTCGGGCTGATGAAGTTGTACCCGGCGAAACCGTCGCCCCAGTAGTTCCAGTAGTTACCGGCACCAGTGGTGTAGAGGTCGCCCGTCCAGCCGAAGTTCCAGAACTGGCGCCAGCCGTTCTGGTAGGTTTCGCGGCGGTTGTAGAGGAATTCGCCGAACAGCTCGACCGAATCCGCCAGTTCAAAGGACGCTTCACCGTACACCGTGTAGAGATCGGTCTCGGGAATGATCGTCGCCTGCTCAACGAACGGGTGGTAGGCGTTCTGGACAGCCATCGATGCAGCGTCGTAGCCGGTCGGGAAGAAGCCCGGGGGAGCAACGAAGTCGAACAGGCCGGAAGCCGGACCGTAGGCCGGGATGTTGAGCGCGCCGCCGCCCGGACCATTGGCATACTGGTACTGCAGCAGGACCGTACGGCCGAACGGCGAGGTCTGCGTGCCGGTGTCGGGACCGCCCGGACCGTCGAGGCGCAGGTTGTCGATCAGGTTGTAGGTCCAGATGTGGCCCCAGCGAAGGTCTTCGCAGTGGGCCTGGCCCGTGCGCGGATCGATGAGGTCGGCACGGCCGCCGCTCTCGTCGAAGATGTAGGCGTCGGGGCAGGCGGCGTGACAGTGCTCGGTGGCTTGCCGACCTACCGACCGATCTCTTTGGCGCTGCAACTATCCTCGCTAGAAGACGAGCGGTTGCGTCCGGATCGGGAAGGCACGCGGGTGACCTTGCGGCCGGGCCAGGTACTTCCGGTTCCAATCCGGCTTGCCCCCACAGGCACGATCGAAATCCGCCTGATTCACGGATCCGGCGAGCGTCAGGATCCTGTCACTGGGCTGGTGGTGTCACTGACGAGCGAAAGAGGCGATACCTATCAGGCGCAAAGCGACTTTGATGGGTATGCGTTCTTCGACGGCCTCCCATTCGGCAATTATATCGTGCGCGGGAAGTTCGGCGGCGTAACTCGCGAACAGGCGCTAAGCCTCTCGAGCCAAGCGGATGATATATTGACCACGCTAAGGTTCTGACGCGCAGATTTTTGAGATTGCGCCTCCGCTTCAGCCATCGCGCCGACTAGATCTCGCGCCGCGCGTGAAGTCGACAGGATTTGCTTTCAGCAAGTGTGGCTATTCGGACCGCTCGATCCACCCCTTGAAATTGACGCCTCGACAGCCCCCGATCGGAGTGCCTTGGCGGGGCGAAAGCGGGCCGGCCACGTTTCCCCGGTGAGGGAAGCCGACCGAGCGGTTCGAGAGGGAGGTTGTGTGACGGTGGTTGCGGGGGTTGGATTTGAACCAACGACCTTCAGGTTATGAGCCTGACGAGCTACCGGGCTGCTCCACCCCGCGGCACCGTGCCGTCATCCGGGCGCGAAGCCCAGAGACGAAAAAGCCGCCGCTCGGTTCACACCGGCAGCGGCTTTTTGAAACTGTGAATGGGTTATCCCGATGCCCGCCGGCTTTAATGCCTGGCGACGACCTACTCTTCCAGTGCTTAGGCACTAGTACCATCGGCGCTGTCCGGTTTCACGGCCGAGTTCGAGATGGGATCGGGTGGGTCACAGACGCTAAGGTCACCAAGCAATAGAGCTGGCGGACATGGGCTTAAATCGATGCTTTGAGCTTTTCTGGGCTTATCCGGCTTTGGAGATTTCCTCCGACCAAGACAGCACAGGGCTGTCGTTGATGGTGGGATCCTACAAGCGCGAAAAGAACTATTAGGACCGGTTAGCTCCACACATTACTGCGCTTCCACACCCGGCCTATCAACGTCGTGGTCTACGACGGTTCGAAGATACCTTATCTTAAGGGAGGCTTCCCGCTTAGATGCTTTCAGCGGTTATCCCGTCCGTACATAGCTACCCAGCGGCACCCTTGGCAGGATGACTGGTACACCAGAGGTACGTTCACCCCGGTCCTCTCGTACTAGGGGCAACTCCTTTCAAGTATCGACGCCCACGGCAGATAGGGACCAAACTGTCTCGCGACGTTCTGAACCCAGCTCACGTACCACTTTAATTGGCGAACAGCCAAACCCTTGGGACCTGCTCCAGCCCCAGGATGTGATGAGCCGACATCGAGGTGCCAAACGATTCCGTCGATATGAGCTCTTGGGAATCATCAGCCTGTTATCCCCGGCGTACCTTTTATCCGTTGAGCGATGGCCCTTCCACGAGGGACCACCGGATCACTATGACCGACTTTCGTCTCTGCTCGACTCGTCAGTCTCGCAGTCAGGCAGGCTTATGCCATTGCACTCTTGCAGACGGTTTCCAACCGTCCTGAGCCTACCATCGCGCGCCTCCGTTACTCTTTAGGAGGCGACCGCCCCAGTCAAACTACCCGCCACAGAGGGTCCCACTACCGGATAACGGTAGCTGGTTAGACATCAGAAAACAGCAGGGTGGTATTTCACCTATGGCTCCACGACAGCTGGCGCCGTCGCTTCAAAGCCTCCCACCTATGCTACACAACTCTTTCCTAATGCCACTCTGAAGCTGCAGTAAAGGTGCACGGGGTCTTTCCGTCTAACCGCGGGTACTCCGCATCTTCACGGAGAATTCAATTTCGCTGAGCATATCCTGGAGACAGTGGGGAAGTCGTTACGCCATTCGTGCAGGTCGGAACTTACCCGACAAGGAATTTCGCTACCTTAGGACCGTTATAGTTACGGCCGCCGTTTACTCGGGCTTCAATTCGGAGCTTGCACTCCTCCTCTTAACCTTCGAGCACCGGGCAGGCGTCACACCCTATACGTCGTCTTGAAGCCGACTTAGCAGAGTGCTGTGTTTTTGCTAAACAGTCGCTACCCCCTGGCCTGTGCCCCCTGAAAAGAGTTGCCTCGATCCAGGGCCTCCTTCTTCCGAAGGTACGGAGGCAATTTGCCGAGTTCCTTCAGGATACTTCTCTCAAGCGCCTTGGTATACTCTACCTGACCACCTGTGTCGGTTTCGGGTACGGTCTATACGGAGAGGCTATTTCCTGGAACAGCTTGGCTGCCCACCCAATCCAATAAGGGTGAACAACTTCCACCATCCGTCACACATCTCCAGGCCCACGAATATTTACGTGGTTCCCATCGACTACCCCCTTCGGGCTCGTCTTAGGGGCCGGCTAACCCTGCGCCGATTAGCGTTGCGCAGGAACCCTTGGTCTTTCGGCGAGAGGGCATCTCACCCTCTTTGTCGCTACTCATGTCAGCATTCGCACTTCCGATACGTCCAGCGTCGGTTACCCTTCGCCTTCACTCGCTTACGGAACGCTCCGCTACCGCTGCAGTAAACTGCAACCCTAAGCTTCGGTGCATATCTTTAGCCCCGTTACATCTTCGCCGCAGGAACCCTTATTTAGACCAGTGAGCTGTTACGCTTTCTTTAAAGGATGGCTGCTTCTAAGCCAACCTCCTGGTTGTTTTGGGATTCCCACATGCTTTCCCACT